>JAGOKS010000076.1 GCA_017994425.1 Bacteroidales bacterium | reverse complement strand
AAAATTCAACTTTAAAAAAGGGTACGCACCCTATTGCAAAATGCATGTGTTACGGCATGGCAAATTTGAATCTTTTATTTTGCAGTAATCTGTGGAACGTTTTAACAAATTAAGAATTAAACGTGATGCAAGGCTCTAAAAAACTGAAAAAAAGTGCCGTGTGCCGAGTCCCGAGTGCCGGGAGTTTTTTTCGTTCCGAAAAAACAAGGGTAGGGTTTGTATATCTCTTTGCATCATTTGTGATTTAATCATCACATTATCACATCATCACATCAATAATCTTTTCGCCGTATCCGCCGCATCCGTTTTATCCGTGTTCCATTCATTTCGTTTTATGCATCCTTTCAACAACATATAGTTCCTCGTTCTTCGCTCCTTGCAACACCAACGCTGAACGCATTTTCAAGCTTCGGTTAAAATCGAACACCTAATTTTACATTGATAGGGAAGTTGGGAATTATCATGGCACCGGGTCTGTTTCCAAACGACAGTAACTTGAAAAGCAAGGGATCGTTTAAGTTTTCTCTACCATATTGTTTAGATATGCGATAGGCTATGCCAATTCCAACATGTGGTTCAATGAAAAACCAATTACCGAGAAAAAATTTCATACCGAATTTAAGATTTAACCCGTATTTTTGCTTGTCATTAATGAAATCTTCCCAATAAGCACCATCATCGAAATGGGCATCGGAAGAATATGTAAAGGAGGTATCACTAACGTTAAAATAGTCGCTGGTATAAGACTTGTTTTTTAAATAAAACAATTCACAGGATAGATAGGTTTTGTAATGCTCGTGTGAGCTTACAAAATATTTGAATTCGGCTCTGATTTTAAATCCATTACTGGTATATGGCAATTTATCGCCTACGGTTAGTTCCATTAAAGGAAACATGAAATTTGTCATTATATAAGCTCCTTCAACCTGGATAGCATATTTATCGCTTATCATTCGTTCATATCCTATTTGAAAGGAAGGATTTACAAGATCAGATACAAAATTATAGGGAGCAAAAAAAATCGAATTTTTCTTTTCTTTATCAAGCGAAATAGTCTCGTTTGATTGTCCTTTAGCATGTAAAAATAAACCGATGCCAAGTATAAGCAGTATTGTTTTGTGTTTCATTAGAATTTGTTTTTTTCTTACTGAGAATTTATTTTACAAAAGTAAACTTTTTTTTAAGTTGAAAGTTGAAAGTTTATAAAGTGAAAAGTGAAAAGTGGTGCCGAGATTAATTAAAAATTAAGAATTAAACGTGATACAACGCTCTAAAAAACTGAAAAAAAGTGGCGAGTGCCGAGTCCCGAGTGCCGAGAGTTTTTTTTGTGCCGAAAAAACAAGGGTAGGGTTTGTATATCTCTTTGCATCATTTGTGATTTAATCATCACATTATCACATCATCACATCAATAATCTTTTCGCCGTATCCGCCGCATCCGTGTCATCTGCGTGCCATCTCTTTACAAAAAAAACCAAAAATCATTCAAAAAAAATTACAAGGCTTTCCGGCGATCATTTGTACGCATACAAATTGTTGTTTGTACGCATGCAAATTCCCGGGGAGGAGAAATCAATTAAAAAAAGCTTGAAAAGGAGAAATGTTATAAGAGAGAAAAGGGAAGAGTGAACAGCACATGCGTAGGCCTGCATTATGCCTTACGCAAGCAAACAAAAAAAAGCTGCCTGTTGATGCAGGCAGCTTGGTAATTTCAGGTAAAAACAATCTTTATAAGGTATGATAATCTTTGATGATTTGGCCACCGATGGTAATGGCTTTAAGATTATCAGGGATGAGGTTGTGGTGGCGGGCAGGCAATGATTTTTCGAGCCCTTTACGCATAAATTCTTCCTGGATAATGGGTTTGTATTTCAGGAAACCTCCCAGTACAATCATATTAAATAATTTGGCAATACCGAGTTCCGCGGCTTTGTCGGTAGCGGCAATTTGATAGATATTGATGTCTTTACGTTCCGGATGACGGGTGATGCCGTTGGGGTCGTAAATCAACATGCCGCCGGGTTTTACCGACTTTTCAAATTTATCCATGGATTGTTGGTTGAGAATGATGGCTGTATCAAAAACGGAAAGCACCGGTGAGCTAATACGTTCATCGCTGATTATAACCGTTACGTTTGATGTACCGCCACGCATTTCAGGTCCGTAGCTGGGCATCCAACTTACTTCTTTATTTTGCATAATGCCGGAATAAGCAAGAATTTTACCCATAGAGAGTACCCCTTGTCCTCCAAAACCGGCAATGATTATTTCTTCAGTCATTTTTTTATATTTTTAAAATTTAGACATTCCGTTAATTATTACTTTGACACTTTCATATCACCGAGGGGATAGAAGGGCAACATATTTTCTTCTAACCATTGGTTGGCAGCGGTGGGTGTCATTTTCCATCCCGAGTTGCAGTTGGAAACGATTTCGACAAAGGAAACGCCTTTGTTTTCTTTTTGGTTTTCAAAAGCTTGTCGGAGGGCGCGTTTGCATTTACGTACCAATGCCGGCGTATAAACAGCCTGACGGGTAACGTAGCAAGTGCCGGGTAGTTGTGCTAAAAGTTCGGTGATTTTCAGCGGATTTCCCATTGATTGTATATCTCTTCCGTAAGGAGATGTTGATGTTTTCATCTCTTCGAGGGTAGTAGGAGCCATTTGTCCACCGGTCATACCGTAGATACCGTTATTGATAAATATCATGGTGATATTTTCGCCACGGTTGCAGGCATGTATGGTTTCAGCAGTACCTATAGCGGCTAAATCGCCATCGCCTTGATAGGAAAATACGAAGAAGTCCGGTTTTAAACGTTTAACGGCAGTAGCTAAAGCGGGAGCGCGTCCGTGAGCAGCTTCCTGCATATCTACTTCAAAATAATTGTATGCCAATACCGAGCATCCTACCGGAGCAATACCGATAGTTTTTTCTTGAATACCCATTTCTTCAATTACTTCGGCTACTAAACGATGTGCCGTTCCGTGTCCGCAACCCGGACAATAGTGCATTACATTCTCGGTAAGAACAGGAGTTCTTCTGTAAATTAAGTTTTCGGGTTTTATTATATCTTCTCTATTCATGATTAACCTCCGATTATTTTTGTTTCTAATGCGTGTAATACTTCTTGGGGCGTAGGGATAATACCTCCGAAACGTCCGAAATGTTCCACTTTAATTTTGTGTTTGGTAGCCAATAAAACATCTTCTACCATCTGACCGGCACTCATTTCAACGGATAACATTCCTTTTACTTTGTCGGCCATTTCGCCTAATATTTTGCTGGGGAAGGGCCATAAGGTGATGGGGCGTACTAAGCCGACTTTAATACCTTTTTCTCTTCCTAATTGGATGGCTTTTTGACATATACGAGCCGATGAGCCGTAAGCTACAAAAAGGTATTCTGCATCATCGCAATTAATCAATTCGTAGCGCACTTCTTTAGCTTCACATTCTTTGTATTTCTTTTGAATACGTATGTTCACTTGTTCTTGTTTGGAGGAATCCAATTCCAGGGAAGTAACAATAACGTGAGGCGTATTCGGATTTTTTCCGGTAGTAGCCCAAGGGAAAGATTTCTTAATGTACTCATCTGTCCATCGGGGTTTATAATCGTCAATTTGTACTTTTTCCATTACCTGACCGATTACACCGTCAGAAAGGATAATGGCAGGGTTACGGTATTTAAATGCCAACTCGAACGCCAATCCTACAAAATCATACATTTCCTGTACGGATGCGGGTGCCAATGTTATCAAACGATAATCACCGTGTCCGCCACCTTTGGTAGTTTGGAAATAGTCGGCCTGGGAAGGTTGGATAGTTCCTAATCCGGGACCCCCGCGAACGACATTCACAACGATACAAGGAAGTTCGGCTCCTGCTATATAGGATAAACCTTCTTGCATTAAACTGATACCCGGGCTGGAAGAAGTTGTCATTACTCTTTTCCCGCAAGCGGCGCCGCCGTAAACCATGTTGATAGAGGCAACTTCACTCTCTGCTTGTAGGACAACCATGCCTGTTTTTTTATAAGGCTCTTCGGCCATAAGATGTTCTAAAATCTCCGATTGAGGGGTAATGGGATAACCGAAATAACCGTCAACACCGTAACGGATAGCGGCTTCAGCTATGGCTTCATTCCCTTTCATTAATCTTAATTCCTTCATATTGTTTTTTTTACTTTTGTTAATACTGAATTAATTCTTTGCCCGATAAACGGTGATACATCCGTCAGGGCATACAATTGCACAATTCGCACATCCGATACAATTGTCGTTTTGGACTTCCAAATAATTGTAGCCCTTTTTATTTACTTTTTTTGCCAAGGCTATGACCTTGTTCGGACATGCCGGTATGCAAACACCGCAACCTTTACATCTTTCAATATCAATTACTATTGCTCCTTTTGCCATTATGATTATATTTTAATTATTATTTATGTTAATTTATCTTCTGTAATTATCTTTTTTCTTTGTCGGTATTGTATTTCCGCGTTGTGCAGCTTGTTGGGCTTTCATCATGTCTTCCATGCGTTGCTGCCATTTCGATTTCTTTACCGGCTTGGCTTTAGTAGCCAGCATTTTATTACGTAATTTTTCTTCATTAATAGATACTCTAAAAACTCCCATCTGTACAAAAGTAATGATGTTGACCAGGAAATAATAATAACTTAGTCCGGATGAGTAGTTGTTGAAGATACCCAAAAACATGATGGGCATGAGATACATCATCCATTTCATCATTTTCATTTGTTGTTCGTTGCCTCCCGGACTCATCATCTTATTATTAATGATGGTATATATTAAGGTGGCAGCTGTCATTAATAAGGTAAACAAACTCACATGATCACCGTAGAAGGGAATGTTGAAAGGCAAATTAAGTATCGAGTCGTAAGTAGAGAGGTCGTCAGCCCACAAGAAGGGTTGCTGACGTAATTCGTAGGCAGAGGGGAAGAAGCGGAATAATGCAATTAATATCGGCATTTGCAATAACATGGGCAAACAACCGGCCATGGGTTTAATGCCTAACTGCTTATACATTGCCATGGTTGCCTGTTGTTTCTTCATGGCGTCTTCTTTGTTAGGGTAGCGTTTGCTGATTTCTTCCATTTCGGGTTTTACTACCCGCATTTTAGCTGTCGATTTATAGCTGGTATAGGCTAAGGGTAGCAATACTATTTTTAAGATGATAGTAAGTATCAATATAATGATTCCATAACTCCAGTTAAACTTTTCGAAGAATCCGAAGATAGGAATAACGGCAATTTTATTTATCCAGGATATCAAAGAACCCCCTAATTGTATCTGGTCTTCGAGTTCAATTTTGTATTTTTTGAGGATGTTGTATTTGTTGGGACCGAAATAAAAATTAAAACCAAATTCGTCTTTGGCAAAATTGGAAACAGGGAAAGTTATATTGGCTTTTAATGTTTTGAGGGTATTGTTTATTTCGTTATCGAAAGCATCCATGCTTACCACCATGCTGGCATTTAAAAATTCTTTATCAGCAATGAGAGTCGAGGTGAAGAAATGTTGTTTGAAAGAAATCCATTTTAAGCTGGCAGGAAACGAAACCGAATCGCTTTTAGTATCGCTTTCCTGTAAATTTTCAACGTCTTCAATGTCGCTGTAATATACGGTGGTTGCTATTTTTTCGTTTTTATAACTTTTTTCTAGTCGTTTTAATTGCGTAACCCATCGCAAGGAAAGTTCTTTTTGTGTTTGGTTCAGGTAATTATCCATGCCTTGAAAGCGAAGTTTGACACTTGTCAGGTAGTCGTTTCCTTTCAGGGTGTAGAGGTATTCAATGTAACTGTTGGTGTCGAGTATGTTTTCGTCCATATTCGGATATAACCTCATCGCTAGTTGAAGCGAATCTTTACCGCTTACTTTTAGCGATTCAGAAGAAGGTGAAGAAACAGGGACAAAATAGAAATCATTCGTATTTAACTCCAGATAATTGGAGAAAAAGAAGAATCCAAATTCATTGTTTTTGCTATTTTCATCAAAGAGAATAACCGGTTTTCCGTCGTAGGTAAATACGTTTTTCAGTTCTACCGATTCGATTCTACCGCCTTTTCTGCCGATGCTTAGTTTGTACAAATCGTTTTCAATAATAATGGGGTTTGTGTTCTCGGGCGTTTGTGCTGCCGAAACGAAGGCGCCATAAATACTTTTTTGTGTTTCAAAATTTGAAGTATTTTCTAAGCTGTCGTTTGCTGTTTCTGTTGTTTTTTGTATGTCTTTTTCTTCTTGTTTTTCTATTGTCAGCTGAGCTTGGGTGGTATCGGTCGGCATATTTTTTTGTACCAATGCCAGGGAATCTTGTTTGCGTTGCTTTTCTTTCAGTTCTTCTTTGGATGGGCTCATCCATACGCTATATCCTACTAAGAGACCCATTATCAATAATAAACCAATGACAGTATTTTTATTCATGTAATATTTTCATTAAAAATAATATGTTATAGAAATTTTTTGCAAAGATACTAAATAAATGTATCTGAAAAGTCAAATTAATCTATTTTTAGCACCGCGAGGAACGCCGATTGTGGAACTTCGACGTTACCAATCTGGCGCATACGTTTTTTTCCTTTCTTTTGTTTTTCCAATAATTTACGTTTACGAGTGATGTCACCACCATAGCATTTGGAAGTAACATCTTTGCGGACAGCTTTAATGGTTTCGCGGGCAATGATTTTAGAACCAATGGCTGCTTGTATGGCAATATCGAATTGTTGACGGGGAATTAATTCCTTTAATTTCTCACACATCCTGCGACCAAAAGAATAGGCATTGTCTACATATATCAAAGTCGAAAGTGCATCTACGGGATCCCCATTGAGGAGGATGTCCAATTTAGCAAGTTTAGACGGCTTGTAATCGTTGATATAATAATCGAAGGAAGCATAGCCCTTGGAGCAGCTTTTCAGTTTGTCGTAGAAATCAAAAACAATTTCTCCCAACGGTAACTCAAAGGTAATTTCTATCCGATTGCTGGTGAGATATACTTGTGATTTCATGATGCCGCGTTTGTCCAGACAAAGTTTCATTATCGCCCCGATATAGTCGGTTTTCGAAATTATCTGCGCCATGATATACGGTTCTTCGATATGGTCGATATGGTTTAAGGGCGGCATGCCCGAGGGATTATGTACCTCGATAATTTCTTTTTTAGTAGTAAAAATTTTGTAAGACACATTGGGAACGGTAGTGATTACGTCCATGTCGAATTCTCTGTCTAAGCGTTCCTGGATAATTTCCATGTGGAGCAATCCCAAAAAGCCGCAGCGGAAACCAAAGCCGAGAGCCATCGATGATTCGGGCTCAAAACTTAATGAAGCATCGTTGAGTTGCAGTTTTTCGAGAGAGGAGCGCAATTCTTCATAGTCGTCGGCTTCGACGGGATAAATACCGGCAAATACCATGGGTTTAACTTCTTTAAACCCTTCAATAGCTTCTGTACAAGGTCTTTCTACATGAGTGATGGTGTCGCCGACTCTTACTTCCTTTGCTGTTTTAACACCGGAAATGATGTAACCTACATCACCGGCTTTGAGCACATTGCGAGGCTCTCTGTTGAGCGCCAATATGCCAATTTCGTCAGCATGGTATTCTTTGCCTGTAGAGGCAAATTTTACAAAATCGTTTTTGTGTATTTGTCCGTTCATAATGCGGAAATAAGCGATAATGCCTCTAAATGAATTAAAAACAGAGTCAAAGATTAAGGCTTGCAAAGGGGCATCTACATCGCCTTTGGGAGGACGTATTTTATGAAGAATAGCATCAAGGATATTCTCAATCCCATAGCCTGTTTTGGCACTTACTTCCAGTATTTCTTCACGTTCACAGCCCAGTAAGTCGACAATTTGATCTTTGACTTCTTCCGGCTGAGCGCTGGGCATATCCATTTTGTTTAAAACAGGAATGATATCCAAATTGTGTTCTATCGCCAGATAAAGATTTGAAATGGTTTGTGCTTGTATACCCTGAGAGGCATCGACAACGAGGAGAGCCCCTTCACAGGCTGCAATAGAACGGGAAACTTCATACGAGAAATCTACATGCCCCGGTGTGTCTATCAAATTGAATATATAGTTCTTGCCCTCATCTTCATATTTCATTTGTATGGCATGACTTTTTATGGTAATGCCTTTTTCACGTTCCAAATCCATGTTATCAAGAATCTGATCTTGAAAATCTCTTTCGTTAACGGTTCCGGTAAATTGTAAGAGCCTGTCGGCTAAAGTGCTTTTCCCATGGTCTATGTGGGCAATGATGCAGAAATTTCGTATATGATCCATGTATTATTTTTCCTTCTGTATGATATGGGTATGAATGCCGGTGTAATTCTCCGGACTGATTTGTTTTAATGCTTGTTTGACAGTTTCGCTTATCTCCAGGCTGTCGATAAACTGATGTATGTGTGCTTTGTCAATGGATGTTTTTCCTCTTGTCAATGCTTTCAGTGCTTCATACGGATTGGGGTAGTTTTCGCGACGTAAAACCGTTTGTATGGCTTCGGCGACGACAGCCCAATTTTTTTCTAAATCGGCAGCTAATGCCGTTTCGTTTAATAAGAGTTTGTCTAATCCTTTCATTGCAGAATTGACAGCTATGATGCTATGGGCAACAGGCACTCCGATATTTCGTATGACGGTACTATCAGAAAGGTCGCGTTGCAAACGGGAAACCGGCAATTTAGCGGACATTCCTGTAAATAAAGCATTGGCAATGCATATATTTCCTTCCGAATTTTCAAAATCTATCGGATTTACTTTGTGTGGCATGGCAGAAGAACCTACTTCGCCGGCTTTTATTTTTTGTTTGAAATAATCCATTGAAATATAAGTCCACATATCGCGATCTAAGTCCAGAATAATGGTATTGATGCGTTTCAACGCATCGAAATAAGCCGCCATGTTATCGTAATGTTCAATTTGAGTCGTTGTTTGTAAACGCTTCAATCCCAATTTTTGAGATAGAAAGTCATTGCTGAATGTTATCCAGTCAACATCAGGATAGGCAATGTGATGGGCGTTGAAATTGCCGGTAGCACCTCCGAATTTTCCGCAAAAAGGAATGGCATTCAATAATTCCAATTGATTGTTGAGCCTTTCAACGAAGACGTATATTTCTTTTCCTAAGAGGGTAGGAGAAGCCGCTTGACCGTGTGTGCGTGCTAACATAGGAATGTCTTTCCATATACCGGAAAGATTTTCTAATTTGTTGCGAAGAGCTATGATAGTGTCAAGGAGAATTTCTTTATGAAATCCTTGCATTAAGTATGGAATAGCCGTGTTGTT
>JAGOKS010000075.1 GCA_017994425.1 Bacteroidales bacterium | reverse complement strand
TTATGGTGTAATATTTTATTTTTAAATAAAAAAAAATGAAAAACGAAGATTTAAAAAAGATTGTAAAAGAAAAGTACGGTGAAATAGCCGAACAAAGTAAAACGCAAAACGAGACCTCCTGTTGCGGGTCATCCTGTTGTTGTGGAACAGATTATACGGTGTTTAGTGAAAGCTACCGTCTTATTAAAGGTTATAACAGCGAAGCTGATTTAGGTTTAGGATGCGGACTTCCCACCGAATTTGCACAAATTAAAGCCGGTGATACGGTAGTTGATTTAGGTTCCGGTGCCGGTAACGATTGTTTTGTTGCCCGTGCTCTTACGGGGGAATCCGGCAAAGTGATAGGCATAGACATGACAGAAGCAATGATAAAAAAAGCTACGGAAAATACCGTTAAACTTGGGTTTACAAACATCTCTTTTGTATTAGGCGATATTGAAAACATGCCCGTTGCGGATAATATAGCCGATGTGGTTATCAGTAATTGTGTGTTAAATTTGGTACCGGATAAAGAAAAAGCTTTCCGTGAAATATACCGGATATTAAAACAGGGTGGACATTTGTCCGTATCGGATGTAGTGATACAGGGCAACTTACCCGACGGCATCAAGAATGCAGCAGAAATGTATGCCGGATGTGTGTCCGGAGCCATTCAAACAGAAGACTATCTTTCAATCATGGGGAAAGCCGGATTAAAAAATATTCGCATACAAAAATCAAAAGTAATTGATATCCCCAAGGATATTTTATTGAAATACCTTTCAGAAAAAGAAATACTCGACTTTAAAGAAAGTAAAAGCGGTATTTTCAGTATTACGGTGTATGCAGAAAAATAAATAATCCGATTAAATGATGATACGACTTTCGAAGAAATCAGACATAGATAATATTATGCTAGTTGTGAATCAAACCATAGATATCATGGTAAGAGAAAACAATCCACAATGGAATAAATATTATCCTACTTCTTCTGAATTTTTGAACGATATACAGTCAAAACATCTTTACATCTATGAAATAAATAATGAAATTGGGGGCTTACTTTGTTTGAATACCGAGGAGCCCATAGAATACAATGCTATACAATGGTCTTTGCCGGATACTGCCCTTGTATTACATCGTATGACTGTAAATCCAGTCTATCGCCGGCAACACATAGGCACTAAATTGTTGCAATTTGCAGAAAACCTAGCTTTTATATCAGGCTATCATTATTTAAAAACAGATACTTATTCAACAAATTATCCCATGAACAATTTGTTTCTACAATTAGGATATCGAAAAACAGGTGAGATATATTTAAATAAAAAACCAAAAACCTTTAACTGTTACGAAAAAATATTAATGCACACATAAAAAAAATTAAAAAATGAGAAAATTAAGTATTATGATGGTATTACTGCTCATCGCATTCGGAGCCATTGCTCAAAACGGCAGTAAAAAAATTGAAGTATTGTATTTCAAAGCAAATTTATCGTGTTGTCAGGCAAGAGCTTGTCAGAATTTAGAAATGGCTACCAAGGATATTATTGCCAAAAACTTTTCTACCGATCAAGTGGTTTTTAAAACCATCGCATTGGCGGATGAAGCCAATAAAAAATTAGTAGAAATGTATAAGACAAAATCACAAAGTTTGATAGTTGTTTTACCCAAAAAGAAAAAGTACGTTGATTTATCCGGCATATTGGCAAAATATGCCAGAAAAAACGACCGTGAAGCCTACGAAAAGGAACTTGTGGCAAAAATAAACGAATTAAAATAAGCACGCAACACAATAAAAAATGGAACTAAAAAAAGAAATAAAGATTCTGTTTTGGATTGTACTCGTATTTTTAGGGGTATTTTTTCTCCCGATACAAAGTCCTGTATTCAATACTGCGATAGATGCCACTTTCGATTTAGCCAAATGGTATGCCCGAGAACATGTGGTATTATGTTTATTGCCTGCATTTTTGATAGCGGGAGTCATTTCTGTTTTTGTAAGTCAGGCATCGGTAATCAAGTATTTTGGAGCAAAAGCAAGAAAATGGGTAGCTTATACGGTGGCTGCTGTTTCTGGAACTATTTTAGCAGTCTGTTCTTGTACCATATTGCCTTTGTTTTCAAGTATACATAAACGCGGAGCGGGATTAGGTCCTGCTATCGCTTTTCTATATTCCGGACCTGCCATTAATGTATTAGCCATTATTTTAACGGCTCGTATATTAGGCTTTGAAATGGGAGTGGCACGTATTATAGGAGCTGTTTCTTTTAGTGTGATTATCGGTTTAATCATGGCATTCATTTATCGCAAAGAAGAAAAAATAAAAGCAGAAGAACAAATGAATTTTCCGGATGTACCGGAGAAACGCCCGCTTTGGCAAACCATGATACACTTCTTTACGTTAGTGTTGATATTAGTGTTTGCAAACTGGGGAAAACCTTCGGCAGAAGATACTTCAAGTCTGTGGTTTTATATTTGGTCTTATAAATGGTATATTACGGGAGCTTTTGGTTTTGTATTGGTATATTCGATGATATATATCTTAAAACTTAAACCTTGGTTGGTGTTAATAGGAGCCGCATTAACCGCTTTGAGCGCTTTTCTGTTTTCCAATCCGATGATTAGCATAGTGATAGCTATTACTGCCGTTAGTATAATTTCTTTATTGGATAAAAAAGAAGAAAACGACAACAAAGAATGGATACTCTCCTCCTGGGGTTTTACCAAACAAATCGTTCCTTTGTTGGCGATAGGTGTGGTGATTGCGGGATTTCTTCTAGGTTCCACCCACGACAATACTTCCATAGCCGGTGTAATTCCCAATGCATGGATTAGTGCATTGGTAGGAGGTAATTCTATATTTTCAAATTTCTTTGCTTCTTTTGTAGGCGCATTTATGTATTTTGCTACTTTAACTGAAGTTCCCATTATACAAGGCTTATTGGCATCGGGAATGGGTAAAGGACCTGCTTTGGCATTATTATTGGCAGGACCCTCCTTGTCGTTACCTAATATGTTAGTGATACGTGGAATTATTGGAACTCAAAAAACGATAGTATATACATTATTGGTAATTGTGCTCTCTACTTTAGCCGGATTAATATTTGGAAGTTTGGTATAAATATATAATTATATAAATGAAAATACTTATTCTATGTACCGGTAATAGTTGTCGCAGTCAGATGGCGCAAGGCTTTTTACAATCCTTTGATAAAAATCTGGAGGTACATTCGGCAGGGACAAAACCGGAAAAACAAGTTAATCCGAATGCTGGGAAGGTAATGGCGGAACTGGGAATCGATATCTCTCATCATATACCGAAAAATGTGGCTATGTATACGGGAGAATCATGGGATTATGTCATTACCGTTTGTGACAATGCCAAAGAAAGCTGTCCGATATTTATAGGAAACGTAAAAAATCGTTTACACATGGGATTTGAAGACCCTGCCGATGCACACGGAGAAGCGGAATATGTTTTAAGTGTGTATCGTCGTATCAGAGACGAAATACATATAGCATTTTTATCTTTTAAAAAAACTATTTCTTAAATAAAAGGCTTCTTCCGGTAAAAATCTCTTTAAAATCAACACATAGATAACAAAATAATATCAAAATCATTAAAATATAAAAATATTTCTTGCAAATTAATTATAAATATCAATAAAATTTTGTACTTTTTAAACTTCAAAAAAAATAAAAAATTCATATGAAAATTGCCGTTCCAACGAATGATAAAAGAGTAGACGAACATTTCGGACATTGTCAATACTATACAATCTATACTATAGATAAACAAAACCATATAATAGCTCAAGAGCCGTTAGAAGCTCCGGAAGGATGCGGATGTAAATCGGATATTGCTTCAACATTACAATCCATGGGCGTAAAAATAATGTTAGCCGGAAATATGGGAGAAGGTGCCAAAAACGTGTTGGAAGCAAAAAACATCAAGGTAATTCGTGGATGCAGCGGTAATGTAGATGATGTAGTGAAAAATTATCTTGCCGGTAAAATCAAAGATTGTGGCGAAGCTTGTGCACATCACGAAGGAGAAGATTGTTTCAAAGAAATCATCTCTAGCCCTATCCATTTGAATAAGCAAGATTTTTTGTCGAAAATATTGGATTACGAGAAAAATTCACAAGAATGGATTTATTTGGGAGATAAACCGGCGATTATTGACTTTTACGCCACATGGTGTGGACCCTGTAAAGCCGTTTCCCCGATTTTAGAAGATCTGGCAAAAGAATATGCAGGGAAACTTTATATATACAAAATAGATATAGATAAAGAACAAGAATTAGCCGGTGTTTTCGGCATTCAAAGTGTTCCTACATTTCTGTTTATTCCCATGCACGACAATCCACAAATGGCAATGGGCGCATTGCCAAAAGAAAAATTTATTGAAGTTATAAAACAAATATTGATCAAATAAAATGGAAAAAAAAGTAAAAATACTAAGTTATATACGTGAAATAAATCAAGCAATAAACGATTTTGAATTTAAGTTCCAACAAACGTATGAAATAAGTTTTAATGAAGGTGTGGTAATGTGTTTGTTAAAAAAAGGTCCTTTGTCATCCGGAGAATTATCAAAAGAGTTAAAATTATCGGCTTCAAATACTTCAAAAGTAATTAAAACTGTCGAAGACAAGGGATTTATTGAGCGTTATATGGGAGAAAAAGACAGAAGAAAAATGTATTTTACCTTAACCGAAATGGGTAAAATAAAGGTAGCCTCTATCAGATGCGACGAAAATCAAATGCCTGTAAATTTGAGAGAATTAGTACAAATTTCAAAAAGCATTAATAATTTATAACGATAAAAAAAAGAATAATGAAACATGTAATTGTTGGTGGAGTAGCCGGAGGAGCAACCGCAGCTGCAAGAATCCGAAGAGTAGATGAATCGTGCGAAATTATCCTTTTAGAAAAAGGCCAATATATTTCCTATGCCAATTGTGGTTTACCATATTATATAGGTGGTGTAATACAAGAAAGAGAAAAATTATTTTTACAAACACCCCAATCTTTTGGTAGTCGTTTCAACGTAGATGTAAGGGTAGAACAGGAAGCGATTTCTATTGATTCCGCTCATAAAACCATTCAAATTCGGAAATCGAATGGAGAAGAATATAGTGAAACCTATGATAAATTATTACTGTCTCCGGGGGCATACCCTCTTATGCCTCCTATCAAAGGAATTGATGTAGAAGGTATTTTTTCTCTACGCAACGTTTCTGATACAGATGCTATTAAAAATTATATTACCCATCATTCCGTTAAAAAAGCAGTAGTGGTTGGTGCAGGATTTATTGGTTTGGAAATGGCGGAAAATCTTCATCATGCCGGTGCACAAGTAGCAATCGTAGAAAAACAGAATCAAGTAATGCCTCCTATTGATTTATCGATGGCAGCATTGGCAGAAGAACATTTGCTTTTGAAAGGAGTTACTCTCTATTTGGAAAAATCTGTGATAGCCTTCGAACGTAAAGATAATCATATTGAAGTACAATTAGACAATGGCGAAATATTAATAGCAGATATTGTTATTCTATCCATAGGCGTTAAACCTGAAACAAAACTGGCTAAAGAAGCCGGATTAAAAATAGGTGAAACCGGAGGTATCTGGGTTGACGACTATTTACAAACTTCGGAGAAAGATATTTATGCCGTTGGTGATGCTATTGAGTTTCCACATCCTATTACCGGAAAGCCTTGGTTAAATTATTTAGCAAATCCGGCAAATAGACAAGGACGAATTGTAGCTGATAATATGGTTTTTGGAAATAAATCCATTTACGAAGGAGCTATTGGAACTTCTATTGCAAAAGTGTTCGACATAACGGTAGCATCAACAGGATTAGCTGCAAAGCAGCTTGTCAGACATGATATACCCTATAAAACTTCCACTACTCATTCGGGATCACATGCCGGTTATTATCCCAATGCCTTTAATTTAACTATAAAATTAGCATTCAATCCGGAAAACGGAAAAATATTCGGTGCCCAATGTATAGGAATTGAAGGTGTGGATAAACGCATTGACCAGATTGCTCTATTGATAAAAAAAGGAGGAAGCATATACGATCTTATTCGTTTGGAACACACCTATGCACCACCTTTTTCATCGGCAAAAGATCCAATTGCCATTGCCGGATATGTAGCTGCAAACATTCTAAGCGGTAAAATGCCGGTTATTTATTGGAGAGACATACAATATGCAGGGGCAAAAAAATATACATTATTGGATGTTCGTACAAAAGATGAATTTAAATTGGGAAGTATTCCCGAAGCTATCAACATTCCTGTTGATGAGTTACGTACACGTTTGGATGAAATTCCCACTACCAAACCTATTGCCATATTTTGTCAAGTAGGATTAAGAGGTTATTTGGCACAACAAATACTCATGGGGAGGGGATTTAAAGAAGTATTTAATCTCTCGGGAGGATATAAAACATATAAATCCATTGTCAGTCTTACACATAATATTAATAAAAACAATGATACGAATACACCTCAGTATTCCTCAAAACCTGTTATGGAAAAAATAATTAAAAATATTATTAAAGTGGATGCCTGCGGTTTACAATGTCCGGGCCCTATTTTAAAATTGAAAAATAAAATTGATGAAATCAAAGAAGGCGAAGTATTGGAAGTTACATCAACCGACCCGGGTTTCTCAAGAGATGCGGAAGCATGGTGTAACATGACCGGTAACACCCTTATTTCAAATACAAATGATAAAGGAAAGTATACGGTTGTAATTGAAAAAGGATCGCCTAAACATTGTACAACAATAACTACCTGCGACGGAAAAGGAAAAACATTAATATTATTCAGTCAAGAATTAGACAAAGCATTAGCGACTTTCGTATTGGCTAATGGTGCTGCCGCTACCGGACAAAAGGTTACAATATTCTTCACATTCTGGGGATTAAATGTGATTAAGAAAGTGAAAAAACCAAAAGTGAAGAAAGATTTTTTCGGCAAAATGTTTGGTATTATGTTGCCTTCAAGTTCTTTAAAACTTAACCTTTCCAAATTCAGCATGTTTGGAGCCGGCAGTATCATGATGCGTTACTTAATGAAAAGCAAAGGGATTGACTCTTTGGAATCCTTACGTCAACAAGCCTTGGATAACGGAGTTGAATTTATTGCCTGCCAAATGTCAATGGATGTAATGGGTGTTAGTAAAGAAGAATTAATGGATGAAGTAACTATAGGTGGTGTAGCTACGTATATGGGACGTGCCGATAATGCAAACGTGAATCTTTTTATTTAAATTATTGTTTCCCGACTTGCTTTTGATTGAGAACTAAAAAATAATTGTATTTTTGCACATTATTTTTTAATTTAGAATTGATTTATAATTAAAAAACAAACAAATTATGTTTAACTGGAGTAAATATCCTTTATTAAGGATTTTAGGAAGTTTCCTAAGCGGTACTTTACTTTTTTTTACCTTTCGCTATTTTTTTTACATTCCCATTTTTTGTGGATTGATAATTACTATTTTAGGGATAGTATCAATTTTTCTTTCCCATTATTACATCCGTTATAAATATCGAATAATTAGTGGGTGTATTTTTATTGTTTCCTTTATATGGATTGGGTTTTTCAGCACATATCTATATGTTACTATAAAAAAAGCGCCATTAACTATCTCCGAATCAAATCAAAAAAATTTATATATAGGTGATGTCATAGAATCACCTCTGATAAAAACCAATAGTGTGAAATTAATTGTACGTATCGTTCAGTACAAAGACAGTAATCGTTGGCAAACATCTGATTTTAATATTATTTTATTTATTAAAAAAGATGAACGAGCGGAAAAAATAAAGTACGGCGACAGACTTGTTTTTTATACACAAGCACAATGCATTGATGAACCAAAAAATCCGCAAGAATTTAATTATAAACGTTATTTAGAAATAAAAAACATCCATTTGCAAGGTTTTATCTCCCATGAAGCTTGGGAATTAGTAGATAATAAAAAAGGAAATAAAATAATGATATTCGCCTCGCAAATACGACAAAAATTAGTAGAAACTCTCAATAAAGGAAATTTAGACAAAGAAGAAAACGCGGTTATATCAGCCATTTTACTTGGAGCCGATGATAAATTAGATGCTCGTCTTGCCAAAAGTTATGCTTCTGCAGGAGTAAGTCATATTTTATGTGTCTCGGGTATGCATGTGGGGATTATTTTCATGATTATTAATTATTTATTATTCTTTTTATCCAAAAATAAAAGACAAAAAATCGTTAAAACAGCACTCTTACTATTGACTGTATGGTTATATGCGTGCATAACGGGAATGTCTCCCTCGGTAATGCGTGCTTCTACCATGTTTACTTTTGTGGCTTTTGGAAATATATTTGAACGAAATACAAACACATATAATAGTTTATTAACTTCTTTTTTCTTTATAAGCTGTATCAATCCTTTGATAGTTTATGAAGTGGGAATGCAATTGTCATATGCTGCCGTGTTTGGAATAGTATGGTTACAAAAACCCGTTAAGAATCTGTATCATTCTAAAACAAAAGTTGGAAATTACATTTTTGAAATAGTGGCAGTTACATTAGTAGCTCAGTTACTAACCTTTCCACTGTCGATGTGTTATTTTCATCAATTTCCAAATTATTTTATATTAGCAAACATAGCTATTATCAGTTTTACACCTTTTGTCGTAGGGACAGGCATTCTCTGCTTATCGCTTTCATTTTGGGAATGGGCATACAATTATATATCTATAGTGTTAAATTATATGATAAAATGCATGAATTACATAATAACATTTATAGAATCATTGCCTTTTTCAACATTCCAAAATATTTATCTGAATCCTTGGCAAACGGCTTTCTGTTATATATGTATTTTATTTTTGGCTTCTGCTTTGCTTTATAAAAAGAAAAAGCATTTTTTTGCATTCCTAATCACTGTCTTATCTATTTTTCTAATTAGCATTCACCAAGAAATGGTAAATCATAAAAACAAAGAAATTGTATTTTATTCGATTCCTCACGGTTTTGTAATGGATTGTATGGATGGGAAAACAGCTTTTGTTGTTGGGGATAGTATAAGTTTAAGTGATAGTTTAAATATTAATTTTCATATTCAAAATTATCGTATCAAAAGAGGAATTAATAAGTTAATTGTTGAGGAAAAGTATAGTAAAAACAATTTTTACAGGTCGGGAAACTTTATCTATTTCCATGGTAAAACAATATTTATAGTAAATAGGACCATTTATTACGAGAATCATACTGCTGAAAAACTGAACATAGAATATCTATTAATAGATGCCAATCCGAGGATTCAAATAAAGAACGTCATTAAAATGATAGAACCTGCAACAATCATCTTTACAATGAACAATGCAACATACAAAATTAATAAGTGGGAGAAAGAATGCGATTCGTTAGGACTTTCTTATTATACTTTAAACGATAGATCATTAAAAATCGAAATATAAAAAGAAAAGGCATAAAAAAAAGGAACCATTCTTTCGAATGATTCCCAAACAAACAAATTATACAAACCTAATTTTTATGAGTCCTTATTTTTTCATTTAGTATATTTACAATTATCTTGCCAAACCCACTTTTTTACAAAAATTGATTATTCCGGTTAAATTGACCCCCCGATTCCGGAGCAAATTGACCCCACCCCTTATCGGTGAAAAAAAATGTGAGCCATCGGTGTCAAAGAACATATAGAAAACGGTGCAAAATTACATTAT
>JAGOKS010000074.1 GCA_017994425.1 Bacteroidales bacterium | reverse complement strand
TCCAAATATCCTTCCTGTATATTCGTAAATAGATTCCAAATAGTATCTGCTTTATACAAATTTATACTTCCACAAGGTACATATACCGGAATAGTTGTATCTATACCATTAAATGATGTTTTATGAAGTTGAGGTGGTGTACCGGCTTTTATAAAAATTTGTTTTAAATTATCAAACATCGGACCGAATGCAAACCAATCAATAAAAGTAACAGAATTACCAATAATAATTGTCTTTAGTGATTTACAAGCATTAAATGCCCATCCACAAATACTATCTACACTATTGGGAATCTCTATTTTTTTTAATGCATAACACATCTGAAATGCGAATAAATCAATGATTTTTACATTTTTACCGAAGGTAAATGTTTCCAAATTATAACATCCGGCAAAAGTACTACTTTCTATCTTTGTAATACTGTCGTTTAAAACGAAGGATGTTAGTGAAGTACAACCACTAAAACAATACAGTCCAATGCTTTTTACGGAATTTGGGATATCAACTTTTGTTAAAGACCAACAATCATTAAATGCAGCCTGCCCAATCGTTTTTACGGTATTGGGAATGATTACCTGGTAGAGTTCTGTACATTGAAAAAATGTAAAATCCCCAATTCGTATTACCGAATAGCTTGTGTCGTTTACTTTAACTGATGTCGGGATTGTAATTGTTCCGTAAGGATAAGAAGTATAATAAGGGTCGTTATCATTTTCAGATGTTATTTCTACCGTATAAGGAAGCGTATCAGAAAGAATGTTATAATATAGTCTTTTCCCGTTATATACGGCACTAAAATCATACGCCCAAACTATAGAAAAATTCACACTAAAAAAGAAAATTGCTAAAATAAATCCTATTTTTTTCATAATATTTTTTTTAATTATTAGTTATTTTTCCTGTTCATTAAACCATTTCATAGCGCGCACATACAATGTTTGATAAAATATTGCATAAGAAACATATACAATGTTATTTTTATAATACAAGATATAGGCATTCTTTCCGTCTGCCGTTTCAGTCGAAGCCCAATAGACTTTAATATCAAAATAAGTACCTATTAAAGTTCCTTGATTTTGTTGCAAAGCATGATTGATGATGGTGAAATTTTCAAACAATTGTGTCATTTCGCATTTTGCAGGGAAATACCATCCTTCTCCCTTATCGGTACACCACTTAACGGCTTCAATTCTATCTTTGTATAAATAAGTAGAGGTATCGGAACGCAATGCCATTTGAAGAGCTGTGTTAACCCTTCCATCAACTGAATCATAGGAATTTGTTGAACGATTGATAATAGCAAACATTAATCCTTCATCCGATTCATCCATGGAAATCATTTTTCCGTATAATCCGTAATATTTTCCGCTATCGCTGAATACCGTATCGGCTATCCAACAAACGATACCTTCCGCTGCTCCGCTTTCATCATAATACACATCCCCCACGGCATAACCGATGGCAAATTGAAACGTATAGTCCGCATCCGCTCCCCCTTGCGATACGCGTAATTGATGCGTTCTTTTGGTACTGTCATAGGTCGTATACCCAATAAATTTCATGTTATCCCCCGTTTGAAATTCGTTATCCGTATGGGCTTTTTGTATGGGTTTTTCATCAGCTTGAGTTATGTAGTTCGTATAGCTTATCTGAAAAGCAGACCCTCTTTCGCTTGCCAATACGGTAATGCTTTGTGTTCCTTCCGAGCTTTGTAAACTCAAAATATATGCCTGTGCAGCACCTACCCTTAGGGTAAAGCCGTGTTTCCCTGCCGCTAAGAACGCTGAATATGCCGCACATTGCTTGCCGCTCATATCATACAAAACCAATGATATATTTTCCGGTGCTTGCAATCGGATGCTTACTTCCGTACTTGCCTTAAAAGGATTGGGGATGTTTTGCATCAATGCATTCCCTTGTGTTTGTGTCTCCGCAATTCCCGTGCTATTGGTCATTTGCAAAACCGTATCCGGATAATAGAGCATTTCCTCCCAGCCCCGCGTTAGATTCATTACTTTGACACTGTCTAATACATGATACGTCCCCCCTTGCATTTGGGAAGTAAAACGTACATTCACATAATTTTGAGCCTGCAAGCTCATAGTTGTTATTAGTATGATTATTAAAAGATTTAAATGTCTCATATTTTTAAATTTTATCGATTTTTATTTTTTTATTACTTTTTTAACTATTGTTCGGCCATCTTTCATAACACATTTAACAAGATATAACCTATCACTATACCCATTTAAATTAATAATAATATTATTTGAATGATATTCTTTGTTTATTAATATTTTACCATAGATAGTAAAGACAATAATATTATTGATAATGTTATCGGATTTAGTAGATGAAATTTGGATATTATTTTCAGTCGGATTTGGATAAACATCTATAAATTCATCTGATTTTGCTTCAAAAATATTAGAAGTAAAATTTGATGTTGTTTGAATTGAGCTACAAGTAAACAAAGGAATAATAGAATCTACTTTATCATTTAATATATTCAATATCTCTTTGGCTAAACAACTACCAAATCCACTATTTAAATTAGCTAAACTATCTATTGTATTTAAATCGGATTGAGGTATAAATAAAGTATCAACATTAGCTAAATCCCATGTTGCCAAATAATCCAAGCACAATTTGTAATTATTTATATCCGAAGAATCTACATAAGGATATTTTGTTGATAAAGTTAGTAATAAACTATCCATAGATGAATAATTTTCTAAAGATAAAAAACAATTAGCTATTTGTAAATCCATACTTGCACACCCCATTCTATTTAACCAAATCATATACGTATTTATATCCAATTCAACAGCTGAAAGTAGAATCTGAACGGCATTTAAACAATATAAGTCAAGGGCAGATTGTATGTTTGTTAATTCAAAAAAATCATCAACTTGAACTTGATAAGACGTATCTCCGTTATAATATGCATCCCAATCTATGGTTATAGTATAATTCATAGCATATTCATAATGTTTAATATCATATTCTGCTTTTAATACTATATACAGATCTTCAAGGATTTCTATATCACCTATCCAATTATTTTCTGCTGAATAATAATTTATTCCCATAAAACCAAAATCCTTACAAGAACAATCAAATTTTAATCCTCCAATTGCATCAACATTTACTACATTTTTTGGAATTTGCGATGGATCAGACAGATTATAATAATAATAAAATGGAAGATAATTTGTATTATAAATGCTGGTATTAGTATTAGTTAAAAATAAATTCCCTGCTGCATTAGTTGGATTTCCCTGAAAATAAGCAATAGAAGCATCTTGAGTTAAAAAAATATCTATATTATAATTACTTTGAAAAGTGTTACATAAAATTTGCAATCCAGTAGATGTTGAAAATGTATTAATGCCATTACTGTTTACTCCTTGACAACCAATTGCGGGGCTACAACAATTTAAGAAACTATTATATTGTACATAATTATTCTCAGGAATTGATTGGGGAAAATAAAAATACATGCCCAGACTGGGGAAATTATTTAAAAAATTATTTTCAATTTTAAATTTTGAACAATTCTTTAAATATAAACCTCCGTATAGTCCAGTGTGAATTTCATTTGATTCAATTCTTAATGTATTTGCATTAACAGCTACAATACCGTACGTATTGTTAACCAAATATGTATATAATATTGTAATCGGGTTCAATCCAGATTCATTAATTTGTATTGCATGTGCAAAACTGCTAAAATTACTAGTAAAATAATAGGGATTATTTGATATTAAATTTCCATAAACATCATCATTAGTATTTATTAAAAGTCCAGCCATATAAGCAACAATTGCTATGCTTTGTCCAATATCTCCAAAATTATAAAAATCACATCCTTGAAAACGAATTGCATTAACATTGTGTAAATAAATTTGTGAAGTTTTACCAAATTCAAGAGGAACTTGATTCCAATTATAATAATTGAAAAATGCTCCAGAATTAATTTCAAAATAACAATTTCTAAAATAACATTTATTGCCGTTTCTATGATATTGTTCTATTTGAACGGATCTGAAATTATTAATAAAGTGTGTATTCTCTGCTTGAACAATACCACCACCACTATATGTACATGTATAAATATTTCCGTAAGGTGTTAAAGTTTTTAGTACTTCTCCTGCTTTAATCGCACAATCTGCATTTTCTAAAATTGCATCATTAAGTTCTACATATCCCTGATTATTTTGTGTTTGTGGCAAATTTCTATTTCCCAATATTATAATTCCTCCCCATAAAGCATTTGGTACTGCATTTCCTAAAGTGGCATTATTCACAATAAGTTTACCTCCACATTGAACAGTTATTGTATTGGAAGTATTAAAAAAAATATCAGCATTTATATTTAACATTCCTCCATTTAAAATAACAACATCTGTTGCCATATATTGAGGAACAGTCCAATTCTCATACCCATAAACATAATATTGACTATAAGATAAGTATGAAAAATTAATTAAGATGCAAATTAAAATTATATTTTTTATTGATTTTCTATATATTTTATTCATTTCTTTTTTTTAAAATATTAAAACTAAATCTTTTTGTGTGATTTTGCGTTTTTTTTAATTTTTTTAGCATCATTGTGCTACTTATTTTACGCTTTCATTCACACTTACGTTTCAAATGCTTTTTAAGCTTTTCAGGGTTAATATTATAATGGTTTGAGGGAACACCCTCTATAAAGCTTACCACCTCCCACACAAAACGACTTTGTTTTATTGTAAATGGGGTGGAGGGGGGGTAATAATCAATTGGTTATAAACAAATGCCTGTTTCGCAAGCAAAATAATATATAAAAGTAAAGATGTAAAAAATGCAAAACACGTAAAACATACACCAAAGGAAAGATTTGGAAGTCTTATTGGAATAAATAAACAAATAGCTACCAGACTCATTGTGTTTTTCATTTTATGTTTTACGATGCAAATATACACAAAATTTAAATAAAAATACTTTTTTATTTAAATTTCAACAGATTATTTGCTTTATCCGAAACGACTTCTTCTGCTTTGTGTTGCAAAGCCCTTAATCGACCTCATTTATCTTTAAAAAATTATTGTCATTCTGGGCGGAACGAATTGAAGAGAAAAATCTTTAGCGAATTTGTAATCTATATCGGACAATATTATTTATTTTCAGTAAAAAAACCAAGGGAATCGTAAGCATGCATACCCTAAGCAAGCTTTTTATTTCGTACTTTTGCAAAAAATATTTTTCACTTGGAAACAAAGAAGAAGCTATATATCGAGACTTACGGTTGTCAGATGAATTTTGCTGACAGCGAGATTGTTGCATCTGTTTTATCGGAAGACTATACTATTTGCACAGACCCTAAAGAGGCTGATCTTATCATCGTTAATACGTGTTCTATACGCGAAAATGCCGAACAAAGGGTGTTGAAGCGATTAACGGAACTGAATGCGGTTTACCGAAAAAATCACATGGTGAAAATAGGACTTATCGGTTGCATGGCAGAACGTTTTCACAAACAATTAATAATGGAAGGAAGGGTTGATTTCGTGGCGGGTCCCGATGCCTATCGTTCCCTCCCCGTTTTGTTGAATCATAGCAACGAAGAGGCTACCAATATTTTGCTTTCTACGGTAGAGACCTACGACGATATCAATCCCATACGCTACGACAGCAACGGCGTTTCGGCTTTTATTTCCATTATGCGGGGATGCAATAATTTTTGTTCCTATTGTGTCGTCCCTTATACCCGTGGACGAGAACGCAGTCGCGACCCCAAAAGCATTTTGGCGGAAGTGGAACAGCTTTGTGAAAAAGGCTTTAAAGAGATTACGCTCTTAGGTCAGAATGTAAATTCGTATCTTTGGGAGTCGTATTACGGCTTCCCGCAGTTAATGAACGATATTGCGCAAATGGATGCAAGTCTTCGCTTGCGTTTTGCTACCTCTCATCCCAAAGACCTTTCCGACGATTTGCTGATTGTTATGGCTGCTAATCCGAATGTATGCAAGTCGATACATTTACCGGCACAGTCGGGGAGCAATGCGATTTTAAAAAAAATGAATCGTAAATATACGCGAGAATGGTATTTGGATAGAGTAGAAGCTATCCGAAAGCATATGCCCGATGCGGGTATTTCAACCGATTTGATAGCCGGTTTTTGCGGTGAAACGGAGCAAGACCACCGAGATACTCTTTCATTGATGGAAAAGGTTGGTTATGATTATGCGTTTATGTTTAAATATTCCGAGCGAAGCGGAACCCATGCTGCCAAGCATTTCAATGATGATGTTCCCGAGGAGGTGAAAACAAAGCGATTGGAAGAAATTATTTCCTTACAACAAGCGTCTTCGCATACTAGCAATTTGTCTGATATAGGCAAAACCTTTGAAGTGTTAATAGAAGGGACTTCAAAACGTTCCGAAGAATTTTATGTGGGAAGAAACAGTCAGAATAAAGTAATTGTATTTCCCAAAACAATCGATTCCAAAGGCAGTTATGTACAGGTAAAAGTTGAAAGCTGTACGACGGCAACGCTTTTAGGCAATGTAGCAGAAGCCTTATAAGATACCTTCATCGGCAAAGCTGTAATAGGCATTGCCGCTTACGATGATATGATCTACCAAATCGACTCTTAATACATTGGCAACGGCTTGTATATCTTTTGTTAAACGAATGTCCGTATCGCTGGGTTTTACATTTCCCGAAGGGTGATTATGCGAAATAATAAATCCGCCGGCATTGTTGATTAATAGTTGATGAAATATTTTCTTAGGGTCTGCCACCGTACTTGTAAGTCCACCTACGCCGATAAGTGTTTTACCAATGATTTGCTTGTTGTTTTTCAATAAGATAATCCAGAATTCTTCGTGCGGCAAATCGGCTATACTCGAAAATATATAATCAAAAGCTGCTTTGCTGCAGGTGATTTTCTTTTGGTGGAGGGCTTCGCTTTCTCTTCTGCGACGTCCCAGTTCCATAGCCGCTACTATGGTAACTGCTTTGGCTTCGCCAACACCGCGATATAGCATAAGTTCTGATATCTCCTTGCGCGATAACTCTATTAAATTATTCTTACAATCTGATAAAATACGTTTCGCCAAATCAACGGCGCTTTCTTCCCGATTGCCGGAAGATAATAAAATGGCAATTAACTCTGCTTCCGATAATGCCAACCTTCCTTTGGCAATCATTTTTTCACGCGGACGGTCATTCTCCGCCCAATGGGGTATGCTTGTTTTCATTGTTTATATAAATTAGTTGTTTATATGTATTATATTTTTAATTGATTTACATCTTCCAGACTTTGTAATTTTCCCATATCCATCCAGTAGCCTTCTTGGTGCTTATATCCTGTGATTTTTTTTGCAGCTGCCATATCCATGTAAAGGTTGGTAATAGAAAACACTTCTTTATCGGGCATGAAGGCGAAAATTTCGGGGGAAATAACATGAATCCCGCTAAAAGCAAATGGCGTGCAATTAGTTTCTTCTCCAAAAAGCAAGGTTTTTTCTTCGGCTTTGGCGTTGTATCTGCCACATAAGCGCATAGTGTTGTCGAACAAAAGATAGCGTTGTGTTTCACGTTTTCTTACGGCAAGTGTTGCCAGGCAATGGTTTTCACGATGTGCCGCAAGCATTTTTTTAATGTCTAAATCTGTAATTATATCAACGTTATACACTATAAAGGGGTTACTGTCCTTCAAAAACCAAGCTGCTTGTTTAATGCCTCCGCCGGTATCGAGCAGCAAGGCTGTTTCATCCGAAAAAGAAATCTGCGCATCAAAAGGATGTTGTGCTATAAATTCCCGTATCTGAGGAGCAAAATGGTGAATATTAATAATTATTTCATTCACACCTGCTTTGATGAGGGTACGGATGCTTCGTTCGAGCAAGGTCATGCCTTTTACTTCCACCAAGGCTTTGGGTTTGTCTTGGGTGAGATGTTGTAAACGGGAGCCTAAACCGGCTGCCAGTATCATTGCTTTCATATCGTTTGTTCTTTTGTTTTTAATTTTTTAATATAATTTTTTGTGATAAACAGGCGATTAAATGTATCCGATTTCATGTTTTTCGTAAAGCGAACGATGGCAAAGGTAATGATGCACGCCATGATAAAACGGAAAATAATGATACCGGAATAGTGTCCGCCTATGCCAATCATTAACAAGGTATCTTCGAAAATACTGTGAAAAAGTCCCATCAGCAAGAGGGAATAAAAAATATCTTTGGGCTTGATTTGCCTCCGGTTACTTTCATCAATGACCAAACCACCTCCGTAAGCAATGCCTAAGGTTAAGCCGATAAGGGTTATGGATAAAACATCATCGCTGATGCCCAGCCCTTTCAGTAATGGTCGCATGGCTTTGTTTATCAGCTCCATGAATCCAATGATTTCGAGTATGTGTATCAACGTTATTAATGCACCTATAACGGCAATAATAATGGCATAGTTTTTCACTTCATTGATAGCCCAAGCAGCCCAGCCGGGATGCTGTAAAACAAGTGCTTTTGATAGGATTACAGGTTCTTGTAAAACATTTAAAGAACTATAAATAAACGATAAAACGATTCCGAAGAGCAAAGCAGACAGAAAGCGAAACAAAAACATAAAAATGAATTTCACCCCTGCTTTTTGGGCAATTTTTAATTCGATGGGGAAGGTATGGGCTACCAACATCATGGTAAGTAATACCGTCAACTGGGCTATCGTCAGTGGCTCGGATAAGGAGGGATAGATTGCAAATAAAGATAAAATCCCTCCATAAATATTTACCACCATAGAAGTAATCCATACCAAGGAGGTTTCGGCAGGCAATCCACATACTTTCATCAAGGGATTCAATACATTGCTAATATAGGGCAAGACATTAAACTCTTGAATGATTCGTATTAAAATAGAAATGGGTATCATCAATTTAAATAATATCCATGAGGTTTTGAGTGTGCGTTTAGAAACATAGTAGAAAAAATCCCTGATGTGTGTTGTCTGCATACAAATGAAAATGTTATATTACATTGCCTTATATTCACCCTTTCGAACTGCAAAAGTATATTATTTTTCCATTTAATTCAACAGATTATTTGCTTCATTTAGACTTCGCCTTCTTACGAATGCTGCATACAAACTTATTTTTTCGGAACGAAAAAAAACTCTCGGCACACGGCACTCGCGACACTTTTCACTCTTCACACTTCACTTATCTCACCACCTGCACTTTTCGCACAAGCACTCCGCTTGCTGTGCTTATTTTCAAAATATAGATACCTTTAGGTAAATCACTTACATTTACTGTTGTTGAAGGAGTATTTACGGGAAAATGTTTTACTTTTCTGCCCATTACATCATAGAGGTATACTTCATTCATTAATTCTTGTCCGTTATCAAGAGTAAATTGATAGCCGGCGGGGTTAGGGTAGAGACGCAATGGGCTTGTATTTTCTATGTGTGAAACACCCAAATAATCATAAAAAAAAGCGGTAAACACAGAATCGCAGGTAACTCTTATATTTCGTACTTCTTCGGTATTTCCATCGTTCCATTTATCAAATCTATAGGCATAAAATAAGGGGGTTGCTGAAATTTTTGCAAGACTGTTTTCTGAATATATGCCCGTGCCTGTTACTTCTCCATAGCTTGAATCATTGGCTAATACCGTTATATGATAAAATCCTGATTTAATATCAAATATTGCTGTAAAACTTGTATCTTTATTTAAAATTATGCTTCGCGGATTATCGGTATTGCCATCATTCCATCGGGTAAATTCGCAGCCATTGGAAGGATAAG
>JAGOKS010000006.1 GCA_017994425.1 Bacteroidales bacterium | reverse complement strand
TCATTATTGTCCGATAAAAAAATAAAAAAAAGAGAAGGAGATAATTAAACCTCCTTTCTCATTTGAGTAAATTTGTACTTCAAAATTTAACACATTTACTCATGGACAAAAGTACAATTTTTTTCGGCACATCGGTTTTCGGACAGCTAATTTCTTTAATAGAAGATAATATCATTGTTAAATCCGCAAAGAAGTATAATTCAGATCATTATATCAAGCATTTTAAGACTAAAGATCATTTGATAAGTATGCTATTTTGTGCGTTTGCTAAATGCACTTCATTACGTGAAGTGTCTGGAGCAATGCTCGGATTATCAGGAAAAACCAAACATTTTAGGTTAGATCACATTCCTTATAGAAGTACGCTGTCGGATGCAAACAAAAGACGAGATGCTGAAGTTTTCCGTGAAATTTATATGTCACTTCTACGACAATATAAGCATTTGATATCGGACAGCCGAATTAAAGACGTGATAAACAAACAAATAGAAATATTCGACAGTACTACAATCAGTTTATTTCAAGACATAATGAAATGTGTAGGTCGAAAACCGAAGGACGGAAAACGTAAAGGAGGAATAAAAGTTCATACCATAATCAATGTTGATGAAGTGGTTCCTAAGATGATATGGATTACAAATGCATCGACCAACGACCATGTGTTGCTAAAGAAACTACGTTTTGATTCAAATACTATTTATGTCTTTGATAAAGGATATAATGATTATAAAGCATTTAAAATGCTTGATGAAAATAAAACGTGTTTTGTCACAAGAATAAGAGACAATGCAGTTTATCAGATACTTGAAAATCACGAAATAGAAAGTAATATTCATAGTGGAGTATTGGAAGATACTATAATTGAATTATCAGTGAAGGACGAAGAAAAATCAAAATTGAAACTCAGAAAAGTTAGATTCTACGACAGAGTATTAAAAAGAGAATTTGAATTTATATGTAATTTGTTTGATATGAGGCCCGATTTAATAGCAGCAATTTATAAGATTCGCTGGCAAATAGAATTACTATTCAAACAGTTGAAAAAAAACTTTCCCTTAAAATACTTTCTTGGAGACAATGAAAATGCAATTAAGATACAAGTATTTTGCGTATTGATAGCAAATCTACTAATGGCTGTCGTTCAAAAACAACTTAAAAGGAAGTGGTCTTTTTCAAACTTAGTTAGTTTTTGTAAAATACATTTGTTTAATTACATAAATTTAATAAAATTTTTAGAGAATCCGGATAAAGACTGGGTTAAAACAAAACAAAATTTAGAACAACTAACATTGTTTTAGGGGGGGCTTACTTTTAAAATATCAAAAAAACAAAAATATCACAATTGATATTCAATGCATTAAAATTAAATTTAACTATTTTTAAATTTTTATCGGACAATAGTGATTATATTTTGTTTATATTTGCAAAAAATTTAGTGTAAACAATAATATTTGACAAATGAAACATAAAGTAGTAATCATCCTATCCGTTGGTTGTATACTGTCTATCCTGATAAGTTGTTTTTCAACGGAACATTATCTAATTAAAGACATTGAATGTGAGGCAAGAGAACTCGCCAATCCGGGAGCTAATGATGATGACATGAACTTTATCAGTGTCAAAGATACGATGAAAGACAGATTGTTTTTTTTTATTCATTGTATCTTTGAATATGAATACGGTTTTTTAAAAAATAATCTCTTGCTGCCTTCTTGTTATGCTACTTCCGTACCCAAAAAAATGGATAATTATATCTTGATGGATGAAATAGAATTGTGCCTTGACGGAGATATTTACTTTGAAAATGATACCATTGCAGCCGGAACGAATCTTTGGAATCATGCGAGTATAAATGAATACAAGTGGAAAAGATTAGGAAATGAATATGGAGGTGTCAGTACAAGTTTTTTAATAGGATTTACTGATGCTCTTTATGATAAACTATACATACCGCAAAAAGACTATAAAATTGAACTGACTTGTAAAACCAGTGATGGTATGGTATTGGTAAATCAGATTCAAATTTATATAAAAATAGAGTAAATTTACGCTTCTATGACTAATTAAAAACTTTATATCAATTATTATGAAAAGAATATTTATTCCTGCTTTTATTTTTTTTTTTTAGTATATATGTATCTGCTCAAGAAAATTTTCCTTCCTATAAAGAGATTGTGAATGAATTTTTTAAACGTTATGACTTAAAAGAATCTCAAAATTTTGACTTCATCCGTTTTGTTAAAAAGCCGAAGGGCTATTATATTGAAGAATATGATCAAAAAAAAGATACCTATGTAAACCAACAACTTTTTTGGTCATCAAAAATCGGAAAATATAAAAAACTCAAATTTCCAAGAAGCCAAATAGTTGAAGAAGAAACCATTCAAACTATGTTATCCGGTTGGGAAGCTAATTTTTATGATTTATACCCCTATTATGCTTACGTAAATTGGGAGAAAGATGTAATTACGTATTATGAATTAAAGGAGCAACTAAACACCGATGAAATGTATGCACTGGCACGCTCTTATTCTTCTTATGCTTCTAATTTACTAAACAACAACACCGGTTATTCAGAACCCGACGGCATGTTTCATTTAAAAGAATATGGACAAAACCAACTCAGCTTCGATGAATTAGTAACGTATCGGCACATGCGTTATAAAGCCATTGAAACATTTGAAAAATTATGCATATCAAATCCTGACTACCAAACAATAATTGGCACTATCTGCCTGAAAGCAGACAATGAATATGTAAATACTTTTCTTGATTTACGTATTTATCATAATGATAGTGAAGCCATCAAGGAATTGCCGGATGATTTGTATACTCCTTTTTATCTGGAAATGGCTAAAAATTATTTAAACTCTTGTGATTCGAATGCCATTTTATTTACCAATGCCGACAACGATACCTATCCCCTCCTTTATCTTCAAGCAAAGAAAAAGTATCGTACCGATGTTTTAATCATAAACTTGAGTTTGCTCAACAACAACAACTATATCAATCATTTCCGCTATGGTAAGATAGGCACTTCCGATGCATTACATTTGACGTTATCGCCTGAAAGTCATGCAGGGATAAAATTATCTGTTTCTTTAATAAAACAAATTCAGGAAGAAAATGAATCTGTTCCACTCTCTGAAGCACTTCAATTGATAGAAAACAATTCTCCTGAAACAGTATATATTGGCAATCCCAACTACAAATATTTAGTTTCTAATAAACTAAGATTTTTACTTGATTCCTCACGAAGCATAGAGTTTGAAATCAAAGAACAATATATTTCAAAAGGAGATTTGATGGCATTGGATATTATCAGTTCCAATATTTCTCAACGTCCGATTTGTTTTATATATAATACCTCCTTAGGCCTATCAGATAATATGGAAATGAATGGAATTGTGTATAAATTGGTAGAGTTTACCGATATAATTGAAGAAAATCAATTGCATGGCGGCATTAATGCTGATAAAACATTTCATCAACTAATGCAAGACTTTTCATTGGGAAGTCCGGTGGAAAACGATAAATACATATTCTTTGCCTATCAACAAGCCTTTTCTTATTTAGCTGTTTATTATGCAAATCGTTCCGAACAAGACAGTTGTCGGATGGTAATAGATAAATATCTCTCGCTAATGCCCAATGATATCTATACTATGTCGTGGGGACATATTCCCATGATAAAAGCTGCTTACAAGGTATCATTAATTCAAAAAGGAGATGCTATTGTAGAGACAATTATAAAAAATTTTAACAAAAAAATAACATCAAAGGATTTATCTGCAGAAGATAAAGACATTATTAAATATACGGTGAATGAGTTAAAAGAAATTACAAGTAATGCAACCCTTTTGAAAGACTTAGGAATATTAATGGAAAAATTATAAATGCATACATTGAAAACTTTAATTATACCAAATATGCTTAAAAAAAAGTATTACTTTTGCAATACATAAATTAAATATACATAAAAATGAAAAAATTAGTTCTTTTAATCACAGCTTGTATCTTACTTATTTCGTGTAACAACACCGTCAAAGAAGATGCTAAAGAAGAAAGCGCAGTCAATCAAAGCGAAATCAACACCAATGCTTCTACAGCAAAACAGTATTTTGCAATTAAGTCAGCCTATGTTAAATACCGCAATAATGCCGTTGGGCAGGAAATGATAAGAGAATGGTGGTTTGATCAGTATGGTAACCAACAATATGAAGTTACAACGATGAATATTATGGGAAATGAAATTGCTAACTATTCATTGATTGTAGACGGGTATAAATACAGTTGGGATGCCGATGCTACCACCGGGAGAAAAATGAAATTTTATCAATCTGTTACTGATTACGATAAAATTACGGAAAAAGATATTGAAAATTACGGCATTAAAAAACACGGGTATGAAGAAATTTTGGGAAAGAAATGTTTGAAGGTAAGTACTGAAAAACCTGCTAAATCAACGACATGGATGTGGAATAACATTCCATTAAAAACAGAAGTCGCTTTTGGTAAGAGTGCAGTATTGATGGAAGCCATTGAAATATCAACCGATAACGTTGATTCCAAACGGTTTGAACTACCTTCCAATATTACTTTTACAGAAGTAGAATAATAAACTCACTATGTAAATAGTACGAATAAAATTCAAAGCATTATTCAACTATTTCCAGTTCCACCATTTTAATTTATCTACATCCTGTTTTTCCTCAGGAGTTTCCGCATAATAAACGGCACAGCGAAAAACATATAACAAGCATTTATCCTGCACGCAGCCTGCATACCTATTGGATAAATCATACAAGGTTTCGGGATTTTTCCCTTTCAAATCAGGAATGTCTTTAATGCCGATATTCCATAAATCAAGAGCAATAGATTTTCCGACACCGGGAATTATTTGTAACCTCTTGAGTGATTCTTTTTGTGTAACAGTATGCATAAACTAGTGAATGATTTCTAATTAAATGTTATTAAACAGTTTTAAGTACATCCCATATTTTAACCATAGCAAGGGTATCTAAATGACAATATTTTAAAAGTTCATCACGTACTTTTAAAATATGTTCTTTATCATTGGTATAATACAATTCCAAAAAAGCATTACTGGCACTCATACCATCGGATATTTCCAAAGAGTGATACGACAATTCAGGACATAATATCGGCAATACTACTTTGATGGAATATAAAGATTGCATGGATTCCGTACGATAGAATTTTTTTCTGAAAGGAATTATTAAATCGGTTAAACGTTCTATGATGCTTTTTAATTCTTCAGCATAGATAGGAAAATCACGTTTCATCTCATTCAAACGTGTCCGTTCGAAAGCAATGTTATAAACGAAAATGGTGTTTGCATCAGCCGTTTCTTTTATCAATTGCTCTATGAGTCCTCGTCTAGGGTCAATACTTAGATTACTTTCTGCTAAATAGGCACTATGTTTTAGTTCACTTTCTTTTGTTTCTTGATAATGTAGTGAATATTGAAAAGGAATTTGCTGATAAGGGCGTGATTCATCAAAAAGCGGAATACCGGGCATGATAGTTTCAAAATCAAGGTAACAAATCGGATAGCTGACGCTGTTGACAAAATTTCGAACTTCATGAGTATTCACTTCCGGCTCATTACTAAGGATGATATTTTCTTTTTTCTGTTGAGGGTTTAATCTCATGCAATAGTTGTAATAATCGCAGAAATACGGTTTTTCACATTGTCCTCCCATTTCTATCTGAGGCTCCTCCCCTTTTAACATCACTTCCAATTCAGCCAGGTGAGCCGGTATTTCAGCTTGTAAGACAAGTACATCCGGTAAAACTGATTCGGGTAAAAATAATTGCTGTACATCAATAGCTCCTTTACGCACATACTCTCTGTTGAAATGCATAAGAAAAGCATCCCCAACTTCCAAACCACAAGCTTTCACAACATAATACTGTATGCTTATGTCTTTAAAATGTTCAGGTTTAACACTATTGGTACTTTTTACTTCATAGAGATTCCATTTTCCGTTTTCTTTATGGAGTATATCCACAGCAACCAGTGTATTGTTATACACAAAAGTTGCTTCATAAATGGTTTCAAGGCCTGCTTGGATATAACTTTGCGTACGTTTTGCCGCTATAAAGCTTGGAAATGGTTCCATTACAGCATTTTTGCCTTTAGGAAAATACGTTCGTGCCAACTCCCCTACAGAGGTTCCTTTGCTGAAAATAAGTTGTGTAGATTCTGATATTTCTTGGTCCTCTTTTTTATGAACATAGAGCCAGAGCGATTTCCGGCAGTTCATTCCTCTTACATATTTTGATTTTGATAACATACTCTAATTTTTCACAAAAATAAATCACCCCTTTGCCATAACAAAGCAGAGTGTTTTTTTTAAATCATGCAAAAGATGACGCGAAATAAGAATCTATATCTTATTCACTACAAAAAAAAGCAACTTACTTAACCGCAATTTTCCCTTTTTTGGAGCCCATCAGGTTGCATTTAGCTACGGCTTCAATCGTCATGCCGGGTTTGACACCGGATAAAACAACTTCCACGGTTTCAGTAGTAGCATTTTCCTGTTTGGTTTCATTAAAGGTTTTTACTTCTTTGCCGTCAACAGTAATGACAATTGATTGAACAAAATGAGTATTTACATTACTCACGGGATGAGTAACAATTACTTTTACGGTAGAAGTTGCAGCATCATAACTGACAACTACTTTTTTAGGGGCATGAGCCATTAAACACACCGGAATAAAGGCAAGAAAGAATAATGTTAATAACTGTTTTTTCATAACTAAAAAATTAAAAAATAAGCAAATAGAATTAAATGCACACACATCAACGAAAAACCGATGATGCCGATACGTTTATGCCATATATATTTCATTTTAACGATTTTTAAACCGCTTAAAAATGAAAAAATAAAAAAAATCCCGGCTACAGCTCCAAAGGCTATAGCTAAATAATAGAAGAAAATATACCAATCGAATGTTTCCATAATGATAGTCGTTAAATTTCTACATGCAAAAATACATTAAAAATTCATATAAACAGACTTCCGTAAAATAATTATTTACTTCTTAGAAGTAATTGTTTATTCGGCTGTAAAATAAATATATTACATATTACTTTTCTGAGTTTGAATTCCATATTTTCCAAGATTCCTCCGCTTGAATACAAAACATTGCATATCCATTTTCAATGCTAGCTCCCTGTTCCTTCCCTTTTTTAAGGAATGCCGTTTCGAAAGGGTTATAAACTACGTCTATTAACAAATGCTTATTGCTGATAGCCTTATATGGAATTTGAGGATAATTGTCAGCATGAGGAAACATTCCTAAGGGGGTACAATTAATTATTAAATGACATTTTCTAACGATTTCTTCTGTTATCTGTTCATACAATAGTGTATTTACTTTTTTAAGACGACTAACTAGCAGATAAGGAACTTGCATCGACTGTAATACAAAAGCAACGGCTTTGGCAGCACCACCGCTTCCTAAAATCAAGGCTTGCGTATCAAATGCCAAGCTATGTTTTTTTAAAAGAGATTCAAAGCCTATACAATCTGTATTATAGCCATAAATCATATTTGTAGTATCCTTATGTTGTATTTTTAAAACATTTACTGCTCCAACCTTCTCGGCAGTATCATCAAGGATATCAACATATTTCAAAACATCTTCTTTATATGGAATCGTAACATTCAATCCTGCAATTAATGGGTATTGTTGAATAAGTAATGGGAATTGATGAATGTTATCTAAAGGGAAAATTTCATAGCTCACATTCTTTCTATTTTCCTTTTCAAACTTTTGTTGAAAATATTTTTTGGAAAAAGAATGTGATAATGTTTTTCCGATAATGCCATAGACCTTAGTCAATCTTTTTCTTGTTTTTCTTTTTCAATCCTTTAATGATTAAATAAACCAATAAAATTACTCCTAATCCCAATAAGACATAGGACAATTCATGGCTGTATTTATTGATAATATCTTGTTCTCCGTGAGCAATATATCCCAACACAGCCAACATAGAATTCCAAATTCCGGCGCCTAAACACGTATAAGTGATAAAAGGAGTTAATTTCATTTTTGCCAATCCTGCCGGTATGGAAATCAGTTGGCGTATTCCCGGAAGCAAACGCCCTATAAAAGTTGAACTATTTCCGTGTTTTACAAAATAATCTTCCGCTTTTTTAATTTTACTGCTGTCTAACAATAATAAATGTCCTAATTTACTATCTGCAAACTTATAAATAATAGGTCTTCCTAAATACAACGCAAGAAAATAATTAATAAATGCACCAATTAAAGCTCCCAATGTACCGAATAAAACCACTAAAAATACATTTAGTAATTTATAATCCGTAACATATAAACTTTGATTTTCCGGATTACAAGCAGCATAGGCAGCCGGAGGTATCACAACTTCTGAAGGGAAAGGGATAAAAGAGCTTTCGATAGTCATTAAAACAGAAATTGAAAAATAATTCAGATGATACATATACCAATCAACCACTTTAGTAACTAATGATTTTTCGTTAAGTATAGATTGACTTGAGGTGTTTGGTTGTAATTGCAGGCTATCGGTTATTTGTGCATGTGATATGCTGATAGAAGTAAAAAATAAAAAGCACACGAAAATAATTTTCTTCATAAGGTATTAATTTTTTATATGAGAAAGAAATTCAATAACATCAGGGATATTGTACATATTTTCATCGTATTCGAAAAATTCGGATAATAAATCAGGGTTCGAAGCATATGCTAAATGTAAATAAGAATTTCCCTGGACAGTATCTTCTTTTAAATAGTAATAATTAGCCATTCTATATACATAGGATATGTTATCTGGTTGTTTTTCAATCCCTTTAAATAATATATAAATGGCTTGATCTATATTATCCATAGTTACATAAAAATCGGAATATATAAGCCAGGTATCGGATTCAAGTGGAAATTCTTTGGCTACATATTGAAGTATCAAGAGAGCCTCATCTTCCCGATCTGCTTCGCATAGATATTGACTTTTAAAGAGCCAGTATTCTGCAATCTTTTGTTGTAATGCGATAGCTTTATCAATATTTTCTATAGCATTTGTATAATTTTCGATAGCCGCAAATACTATAGCTTTACTAACGTAAGATAAATAATAATTAGGGTTTTCATCAATAGACTTTTGAAACGCAAATAAAGCCCCTTCATTATCTCCTGATTTATATAAGTTATCACCTAATTCATACCATGCAATTTCTTTTAATTGTGAGATTTCCAATAAATTAAGAAAAGTTTCATTTGCTTTCTTCGTATCATTTAATTTAAAATAAGTTTGCATGCTATATAACAGTGCCTCTTCATTGTTTTCATCCAAAGCCAAAGCATAATCAAAAGACTCAATAGCTTTTTCATACAAAGCGATTTCCAAATATGCCAATCCCAAATAACACCATCCGATAGAAGACATAGGATTTTTATCTAAAAAACCAATGAAATAATCTACTATTTGGTGTTTTTCATCCTCTTTGGCAATATTGTAAAAAGCCTCCGATACATTAGAAATAAGATACTCATTTTCAGGGTCTAATTCAAGAGCTTTTTTGAGATAATGCAGTGATTTTTCATCCTCTCCCGTTTGTTCATACACTTCCGATAAGCCTAAATAGACATCTTCTAAGAATGTATGTTCGTTATCTTTTACTGTGAGTAACTTTTCATATTTCTCAATTGATTTATCGTATTTTTTCAATTGTGCATACAAATAAGCTTGTTCTAAAAGCATTTCGGTTTCGGGAAATAATAGTTTATCTGTTTCTTCAAGAATTTTCAACGCTTCTTCATTCTTTTGAGAATAAATAAAATAATGCACTTTTTTTAACTGCAACCATATAGCATTTGGAAATTGTTTTATTCCCAAAGAAAGTGCTTTTTGAGCTTTATTTAGTTTCCCTGTATAAAAATAATGATCGAATATATAAGCATAATCATCTATATCAAAAAAATCGGGAGTATTTGTATTTAGCATATTATCAAAACGTTCTATAAGATGCCCCATTTCATTGTCTTCGGAATCCTCGTTAAAATTATCGTCAAAAAAATCTTCTTGCATATTAATTATATTTTTTTTGTTCAAGACAGGCATCCCAATCTTTCCATATAACATCATATCCTTGATTATGTATCATTTGTATCATTTCTTTGGGATTTCTATTATCGTTTGTTGTAAATTGTTCTAATTCATTATCAGAGATGGTATAGCCACCCGGATCGGTTTTAGAACCGGCACTCATTGAAGTAATACCTAGTTCAACCATGTGATTTCTAAATTTTTGACTTTCACGTGTAGTTAATGACATTTCCAAGTCATTATCAAAGATACGGAATGCCCATATCATTTGTGCAAATTCTTTATCATCGACCATATAATTAGGTATAAAACCTCCTACATGTGGACGTATACGAGGAAAAGCAATGGAATATTTTGTTCTCCAATAGGTTTTTTCTAAATACCGAAGATGCATTGCCATAAAAACTGCTTCAATACGCCAATTTTCAAGCCCTAATAAAGCCCCTAAACCAATTTTATGTACACCGGCAATACCTAATCGATCAGGGGTATCAATACGCCAGTTATAGTCTTTTTTCTTCCCTGCCGGATGATAGAGGGTATATCTTTCTTTACAATAGGTTTCCTGATACACATAAACCCCATGCAAACCGAAGGCTATCAAACGTTTATATTCATCTGTACTCATGGGTTGTACTTCCAAAGTAATCTGTTTAAAATAAGGACGTATCAATTGCATGGCATGCTCAAGATAATCTACGCCTGAATGTTTCGGCGACTCTCCCGTAAGTAATAAAATATGCTCATAGCCCATTTTTTTAATAACCTTCACTTCCTCTAAAATTTCCTTATCATTTAAAGTTATTCTAGATATTTTATTTTTATGGTTAAAGCCGCAATAAATACAATGATTGCTGCATTCATTACTTAAATACAAAGGAATGTAAAATTGTATGGTTTTTCCAAAACGTTTTTGGGTGGCTTCACGGCTTTTTTTTGCCATTATTTCAAGGTAATCCGCTGCTGAGGGCGACACCAAAGCTTTGAAATCTTCCATAGTCAATAAGGGCGTATGTAAAGCATGTTCTACATCTGCCTTGGTTTTGGCGTTGATTTCGTCTCCTATTTTATCCCAATTATATTTTTCCGCTATTTCCGAGAACATGTTTACTTCTAATAATTATCGCAATGGATGATTTGCGTTTTTTTATCTGTTTATAAGTGTCTTAAGCTTTAATTAAATGTGCTCATGCATCTGTGCAAAAGTACACTTTTTTTATTATCAATCATTAAATTTATGGAAATTACCAAAGCTTACATTCATATTTAAAATAAAAAAAAGAGCCACATTCATGCGACTCTTTCACAAAATGATGTCATTATTTTTTATTTATCACAAATAAACTTATAATTACCTAAAACTTGATGATTGTTTTTCAATTGTATAACATACATACCATTGGCAAGTGAAGAAATATCTAAACGAGCATTCCTATCATTTACTTGTTGTGAGTAAATTATTTTTCCATACACATCCAAAACAAGAACTTGATTTACCGTAGCATTTTCTTCCCAAAGTATATCTACATAATCTTTAGCCGGATTAGGCCATATTTTGACTTCTATGTCATAACCTGCATCACGGATACTTGTCTCATCGTTGCAAACAATATTTGATTTTGTACTATAGAACCTATTATCATCGCCACTTTTCAAAGACATAATTCCTTGTGGATTACAGCTATACGGAAGGTTAATTTCAATTTGATAATATACTGTTCCTACTACTTCATCGGTATAAGAGGTGAAATTAGCGGAAATATCTGTTAACGGTTGCATATTAGCTTTACTTGTACCTCTCGATATTGAATAAGATGTATATTCCAAGCCTTCATAAGGCGTCCATATTAAATTCCATTTATTTCCTATCCCTTTGTTAATGGTTAAATGTATGGTTTGATGGTAAGGACTGAGGTTAGTTTCATAACCATAAATGGTCATTGCTCCTAATTTATAGCGATAGGCTTTTTTGGATGCATCAGAACTGACATCCACATAGGTGGCTAAAGAATCATAAGGCAATGTTTTTATAAGAACGTAATTTTCCGCATCATTTGCTTCACGGTAAATTTTAAAGTCAGAAATATAATTTACACTCGGTTTTTCCCAAACAACGATATTATGATTATTGGAATCTACACTTACTAAACAAATAGGCACTGCTTCATCAATAGGACGTATTATTAATACCAAACATACAATGCTGTCACAGTTGGCGTAAACAGTTTGGAAAGTATCTTTATACACACCAGCTTTGGTTAAACTTTGTTCTCCAAAAAGAAATGGAATTTCCTTTTCAGAAATTTCCATCATAATTACGGTATCGTAAGCTTGATTCACAATTGCATGTATGGTAAAATTCGTATCATAAGCATTTGATAAGTTAGATGTAAAAGTATAATCACCGGCTTTATCAATAAATAAATTTCTATATAATATAGGTAGTTCATTACTGCAATATGTAATAGTATCTTCAATATTTATAAACGGTTTTGGTTTAACAATTAAGTCTATTGTTTTGCCGGCAGTACCGTAATTAACAGTTAAAATAACTGTATCTATGGATGATGTATGCAATACTGCACTATCATTATTAAGAATAGTTAAAGAAGTGGGTTTGGAAGAGTGAAAGAAAGTACCTGTTTTTCCACCCATATTGAAAGATCTATTTACTTCGTATACTGAATTATAAACACTTGCTGTCGTATCAGCATAAAAAAAGATGGGAGTAGCTGCCAAAATCATTTCATCCAAATGTTGAAAACAAAGTAAACGAGGGTACATTCCGGTTTCCATATACCATACCGTAGGATCTAATTGCAATGCCGCTATTTGGTGAGCATATCGTATAGTATCGTTCATTTTAGAAGCACCCGCACCAATGGGTGAAGTGCCACGTGTACATCCGGTAATTTGTCTATCATAATAGCAAGTAGCCAAATCTAAAATTGTACTATCCCAAAGCGTTCCTGCAATTCCGCTAGGACCTGTTGGAGTTATAATTGTTCCAACACTAAGACAATTCTGAATATAATTATTACTCCCTTTCTGTTCATAACAAGCAGTTATACCACCGGCTGTATTTTTGGATTGTACTTTCCCACTATTGATACAATTCTGAATTACATTACCGGAAGAAGAACCGCCATAAGTATACCCTACTATCCCACCGGAATAAAAACTTTCATTGCTGATATTACCACTATTAAAACACCTATCAATTAAATATATTCCTCCTTGAGAACTATATAGCCAACCAATAATACCACCTGCAAACGTTAAATTATTTGCTGTATCAGGAGATATTAAATCTATTTTACCTGTATTATACGATTGACTCAATGAAATATAACCTCCGGCTTTTTGTACAGACAGCAAACCGACAATTCCACTAACTGCTGACGTAGTTTTAGGAGAACGACGGAAAAAACATACTTCACCCGTATTATATACGTTGCTATAATAGATTTTTGCAACACCATACAAAGTAACATTTCCAACTATACCGGCAGCATACGACCATTTATTTGTAGTAACATCTAATGAAGTACTTATATTTTCTACTTTTCCGCTATTCCACACATTGCTAATAGAGGCATTGATATTATCAATAGCAGTGGCTGTGTTTTGTAAATAACCGATTACTCCGCCTGTATACGCATAAATACCTGAATGAGTAGTATCTTTTATGTAAGCAGTATTATAACAATTATCCATATAAATTTCTGTATAATTTCTTTGTAAGTTAAGCCATCCGATTACTCCGCCTGTGTACACATTGCCGGGACTAGGTAATCCATTAATTAAGCCTGTATTATAACAATTACTAATCCAAGCTGTATCTATATCATGTGTGGTTACATTGAGCATACCTACAATACCACCGACCGCATAATTTCCATATATTTCCGCTGCATTGTTACAATTTTGTATAGTTAAATTTTGAATTCCAAACTGAGAACATCCCACTATTCCACCGGCATAACCTCGACTTCCGTTATTAGAAACTGAATAGACAACACCACTTAATACACTGCAATTGGTTATTTTAGCCCCTAAATTGGTAGCTCCTAATAAGGCACCCGTATAAATACCGGCACTTGCACTGCTTTGCTTTACATTCACATTGCTTAAAATAACCTTTTGAATAACTGCACTTTGCACCATCCCAAATAAACCTACAAAAGAAGTAGCTGTCGGATTCGTATTGATAGTTAAACTATCTATGGTATAATAATCCCCATCAAAATTACCGTTAAAACTATAGCTTGTCGAAATACCAATGGGAATCCAATTCCCTCCTGCTAAATTGAGATTGGTAGTGAGTTTGAAGTAAACACCCGCATAAGTGTTACCTTCATTTACTCGTTTTGCTAAACAAGCTAAATTACCGGCAGATTCAATTAAATATGGCATACCTATAGTTCCCAAGCCATTGACCCATACTGTAGTATCAGTTCCATTCCAACGGCTGACATTCTGTGCTTTAACATTAGAATTGTAGACATTAATAATATTTACAATTCCAAAAATAAAAAGTATACATTTTTTCATGATTCATTGATTTTATTTTTCATTCTACGTTTTACGTTTTTTTATTGATAAAGTTATATTAAATTAAAAAAAAATTCAATTAATATAAAGCAAGGAGACGCAATTGCATCTCCTTGCTTTAAAATTATTTATTTCGGACTACTTTATAAGTGCCCAACAATTGATTATCGTTTTTGATTTGTATGAAATAAATACCGTTTGACACATCGCTTAAACTGATACGGGTATTGGCATCAGTAAGCATTTGTTTTTTAATTAGTTTACCGTATATATCCACGATGTAAATCGTAGTCGCTTCACTCCCATACAATTTAACATCCACATAATCTTGTGCAGGATTAGGAAACAATTGAGCGGAAAACAACTTTGAATCCGCTTCACTAACAGATACATCGGATAATAGTTGCAAGCTTTGGTCTGCAGAAAAGCCACATTGATTGCCGGCAGCTACAGTAAGTATGGCATTGCCTGCTATAGCAACATAGAGTACTGCATTGTTGGAAATATTGGTTTCATCCTCAAAAACAAACATACTGTTAGAAACACCCCATCTGTATTCAGTAGCACTTTCCACCGGATTTACACTATAGGTATATTTACCTAGTACATTTATTGTTTGTGGTCCTAAAATACTATCGGGCATGGCAGGGATATCATTAATGGTTAAATATAAGAAAACGATACTATCTTTTCCTGTCGTACTCATAAAGCCAACTTCATACACTCCACTTTCGGTACCTTCAGGGAATACGTGTATCCCATATTGATACGGAAGATCTGATTTACATATTTTTTTACTATCGTTGGAATATAAGGTATCCCCACTTAGATTACCTACCACCAATACTAAATGTACTAAGCTATCGCAATTTGCCATAGAAGTAAACAGTTCCGTATAGGTTCCTCCTTCTGTTAAAGTTTGACTGCCAAAAGTATAGGGAAGTTCTGCTTCAGCTACAACAGCTACTATAATTGTATCATACGCTTGATTGATAGTTACATGAATACCTATAATACTATCACATCCATTGGCTGCGACATAGGTAGTGGTATAATCTCCCCCTTGATTGATAAATACTCCTTGGTATAATAAAGGCAAATCGTTGCTGCAAAAAGTTACACTATCCACTTCGTTGGCTATGGGATTAACGATTAAATTCAACCTATAAATACTGTCACATCCGGAAATACTTGTTAAGGTATCATAATAATCACCTGCTTGATTTACTGTTTGTCCATGCCATACATAATTTTCATTCGAACAAATGGTATAATTTTCTTGCATCACATACGTGGGATGTACCGTTACATATATAATACTATCAACACCATAATAGGTAAAGAGTCCGGCACTATCGGTATCTATGTTTCTACCTAAAATTTGATATACTTCACCTTGACAGACTTCCGTTTCAATGACGGTTTCTTTTACAACAATAACTTGAATGGAACGGGAAGCATATCCGTACATAGAAGTAATCGTAATTGTATCAATCCCAATAGGTGTTATCAAGGCACTGTCATTATTTATAATGCTAATCACTCCGGTATTGGAAGAGTTGTAAAATGTACCCATCTTTCCACCCATGCTAAAGTTTTTATTGATTTTCGAATAGGTATTAAAAGAATTGGCTAGTGGATCGGCATAAAAATAATAAGGAGCGGCTCCGAGTATCATGGCATCCAAATTTTGGAAGCATAATAATCGAGGATACATATCGGCTTCCATATACCAAAAAGCAGGGTCTAATTGAAGAGCTGCTAATTCACGAGCATGGCGAATAGTATCATTTGTTTTACTTGCCCCTGTACCGATAGGATTTCCTCCTCGTGTACGTCCCGTTATCTGTCGATCATAATAACACGTAGCTAAATTTAATGTTGTACTATCCCAAATAGTACCGGCTATACCACTTCCTCCCAAAGGAGTATTGACGATTCCTACACTGATACAATTTGAAATGGTATTATTTAAGCCTTTGTGCGAATAACAAGCAGTGATACCACCGGCAGTATTAAAAGAAGAAATATTTCCACTGTTAAAGCAATGTTGAATGACATTATTGGAAGTTGAAAAACCGTCAACATAGCCTGCTATCCCACCGGCATAAATACTCTGATTGTAAATAGTACCTGCGTTAAAACATTGATTAATATTATATAAGCCTCCTAAATTATATAACCAACCGATAATTCCTCCTGCATAGGTTAATATATTAGCTGTATCAGGCGATAATAAAGTTACATTTCCTGTATTATAGGCTTTACTCAAGGTAAAAACAGAACCCGATTGTTGTAAATTCATGATGCCGATAATACCTGCTAAAGCGACTGCTTTTTTAGGGGAACGTCTTATATTATAAATTTCGCCTGTATTATATACATCCTGATATAAAATATTTGCAATACCAAAAATAGTCATATTTCCGGTAATACCACCGGCATAAAACCATTTATTGGTCGTAATATCAATGGAAGTAGAAATATTTTCAATTTTACCGCTGTTCCAACAATTTGTGATGCGTGCATTGGCTCCGCTAACCGTTGCCGCTGCCCCTTGCAAATAACCGATTAGTCCACCGGTATAAACAGATGTCCCTTCATTGGTAGAATCTTTTACATAACCGGTATTATAACAATTATCAATATAAATTTCCGTATTATTTCTGGCTATATTTAACCAACCGATAACACCACCTCCGTATAAATTTCCGGTTGAGGGCAATCCCAAAATACACCCATTATTAGAACAAGATATAAACCATAAGGTATCAGCAACAGTAGAAGTTACATTTATCATTCCGACAATGCCACCGGGACTATAGTTCGCTTTTATAGTAGCGTAATTAATACAATTTTCAATTCTCACATTATTTGCCCCAAACTGTATACATCCTACAATGCCTCCTGCATAACCCCTTCCGGCTGTCGTAGATACAGAGTATATTTGTCCGCTGAGGGTTTTGCAATTGCTGATATAATCCCCTCCCATGGTAGCGCCTAACAATCCGCCTGTAAAAATTGAAGAAGAAGCACTGGTTTGCGAAACATTGATATTTGATAGTGTTAAATTTTTAATGGTTGAATGTTGTGTAATTCCAAACAAGCCCATAAAAGAAGTAGCAGTAGCACTGTTATTTATAGTTAAACTATCCACATTCAGGTTATTTCCGTCAAAATATCCGGAAAAATACTTGGTAGTTGAAATACCGATAGGTGTCCAATTGCCGGCTCCCAGATTCACATTGGTCATAAGTTTAAAATAAACACCTGAATACGTAGTTCCGGCATTCACGCGAGTAGCCAAACAGGCCAAATTAGCTGCCGATTCAATTAAATATGGATTTGCCATGGTTCCGGCGCCTTGCGTCCAAGCCGTAGTATCACTCCCGTTCCAATAGCTTACTTGTGCATGAAGTTCTGTATTTCCCATAAAAAATACAGTAAGTAAACATAAAAGAAAATATTTAATATTTTTCATATAATTGATTTTTTATTTAATTAAAACATTGATTTATTTTTACAATTAAAAACCTCCTTCTACATCTTCGCCTCCGGGATCAGTTGTATCACCGCTTCCACTTTTAGCAAATCCTTTTTCCACATTTACCTCTATAACTTGAATATCAGGGGCAATGTATTCTTCTTTTTGTGTCATGTTTTCTCTTTTATTCATAATTCAATACTTATTAATTTAATACTGTTTTTATAATTTTATTATTTATGCAAATGTATAAAATTTTTTCTTATTAATAATATGTATATATGCATTTTTTTTTATAAAAAATTATTTTTTATGTGTCAATATACAATTTTTAATTCTTTCATCTGTAAAAAGCGGGTCGTGTATTTGCAAAGTATGTAATCCTACTTTGGAGTTTATTTCCAATATTTTAAATCCTTTTTCAGTAAGGGCTATATCATATCCTACATATTTTAAGAAAGATATATGATTACTTATTTCCAATATTTTATTTTTCAAGAAGTGCCAATTCGGAATTGAAACCCCTTCCAATGAAATACCTGTATCCGGATGTAAACGATTATTTGAAATTCGATATCCTTTCTTGTTGGTATTAGTAATTATTTTATGGGTAAATTCTCCCGTTTCAAAATCGATAAATACAGCTAATCCGTTGCCGCTTTTTAAGTTATCAACTAAACTACCATTCGTTCCAAATCGCTGAAAGGCTCTCGCAAGAAAAAATTCTTTTTTGAGTTCATCCCACACACAAAGCAAACGAATCGTATTGACACTTATTGGATAAATGGCTTGAGCATAGGGATGTTGAACAATATATTCTGTAATAATATAATCATTTAAAGCAAGGATTTCCGTAACAAATACTGTGAAAGGATAGATTTGATTATTAATAAAATATATATTGTTTTTTATTTCGACTTTCATAAAACCATTTCCCCAACGGGAACTACAAGGTTTACACGCTAATTGTTTTTTTTCATGTAAAATTTCCAAAAAAGAATCAATTGATAAGCGAACTTGCCTGTTACCTGAATAATTTTCAAGTGGAAGAAAACCATAAGTATCTTTAAAAAAATAATATTCCGGAACATATTCTACATAATCTTTTAAAAGAAAAGGTATGTTTAATTTTATCTCAGCTAAACGATTATAAAGTCCGTTAGGATATGAATAAAACTGATAATCTTTAGAAGAAAGATATTGCGTGTGATTTTTTTTATTTATCCCGCTATATGACATAATACTCGGGAGAAATCCTTTGCGATACGCAAAAAATCTTTGAGAAAAACGTAAATCGGTTTTTATGGTATAAATATCTTCTGAAAAAGCCTTTAACCACAATCTTTCTCTACGAAAAAAAGTTAAGATTATTTTGAGTACATTAGTCATTACTTATTTATTAAAAGAAATTGACAAATCATATGTATTACAAATATCATACATTTTTTTATAACAATTCAAATAATTAGAGTCTATGAAATATAATGGAAAATATAATTTAAAAAATATGTAATTTTGCTTTTTTATTTTTAATCATCATTTTTAATTTTAAATAGGTTGTATGTCACGATTATTTGCACAAACACTACAATTTTTTATCCCCTATTTTAAAATTGTTATATTGCTTTTTATCAGTATCTTTATACTAAAAGTAGCCGATAGTGTATTATTGTTTTTTTACGAAAATGTTCATGTATTACAAGTTTTATTAAGAGGTTTTTATCAGTTTTTTTTAGCATGTAGCTTATTTTCTTTATGTGTACTCCCTATCTATGCCTTAATGTATCCGTTTCATAAAAAAGGAGCTATTATTCTTACATCAACAATTTTTGGTTTATTGTTTTTCATAGAATTAGGATTGACGATATATGCATTACAAACCGGCAAATTATTGGACAATGAGATTTTTATACGTCCGTTTTCAGAAATCTACATTACGATACACTCTACAATACATCTTGCTTGGGTATTCTTAATCCTTGCCGGTATAGTATTTTTTTTCATATTTTTTGCTTTTCGAATAGAAAAAAAACAGATTTCAAATGTTTTATTAGGAGTTTTCTTTGGACTTTCGATAGTAGGAACTCTGTTGATTTTAAATAAGAATACGAGAGCTTTGCCCGATAAGCATTATAATCCTTCTGTGCAAAATTATATTGCCAATAAAACATGGTATTGCATTCAATCATATGCAGATTACAAAAGCCAAAGTCTTAAAATGTTTTCATATACAAGTTATAATAATAACTTTATTAATGCTTTTTTAAGTGAGTTCCCGAATTGGAATATCCCTGATTCATTGTATCCACTCGAAAGAGAAGATGGTATTCCCAATGTTTTGGGTCCCTATTTTGAAGAAAGTAAAACCCCACCCAATATCGTTGTTATCGTTGTAGAATCTCTTGGAAGAGATTGGAGTGGTGACACTCCTGATGGCATTAGTTTTACACCTTTTTTAGATTCACTTTCAAAAACCGGACTATATTGGAAAAATTGCATCACTACTACTTCTCGCAGTTTTGGAGCTGTACCTGCCATTACCGGCTCACTTCCCTACGGCATGAAAGGATTTCAATTTGGGAATATGCCAAAACATAATAGTTTGATTTCTATATTAAACGATAATAATTACCAAACCAACGCTTTCTATGGAGGTGATTTTAGCTTTGATTGCATTTCAGAATATCTGTTGGCACAGAAAATAGACTATATGTCTCCGTTTTATCAGGAATATAAAACCAATAAGACGCAAGAAACAAAAGGCAATTGGTGGGGTTATTTTGATGATGTCATGTTTGATAAAAGCATGGAAGTGTTAAATAGTCGAAAGAATAACAGTAATTTATTTAATTTATTTATTACCATTACAGCACATGAAGATTTAAAATTAAAAGATGATAACAAGCAAAAACATTACATTTCAATGGTAAAAGCCCAAATTGATAAATTGCCACAAGAAAAACAAAAGAAATACCGTATGCACGTATTGCGAATAGCTGCTACCATGTATTCTGATGATTGTTTACGCACTTTTTTTCATACATATTCACAACGTGCTGATTTTAGCAATACTATTTTTGTTATTACCGGCGATCATGCCTCGGGATTAAACATTAAAAATCGTCTATCTTACCATCATGTACCTTTATTGATATGGTCCCCCTTGCTCTCTACACACAACTCATTTCCTGCTCTTATTACGCATAATGATATTACCCCTTCACTAATAAGCTTATTAAAAAACAATTATCATTTACAAACCCCTGAATTTGTTCATTGGATTAGCGATGGACTGGATACTTCCTCAAGCTTTCGCATGCAATCGAAAATGCTTTTCTTAACGTATTCACGTGAAATCAGGGAATTTTTATACGATAACTATTATTATCACGATGCCAATCAAACGGAAAATGAGACCATTTATATTGTTGATGAAAATCTTTCCATGAAAGCATGTTCCAACGATTCTTTACTTAAAATTCTACGAGAAAAAATGAACGTATATAAATACATAAATAATTATACCTATCATGCAGATAGATTAACTAAAAATCCTGTTTATAAAGAAGAAGCTTATAGGTTGCTGCACCACCTAATTATAAAAAATCAAATATCCTGTATTACTCCTGAAATTCAACCTGATAATAAAAATTTTAATACCTGTAATATTTTAAAAGCGTATACATTTTCTACAGATAGTTTCCAAAAAGTGAAGGTAACATTGAAAGCCATGGTATGCGTTAATACCCATTTATTTGCTGATGAACACATGGATATAGTGTTTAGTGTTAAACGTACAAACATGGAATATGTATCGGAATCCAAAGAAAAAATTGCGAAGTTTATTGCTAGTGAAAAAATTGAAAAAGAAACATGGTATCCCTTATTTATCAGCAAAGAAATTCTTGTCAAAAATGCCAAACAGTTAGATTTATCAATGTATATATCAACAGTAAGTTATAATCACGAATGGGTGCCTAATTCGCAACTGACTCTTAAAAATGTAAGTATTACCATTGAGGGCGTACGTTAAATGTAAAAGTAATAACAATAAAAAAACTACATTTGCAAATTAAATATATAAATATTTTAAAACAAAACTAAACATCAATGTATGAAGAATAAGTTCAGTTTACTATCTATTCTTATAATAGCAGTTTTTTATATTTTTTACATATCTAATACGAAAAGATATAAAATACCCGAGAGAATTATCGCAATGGATGTTCTTTCCTATTATGGATACTTGCCGGCAATTTTTATTGAAAAAGATCATACATTAAAAGACTGGAAAAATGAAGAACCTTGGAATAATCGCTATTGGCCCTTAAAATTAGAAAATAACAATTTTTTGATTAAAACAACAATGGGTGTATCTATTATGCATGCTCCTTTCTTTTTCATAACTCATATGCTTTCAACAACTTTAGGCTATGAAGCCAATGGATTTACACAACCTTATGCTTTAGCACTCATCATAAGTGCAATGTTCTATGTTTTTTTAGGCATGTTTTTTCTTCGTAAGCTGCTGTTGAATTTTTACAATGATTTAATTACCGGCATAACATTGTTGATGATTGGTTTATCTACTAATTTATTTTGGTACACGACTACTGAAGCTCCCATGTCTCACAGTTATAGCTTTGCTTTATTTTGTTTGTTTCTATACTTTACGGATAAATGGCATAAAAATCAAAATGTTAAATATGCAATATTCGTTGGATTAAGTTTTGGTCTTCTTTCCTTGATTCGACCAACGAATGCAATTATTGTTTTCGTTTTTTTATTGTATGGTATAACCAATAAGAAAAACATTATAGATAAAGCAAAATTATTTTTAAATAAATACAAATCCATAATTATCATATTAATAGCTACGTTTTTGGTTTGGATACCACAGCTTTTATATTGGAAATCAATAACAGGACATTTTTTATTTTATTCCTATGCTAATAATGAAAGGTTTTTTTTTAATGATCCTAAAATTTTTCAAGTGCTTTTCAGTTTCCGAAAAGGATGGCTGATTTACACTCCTTCGATGATTTTTGCCCTTATAGGTTTGTTTTGGCTAAGAAAATATAACAAACAATATCTTTGGGGTATAGTTATATTTCTAATTGTCAATATTTATATTGTCTCATCTTGGTGGTGTTGGTGGTTTGGTGGTGGGTTTGGTATGAGAGCTTTTATTGAAAGTTATGCTTTACTTTCAATACCTTTGGCTGCCTATCTTTCCCAAATATTTACGTTAAATAAAAAAATGAAAATTATAATGCTTTGTCTAACAACTATCATCACCTTGCAATCGGCATTTCATACAATACAATTTCACTATAAAACAATTCATTATGAAGCTATGACCAAAAAAGCGTATATTGACTCTTTCTGGAAAATTAAGCCATCAAAAGAGTATAACTCCTATTTAAGTTATCCTAATTATACTGAAGCACAAAAAGGAAATCGTTAAAACATGAAACTAAATATAAAAACAACACTCGTCATACCTTGTTATAAGGTAGAAAATCATTTAGAAAAAGTTATCGCAAGTGTACCGGAATGTATTTCAAGCATTATTTTGGTTAATGATGCATCTCCGGATAATACAGGAAATATTATCAATCAATTAGCTAATGAGAATTCTCGCATCATTGCAATACATCATTCAAAAAATCAAGGTGTTGGTGGAGCAATGCTAAGCGGATTTCATAAAGCCATTGAAATGGGATGTGATATCGTTGTTAAAATAGATGGTGACGGACAAATGGATACACGTTACATTCCTGAAATGATTACATGCCTTTCTGAGTCTAACTATCAATATGTGAAAGGAAATCGATTTCATAATCGCAGCATGCTTAATCAGATGCCTGTTTTAAGAAGAATGGGCAATTTGTTCATGGGTTTCTTACTAAAATCCGCTTCCGGATATTGGCAGATTTCAGATCCTACGAACGGTTATTTTGCAATTCAAACAAAAACATTGAGAGAAATTGATTTTAAGCATATTTCAAAACGATTTTTCTTTGAATCTTCTCTGCTGATAGCATTGTACTATACCGGTGCCCGCATCAAAGACATTGGTATGCCGGCTATCTACCTACGCGAAAAATCAAATCTTTCAATTCTAAAAAGTATATTATTTTTTCCTCCTAAAATTTTCATAGCGTATTGGCGAAGAATATGGTTGCGTTATTTTATTTATGATTTTAATATAGGCTCCATTTATATTTTCTTTGGTCTTCTTTTGTTTCTTTTCGAATTGATTTTTGGACTAATCAAATGGATTCACTATGCTTCCATTCAAACTCCTGCTCCTACCGGAACCATTATGCTTGCCGTACTTAGTTTTATACTTGGTTTTCAAATGCTATTGTCAGCAATTCAATACGATATAACCTCAAAAAATCCTTTTCAATCAAATTATGAATAAAAAAATTACATCTTACATCATTCTAATTATCTTTATTCTTTTTCTGTTCTCATGCCAAAGAGAAATTTCGCTTCCGATAACAGACAAAAACGAATATGTGTATATTGAGAACAATGTTTTTAAACTAAAACAAGATACTTTTTTCCCGATTATACTTAATTATGTGATTGAATATCGCAATATCAATCATGAGTTTGTTGTTTCTCCCTGTAAATATTATGAAAATCCCGATATTTATGAATACCATACAAAAGCAGAAATCCGACATCAGTTAGAGGGGCATTTTCAACTAATCAAAGAATTAGGATTTAATACTATACGTCTTTGTTTTGACCGTATAAGTTGCAACGAAAAAGGAAAGTACGGCTACGTAGCCGATGATACTTTTTTTTATATAGATACGGATTACGATAAAATCATTGCGGGATTAAAAGAGTGTTTGCAAATTGCTGCTGAAAAGGATTTAAAAATTATGTTATTGATTAAACCTCCTATTCAAAACACATCTTTGGAAAAATTTACTATCAGGTTATTAAATGAATTCAAAAACTCTCCTACTCTCTTTGCTTACGATTTTATGAACGAACCCTTATATTTTGATACCAAAGCCAATCGTACGAAAAAAGAAGCTATGCAAATTGTAAAAAAATGGAAAAATATGATGAGTGAATTTGCACCCTATCAATTATTTACAATTGGCTTTTCAGAACCCATAGAAGTTTTTGAATGGGACCCCTTTTTACTGCCGGTTGATTTTATTCAAATTCATACGTATCACCCCTTGCGGGTTCCCAATGAAATATATTGGTATAGTAAATATATGAATAAGCCCTGGATGGTAGGAGAAACTGCATTACCTGCTGACAATGTATCTGTTTCCTATGAGAGTCAACGTCAGTTTATGATAGATGCATTTCGATATACCGTTGATTGTGGCGGTTGCGGATTTGGGTGGTGGGAATTCCAGGAAATTCAAAACACGCACTATGAAGCACAATATTCCGGCTTGTTAAATCATCAGGGAGTTACCCAAACAAATGACGGGAAATATAGCATTCAGGGAAGCTTAAAGCCTGCAGCCTTAGAAATTCAGAAGTTGAAAAACTACAAAAAAACAACACCCGAACAAGCTGTTAACTATTATAATATGTTAGGATATACCAATTTTTGCATCAAAGGGAAGGTACTTGATAAAAAGACAAAAGAACCCATCGAAGGTGCGGTTATTAGGGGATGGAATGAAGATTGGTCCGTGGGGATGAACACTTTCACCAATGAAAAAGGAGAATTCACTCTCTACAGCAATGATGAATGTGTGCATTTTGAAATATCGGCTCCGGGAATGTCAAAAACTAAATTCGATACGGAAATTCATTATAAACCTGTTAGCCTAAAAAATACAATTGTGTTAGATGATAAAAAGCTGGAATACCATATGATTTCCTACTCTCCTTTCTTATCCGATACAAACTTAACAGACAATTTTAGATATCCTATCTTTTCATTTAAGGGTGAGAAATTTATTCACTACAAATATATTGCTGAAATGAAAAATATATATTTAATTAATATTAAATAAGTTACGCTATGAAAACATTCGAATCTTGGACTGAAAAAAAAATAGGACCACTACCCTCCTTGGCTTGGTTGCTTATCTTCATTTTTACACTGATTTATATTGATATATCGTTTGTCAATCACTATCTTTTTAGAAGTTATGCTTTAGATTTAGGTTTATATACCAAAGCCTTATGGGATTATGCGCATTTTCAATTTAACGACAGTTTAGTCTTTCGATATCATGGGGTAAATCTTCTTTCGGATCACTTTGATTTATACTTAATGATTTTTTCTCCTTTGGTGTATATATTTGGCTCCTACACGTTGTTAATTATTCAAATACTTGCTGTTATAATTGGCGGAATTGGTGTTTTTAAATTAACGGAATTGTATTCTAAAAATAAAATAGTACCGCTTTTATCCATGCTTTTTCTTTTTTCATTTTTTGGAGTCATACATACAATTTCTTATGATTATCATAGCAATGTAGTAGCAAGTATGATTATTCCCTGGTTTTTTTATTTTTTCAAAAAAGAAAAATTTCTTATATCAAGCCTTCTGATTTTTGCGATTTTAATTGGAAAAGAAAACATGGCTTTGTTCGTATTTTTTATATGTATCGGATTAATGTGGGATTATCGAAAACAGAGAAAAAGTCTTTATTTCTTAGCTGCTTATGCTGTATTTTCCTTGATATATTTTATAACAATAGTGGGTGTGATAATGCCTTCTTTTTCAAACGGGGATAATTACATGGGATTTAAACGCTACCAAGCATTGGGTAATAATTTCCAAGAAGCCTTTGCATATTTAATTACTCATCCGTTTGAAACATTTAAATTATTATTTATTAATAGTTTAAACAACCCTGACTATAATTTCCTAAAAACAGAATTGCACCTAAGTTTATTAATTTCAGGATTAATGTTTCTGTTTTTCAAACCGAATTATATTTTTATGCTCATTCCGATTTATTGCCAAAAAATGTTTAGCAATGACCCTGTATTATGGGGTATCAGTCTTCAGTATAATGTTGAATTTGTACCTATTATAACAAGCGGCATTTTTATATGGTTCAGCTCAATACATGATTTAAAAAAACAAAAAAGGATGGCACTCATTGCTGTTGTTTTATGTATAGCAGTTACCAAATATACTATAATTAATCCCATAACATATCTCCCTCTTGACAAGGTTAATATTTTTAGGAAAACACATTATATCGAAAAAGATTTTTCTGTAAAAGAAGCGTATAAATTGATTAAACTTATCCCAAAAGATGCACCTGTTTGTGCGTGCACCTTGTTTGTCCCCCATTTAGCAACACGCGATAAAATTTATACCTATCCATTAATTTTCGATTGTGAATATCTTTTACTTAACCGTAAAAGTTGGACTTACTCTGAAGATGATTATAAATTATTGGATATTATTATCAATAAAGAACCTGACAAATGGGCGATTGTTAAAGAATATGATAATTTAATATTGTTAAAAAGAAAATAACAATTAGAAATTGACGCTTTCATAATCAACCAAAACAACTTTTACGGATGTATCCAAACACATTTTGTGAGTCAATGCTCTATTACTGATACTATCTTCTATGGGCGTATTCCAAAAATGCACGTTTTGTGTGGGAAATGATTTTGTCAAGAGTGGATACATTCTATATTCGCAACTAATAGCATGAGGATGCAAGGCATTAATTTTTTCTTTGGTAATATTGTACCACTGTAAAGTATCTTTTTTATCCCACCAATACAGATTATCAACCCATAAAATTACAGCCAATCCACTGTTTTTCACTATTTGCAATGCATCACAATCCGTATGTTCAACCATTAGGTTGGAGGTTATGGCATGTTTTTTTGCGAGAGTAACTAATTGTTTTGCTATTTCATTGGCATTATGAATTGTTAAATTTTTTATATCCAACCAATAATATGTTTTTTCAGGGGAAGATAAAGCATTCAGCCACTTCTCAAAGCTTACTTCGTTGATGGTATCATATGCATCATGTCCTACATAGATTGTTTTTTGATATTCTGAATAATAGAGATCCACTTCTAAACCGGCAAATAATTCTTTTTTACGTTGCGCATCGGCAGTATCGTTGACTTTATGCGCCCATACTTTCGATGAAGGGTAAGCGAACTTCTCTGAATATATTTCAGTATTATCATTGTTACAAGCTATAAAGAAAAAAAATAAGAGTGTACTTATTAATGTTATTTTCATATTATTTTTATGTTTTGCAAAGATACATATTAACTATTCATAGAAATAAGTAAATTTTTAAATAATATTTTTTAAAACTATTTCACTCTTATCTCCCTCTCCCTTTTATTTACTTTTTCCTGAAAGAGTGTAAAATCCTTCCATTTTACTGAAAATGGGTGTTTTTGGTTTTTTTTGAGGTTTTCTAGGGTAATAGTAGCAGGTGTTGGTCTCTATGCATAACTGTATAGATTATATCATCCCCACTCACTCCCTATTTATAGCGTTTATTTCCCCACTAATTTACTTTATAATAGGTATCTATTCCCACTTTTATATTCCAAATAGGAAAAAAACACCTAATTATACCTTATTTAGTAATAAAAAAGCCGTAAAAATCGATACGAATTTACACCTATACGTTCGAATAGTGTAAAAATAATTGACGAAAACTTTTTAAAAAGAGCTTGAGAGCTTCTTTTGAAGAGTTTGAGAGCTTTTCAAAAAGAGCTTTAGAGCTTTTTTAGAAAAGCTCTAAGGCTTTTTGGAAAAAGTACGAGAGCTTTTTGGAAAAAGCTCTAAGGCTTTTTGAGTGTTTTTTTAGGCAAAAAAAGAGCCGCTGTAGGACTACAACGGCTTCTAAGGGTTTTAAATGGAATACTTTATTCCTTCATGCTTCCCTAGGGATTATGGATAGCCTTATGTATAACTTCCCTTTCGAGTTTGATACGTAAACAGACTAAAGTATTATTTGTAATTGTATGCGGACGTTTTTCTTCTACAGTTTCCGGACTTTCTATATGAATTCTTGAGAGAATTGCTCCCAGTTGATGACTTGCTACTAATCGCTGTGTTTTCATACTGTTGATATTTCGTTTTAGTTTGATACAAAATTAAACCATAAAACCATACCAAAACCAACAAACATGAAACTTTTTTTATTAAATTGAATTTCTATAACATCCACATAAAATTTAAAATAGTATAAAAAATAAGCTCCGGAGCTTTTTGGTATTTTAACGAAGCATTTCCTATCCGAAACACGCATTTTTGGAAGGATTTTGCTTTAGGAAAGGGAAAAGATAAAAAAAATAATTTTAAGTGTTTCATTAAAAAAAGACTATTTTTGCAAAACAAAAACAGAAGATATACAATAATTAAATTTTCAATAAACAAGCTTACAAAAAGGTAAATATAAAAGCTGATGGCGTATATACAATCGTTAGGCAAAATGCATTTGATGACTTCAAACAACTCTTAATATTGTTTTTTATCTATAGTGTTAAATAACATAAGAACTATGAAAAAAATTCTTCTAATTCTCGCAATCTTAATTGTCGTTTCCAATGTTCATGGACAGACAAATGTTTACCACTTCTTTCCAGACTCAGCCTTTTGGAGAGTAGACTGTAATACTCATGTTCCATTTCAGTATAATAAATATTATAAGGAATATTATAACTACTATATTTCGGGTGATACTGTAATTAATTCATACTTATATAAAAAGATAAACAGATCTTTCGATTCTATTTACGTATACTCTTGGTCACTACCGACTGATCCTCCTTCTTCACGCCCACCCTGCTATGTTGGTGCGCTGAGAGATGATTCTGCAGCGAATAAAGCATTCTTTGTTTTTGCAGGTACAAATATAGATTCTCTTCTATTTGACTATAACATTTCAATAGGTGATTCAGTCAAAGGACTTATGGTTCCATATGGTATTTACAATTTGGTTGTTCAATCCATTGATTCAATAATGATCAATGGGAAATATAGAAAAAGATGGATTTTTAATAAGACTCACACGAATAATGACACCTATTTTATTCAAGGAGTTGGATCACATTCCGGACTTATAGAACCAGGGGACTCCTATACTATCGACTTTACTGATAGGTATCTCGTATGTGTTAAAGACTGTACAAGCACCTTATTCGTTTCAAATTATGTCTCTGAAATAGGTTGTAATCAGATTCTTGAAAGTATAGATGAAGAATTTTTAGGTTTCAATTACAGTTGTTATCCAAATCCCTTCTCCAGACAGACAAATATTTATTTAGACAGGACTCTCAAAGATGCAACCTTGACTATTTATAATTTTAATGGACAAATAGTTAAAATAATTAAAAATATCTCTGGACAGACAATCTGTTTGCAATCTGACAACATTTCCAATGGAATCTATTTTATCCAATTAAAAGAAGAAAATAAAATTTTAATAAAAGAAAAAATAATAGTATTAAAAGAATAAAATGCAATTGCCTAACAAAACATTTTGCAAAGCCAAGAATGAAGAGTCAACTTCCCCCACTCCTATTTTTCGGAACAAAAAAACTAAGAGCTGAAAACTTTTTAATTGACAGCTTTTTCGTTTATCGTCCATAAGCATTACAAAAAAAGAGTAATTTTGCTTTCAACTAAACCTTGCAAAATCACCTACACATGAAAACAAAAAAAGAGATAGTTAACAATTGGTTGCCAAGATATACCGGTTTAAAATTAGAGGAATTCGGGCAGTATATCATACTTACTAATTTCAAAAATTACATCACAAATTTCGCCAATCTCATGGATACAAGCATCAATGGATTAGAACATCAGATGCCGAATGCCACGAAAGATGATATTACTATCATTAACATTTCCATGGGTAGTCCGATGGCAGCCACTATTATGGATTTACTTTCTGCCATTATGCCGAAAGCAGTACTTTTTTTAGGTAAAACCGGCAGTTTAAAACCATACATCGGTTTAGGGGAATTACTACTACCCATTGCAGCGATACGAGGGGAAGGTACGTCAAACGATTATTTCCCCATGGAAGTGCCTGCATTGCCGGCTTTTAACTTACAAAAAGCCATTTCATCAACGATAAGGGATTATGGAAGAGAATATTGGACAGGAACCGTTTATACTACCAATCGCAGGGTCTGGGAGCACGACGAAAAATTCAAAGCCTATCTAAGCCGTACACGCACTACGGCTGTTGACATGGAAACAGCTACCCTATTTTCGGTAGGTTTTTACAACCGTATTCCTACAGGTGCTTTACTGTTGGTATCAGACCAACCCTTACTTGCCGACGGTATAAAAACAGCAGAAAGCGATAAATTAGTTACAGATCAATATGCCATTGAACATCTTAAAATCGGCATTGATTCGCTGAAACAACTTATAAATAAAGGATTAACAGTAAAACATTTGCGTTTCGACTACTATGAATAAATATATATGTAGAGAAACTAAACTGTTTTAGCTTTGTTCTTTATTTTTCGTTTTATAAAATAAATTTTGATTTTAATTGTTTTAAACATACGAATAAAAAATAAATCCAATTGGAAGCTGCTATTATAGTTGATAATCTTACCAAAAAATTCGGAGAATTTACTTCCGTTGATGCTATTTCTTTTACTGTTAACAAAGGTGAAATCTTTGGTTTATTGGGGGCTAACGGTGCGGGGAAAACAACTACCATTCGTATGTTGTGCGGCTTGCTAATTCCTACTTCCGGTAGGATGAATGTGGCTGGTTATGATGTGTTTACTCATGGGAAAGAAATTCGCAAACATATAGGTTATATGAGCCAAAAATTTTCTCTATATGATGATTTAACCGTTATAGAAAATTTGGAGTTATTCGGAACTATCTATAAAATAAAACGTGATATCCTAAAGAAAAGAATATTACACATCATAGCACGATTACAAATGAGAGATTTTGCCGGCAGTAAAGTTTTATCCTTACCCTTGGGACAAAAACAAAAATTAGCTTTTGCTACCGCTTTAATTCACAATCCTGAAATTGTATTTTTAGATGAACCTACCAGCGGTGTAGATCCTTTAGTCAGAAGAGAATTCTGGAATATGATTTATGAAAGTGCCTCTCAGGGAGTTACTATTGTCGTTACTACTCATTATATGGATGAAGCGGAATATTGTAACCGCTTATGTTTTATGTCGAACGGAAGAATAGAAATCATGGGGAATCCCAATGATTTAAAAGAAAATTATCAAGTAAGTTCTATGAATGATGTTTTTCATAAAATTATAAATCGATAACAATAACAATGAAATCATTTAGAGCTATTTTGATTAAAGAATTCAGGCATATTTTTAGGGATATGCGTACTTTAATCTTGATTTTTACCATGCCAATTGTATTGGTTATTTTGTTTGGTCATACCATTAAAAATGAAATTTCCACTACTGAAATAGCCGTTTTGGATTATGCAAACGATACCTATTCAAGATTATTAATTGAAAAGATGACGGCTTCTACCTATTTTAAAATCACAAAAAACCTAAATTCTGAAGATGAAATAGAACAAACATTTCAAAAAGGACTCATTAATATGGCTGTTATCATTCCGAGTAGTTTCGAGGAAGACATTATGCAAAAAAAAGAAGCTAACATACAATTAATAATAGATGCTTCCAATATCAATATAGCTACCACCTTAGAGAGTTATGGAAAACAAATCATTGGTGATTTCCAAAAAGAACTTAATCAAAGTCTTCCTGATTTACAAGCCTTCGACATTAATACAAAAATGCAATACAATCCATCGCTTGAAAGTGCGTATATGTTTATCCCCGGAAACATAGCTTTAATCATGATTATTGTAACTGCATTAATGACATCCATCACATTATCAAGAGAAAAAGAAACAGGCAGTTGGCGAATGTTAGCCATTACACCGGTACGTCAACTTACTATGGTAACGGCTAAAATTATTCCTTACATGCTTATTTCGTTGATATGTACTTTTATTGTTATTGTATTAGGAATTTTTATGTTTAATATGCCTATGAACGGCAGCATTTTCCTTTTGGCGCTAGTGTGTGTTCTTTTTATGTTAACAGCTTGTGCACTAGGTATTTTAATATCCGTATACACTAAAACACAACAAGTGGCAATGATATTGTGTATGCTAGGTTTATTTTTACCCGCTTTGTTGCTTTCAGGTTTTATTTTTCCAATTGAAAACATGCCCTATATTATACAATTAATTTCCCATATTATTCCCACCAAATGGTTTATTATTGCTCTGAAAGACATTATGATTAAAGGAGCCGGTTTGCTCACCGTTTGGTTACATGTTACTATTTTATCAGGCATGACCCTGACTTTGATAGCTCTTAGTCTTAAAAAGTTAATGTCAAAAAACGTATCCTAATCCAAACAACTTACTATTTTTATAAGTCACCTATAATTTATTTTTTCTCAAACAAGAATGAAAAACTTTGAGGATTATCTTAAAAAAAATAGTACTTTTGCAAACTATAATTACTAAAACATAACTTAACAAAGAATGAATATATTAAGAGAAAATATTGAACATTTAAATGATATCATCACGATAGAAATTGATGAAACAGATTATCACGAGCAGGTAGAAAAATCATTAAAAGATTTAAAACGCAAAGCTAATATTCCCGGATTTAGACCGGGGCATGTTCCTATGGGAATGATAAATAAAATGTATAAGAAATCTATCGTTGCTGATGAAATATCAAAAATGATAAATGATAATTTACTCAACTATATCAAAGATAATAATATTAATATTTTATTTGAACCTCTTGCATTACCCGATAAAACAAAAGGTGATTTTGAAAAAGAAGAAGAAAATTTCAGTTTCTCATTCGAAATAGGTATACATCCTGATTTTGAAGTCAGTTATGAAAAAATAAAAAAAACAAACTATTTAAAAATTAATGCATCCGAAAAAGAAATAGAGGAGGAAATAAAAAAACTACAACACAAAATGGGCAAGTTCTCCTCTACCGAAGAAGTCGTTGCCGAAGATATGCTATTGGTAACCGTGCTTGCTGAAGGCGATAATGAAAAAGAATTTACTGCTTCCTTGTTGTTAAGTTATATCAAAGATAAAAAACAAAAAGAATTTATCGGCAAAAAAAATCACGATGTTTTACAAATCAACACTACTGAAATATTTAAAAGCGATTACGAACGTTCAACCTTTCTTAAAACAAAAGTTGATGATTTAGTTAATGCTCCGGTAAATATAAGCATTAGAATTGATGCCATTCATCATATCGAACCCGCAGAACTCAATGCAGAATTCTTCGATAAAGCATTTCCTGACAGTGATGTAAAAGATATAAAATCTTTAAAAGAAAGCATAAAAAAACAAATAGAGTTATCTTACGAAAGAGACGAAAAAATGCTGTATCGCAATAAAATAATGAATCAATTGATAGAGCATACAACATTTGAACTTCCCGATAATTTTATTAAACGATTTTTAGTTGTCAATAAAAGTGAGGAGTATACCAAAGAAAACATTGACGAAAAATATATTGATATTAAAAAATCAATAAGCTATCAATTAATTGAAGATAAAATATCGAAAGACGAAGCTATTAATGTTGACAATGATGAAATCCGTCAATACATTAAAGATTATATCCGAAGCAGTTATTTTGGTGTAAATAATCAGGTTAAACTTCCTGAAGAACAAGAAAATCAAATAAATAGTTTCGCTAATGAGATGATGAAAAAAACGGAGAATCTTAAAAATGCCTATGAAAACATCTTCTCTGAAAAAATTATTGCAGCACTTATCCAAAAAGTAAATCCAAAAATTGAAAATGTCAGTTTTGATGAATTTTTGGCATCTGCGGGTGATAAAAAGAAAGTAGCTAAACCAAAAAAAGAAAAAAGTCAATCCGTTAAAAAATAAACCACTAATACATTATAATTATGAATGATGAATTTAGAAAATATGCAGTAAAACATGCAGGTGTCAATAGCATGACACTTCACCGTTATACATCGGTATTGAATGAATATATTACTCCCAATATTATAGAGGAAAGGCAGTTAAATGCTGTTTCGATGGATGTTTTCTCCCGTTTGATGATGGATAGAATTATTTTTATGGGCGTGCCTATTTTTGAAGACGTTGCCAATATTATTCAAGCTCAATTATTATTTTTAGAATCTGTTGATTCTAAAAAAGACATACAGATTTACATCAACTCACCCGGAGGTTCGGTTTATGCAGGACTTGGAATTTATGATACAATTCAGTATATTGAGGCTGAAGTAGCTACTATTTGCACCGGAATGGCTGCTTCCATGAGTGCCGTTTTATTATGTGCAGGAGCTCCCAAAAAACGTTCAGCGTTAAAGCATTCACGGGTAATGATTCATCAACCCATGGGTGGTGCCTCCGGACAAGCTTCGGATATTGAAATTGAAGCAAGAGAAATTCAAAAAGTAAAAAAAGAATTGTACGAAATCATTGCCCTTCATAGTGGTCAAACCTATGAAAAAGTATGGGCTGACTCTGACCGCGACCACTGGATGTCTGCAGAAGAAGCTAAAGCATACGGTATGATTGATGAAATATTACAAAGAGTGTAATCATTAGCTTTTTATTATGGCTAAAAAAAACAGTAAAACGTGCTCCTTTTGTGGCAATCCCGCAAATGATGATATATTACTTTTAGATGGATTAAATGCGGTTATTTGTGAAAATTGCATTCAAACTGCGAATGAAATCATACGCAAAATAAAAAGCAGTAATAAATCTTCTACCACTACCACTTTCACTTTTGACAAAAAACCGGCTGACATAAAAGCTTTTTTAGACCAATATATTATCGGACAAGAAGAAGCGAAGAAAGTAATTTCTGTTGCAGTCTATAATCATTATAAACGTATTCGTTATTATCAAGACCGACAGGAAGAAGATGTTGAAATCGATAAATCAAACATCATTCTCGTAGGAGAAACCGGTACCGGAAAAACCTTGTTGGCAAGTACTATTGCCAAATTATTGGATGTGCCTTTTTGCATTGCCGATGCCACCGTCTTTACACAAGCCGGATATGTAGGCGAAGATGTGGAAAGTATTTTAAGTCGCTTATTACAAGCTGCAAATTACAATGTAAACAAAGCAGAAAAAGGCATTGTTTTTATTGACGAAATCGATAAAATTGCACGTAAATCCGACAATCCCTCTATTACCAGGGATGTTTCTGGTGAAGGCGTTCAACAAGCCTTACTCAAACTTTTAGAAGGCAGTATAGTGAATGTTCCCCCTGAAGGAGGCAGAAAACACCCTGAACAACAGTTTATTCAAGTTAATACTAAAAATATATTATTTATTGCCGGCGGTGCTTTTGACGGTATAGAGAAAAAGATTGCAAGTCGCTTGAATACAAAAGTTATAGGCTATAAAAAGAAGGGTGAAAAGGTTAATGACAATGAAATGTTAAAGCATATAACCTCTCAAGATATACGTTCCTATGGACTTATTCCTGAAATTTGTGGTCGGTTTCCCGTTATTACCCATATGAGCCCATTGGATAAAACGGCATTAAAACGAATTTTGTTGGAGCCTAAAAATGCATTGGTAAAACAATACACAAAATTACTTGAAATTGATAATATTAACCTTCATTTTGATGATGATGCCATTTTATATATAGTAGAAAAATCGGTAGATTTAAAATTAGGTGCCAGAGGATTACGTACTATCATTGAGAAAATCATGAACGATGCCATGTTTGATTTTCCTACTTCCAATCAAAAAAAATTACATATTACTAAAAAATATGTTGAAAACAAATTATCTATCATTCTATAATTATAATCAATTATAAATAAATTCAATAAGCTAATATTAAATTATCTTTTCAAAAAATGGAATTAAAAAAAATTTTAACAATCTCAGGTAAAAACGGATTATTTCAAATTGTAGTACAGGGCAAAGATCGTATAATTGTTGAATCTCTCAATGATAAATCGCGTTTTCCTGTTTTTCCGTCTCATAAAGTTAGTTCCTTAGAAGAAATCTGTATATTTACCGAAACAGAAGAAATCCCATTAAAAGAAGTTTTAAAAAATATATTTATAATTGAAAATGGTAATAAATGTATTGATCCTAAGTCAGAAAACAATGCATTAAAATTATATATGGAAAAAATTCTTCCTAGCTATGATAAAAACAGAGTGTATGTATCTGACATGAAAAAACTTTTTACATGGTACAATACCTTGCATGAAAATCATATGCTTTCTTTTGAAGAAGAAGTTAACAAAGAATCACAATCTGCCGAAAAAGAATAAATTTATCGTATTCGTATAATGGAAGAAACACTTATATGTTCCCGACAAGAAGAACTTGTAAGTATTGCTCAACAATTAATCAAAAAATATCCTGATAATCGTATTTTTGCATTAGACGGAGCAATGGGTGCAGGCAAAACCACTTTTATGAAATATCTTTGCTTGTATTTACAATGTACTGATGAAGTAAGCAGCCCGACATTTTCATTGGTAAATGAATACGACGCTCCTAGCCTCGGAGTTATCTATCACTTTGATTTTTATCGCATAAAGCATATAAATGAAGCCATAGATATGGGTTTTACGGAATATTTGGATACAGGGAAGTACTGTTTTATAGAATGGCCTGAAAAAGTCGCATTATTGCTTCCTGCCAATACTATTTATGTTAAGATAAACGTAGATTATTCTCTGCCTGATAAAAAAAGAATATTTGTTTTTTAATAATTATATTTGTTTTTCCAAAGCTTTTGCAAACGAAGACGTATTTCCTTTTCCCTTGCATTATCTCCGGGTTCATATACTACTTTTCCACGTAATGTATCGGGCATAAATTCATGAGCTACAAAATTTCCCGGAAAATCATGAGCGTATTGATATCCTAAACCATAATCTAAATCTTTCATAAGTTTAGTGGGTGCATTGCGTATCGAAAGGGGAACGGATAAATCCTTCGTTTTTTCAACTAATGCCAATGCTTTATCTATAGCCAGATAGGAAGCGTTACTTTTAGGAGAACAAGCTAAATAAATTGCTGTTTGCGATAATATGATTCGAGATTCGGGCATACCAATCATCGTTACAGCTTGAAAACAATTTGTAGCTAATAACAAAGCATTCGGATTGGCATTCCCAATATCCTCTGAAGCCAGAATGACCATTCTTCTTGCAATAAATTTTGGATCTTCTCCCGCTGCTATCATACGTGCCATCCAATACACAGCAGCATTGGGATCGCTGCCTCGTAAGGATTTAATAAAAGCAGAAACAATATCATAGTGCATTTCCCCTGATTTATCATAGGTTTGTAAATTTTGTTGAACCACTTGTATGACTTTATCATTTGTAATAACTATATCAGTCTCATTTGTCAACAAAGAATAAACAGTTAACTCAAAAGCATTGAGTAATTTACGCACATCTCCGCCGGAAATATACATCAAAGCATCTGTTGATTCAATCGTTATTTTTCGTTCAACTCTTAGCTGCATAATTTCTTGTGCATGCAGCAATATATCCTGCAAATGTGATTTATCCAGCGGTTTTAATACATAGACCTGACATCGGGATAACAAAGGAGTAATGACTTCAAAAGAAGGATTTTCAGTAGTAGCTCCAATCAAAATGACAATCCCCTGCTCTACTGCTCCAAGCAAAGAATCTTGTTGGGATTTGCTGAAACGATGTATTTCATCGATAAATAAAATTGAAGCCTCATCACTATTTTTTGCACTATCAATAACATCACGTATATCACGCACACCCGAATTAATGGCGCTGAGTTTATAAAAATTACATTTTAATTGATTGGCAATTAAATAAGCTAATGTCGTTTTTCCTACTCCGGGAGGTCCCCATAATATCATGGATGGAATATTCCCGGCATCCATCGCCTTACGAAGAATAGCATCTTTAGCAACCAAATGCTCCTGACCATAATAATCATCCAATGTCCTTGGTCGCATTTCTTCTGCTAAAGGTATCGATTTCATGTTATATAGGTTAAAAAAAAGCTATTATCAATCTTATTATCATAGATAGTTAATAGCCTTAACTGAAAAAATACTATTTACATTCGCTACATATAATATTCTTAGCTCCAAGATTTTCCCTTACCAAATAGGAATAAGATTTTATCTCATTGCAAAAACGGGCTCTGTTCTTTTGTGATGCTAAGCGACAAGCAATTTCAAATTTCTTTGATGTATACGTTCTTTCGTCTATACTATACAAATTTAAATAGGTAAAAATAAAATCTTCGCTAATTCCCGGATCATTAATGTAAGTATCCATCGTTGTACGAGCAAAACCATAATCACCATATTCAATAAATGTTGAAGCTACTTCGTAAGCTTTTTGCCATGTTGTAATGGTAGGTAATGCTATTTCTTTAATTTTTGAGTAAATAGTAGCCATTAAAGCTTCATCGGGAGTTTCACTTTCATTAATAAAATCCAATACTTTATATTGGTACGTCATATTTAACGCATCTACTTTGGCAGGATAGGTTTTCCCTATGGATGTATTATAAAATTTATCTATTTTTACTTGCATAGGTATCACTTGTGAAGTTGATTTGATTTCCATATCTAAAACAGAGCAGCAAAGAGCATTAAATTCAACAATTTGGTTCTTATTATCAAATTTTACTAAATCAATCACCGCTTTCATGTTTTCAGAGGATAATCCACCATCGTAAAACGACAACATATAATATTTATTCGTCAGAAATGGCAACATAGACAAGGTATTCGGAATTTTCATGCTATCAATTAAGTCTTTGGTATACATACCTTCTTCTACTCTTTTAATTATAAATTTTTGAATAGCAAAAGCCAAAGGTAAATCACCTTTTGCTAAGGTTTTATTAAATTTATTTACCACAAATCCTTGTTCATATTTTTCAGTAATATCATAAGTGGCATACATGCTGATGTGAGCCCGACGATGATTCTTCAATATTGGTTCTAAAGTTTTTGCTAATTTAGCATTTCTTAGTTTTGCTTTTAAATCATTCCTTGATAAACTTGCTAAATCAGAATATTCCTTGTTGTTCTTTAAATCCGCAATTAATAAATCATAACCATCTTCTAATTTGATAGTATGAACAATATTTTCAACTTGCATTTTTCGTAGAGCAGCTATGATACTTTCGGAACGTTTTTTTTGTAAAGTTTCATTCGATTGATCTGAACCTTCAAATGAAGTAGAAGCTGTAATTTCCAAGCTATCAATAATAAACCTTGGTTCTTTCAAAGCATCAATAAAAGGTTGAATATCCTGAGCATTATATTCTGATTTATTTAATTCAAAGGGTACATTAAATTCCAATTGTGTTTTTTCAGGTTGCGGAATATAATTGATGGAGGTTTGTATGCCTGTTAAATCAGGGATTAAACTTGTTTTCCCTGAATAATTGGATGTAGGTTGTTTAATGTTGGTCTTCACTAAGGTACGACAAACAACTTTGTTTTTTATTAAAATTAAATTAATATCATAAGGAGCGGAAACTTCATTAGGTATACTTACAAGATAGGTTCTTATTCCTTTATCTTTCTTATCTGTTATTTCGTTTTTCTTCACTAATTTCTTAAAGGGAATGTATTTTAACATCACACCTCTGTTTGGGAAATTTAAGTCAATATCATTTTGTGAATTGCATACATATTGAGAATGTTGAACAATATCTATGGCTATGGCATCTTTTTTCTTCCCTATTAATCGTTTCAATTCTTTTACGTTAGGGTGAACAAAATATATATCAGAACCTTTAACCACAATACATTTATGCAATTCTTCAATATTTTTCACTTCACATTTACGACATATTTTATCATTGTAAGGTTTTAATCCGTATGTTTTTCGTGTATACGTCGTATTTTTAAAGGTAATATCATCCTTATTAAATGACAAATCATTACCAAAAACTAAAGATGCATACACATATTTATAATACGCATCCACACTTATACCAACACCTATATAAGTAAATTTATTATCCAAAGGTATAGCCGTAGTTTTGGGATTTTTTAATATATAATTTGCAATTTCAGTGGCTACTTCCAAATATGAATAGTCGCTCTTAGCATTATCTTTTGTTGCTTTAACCCTGGCTATAAGCTCACTGACACGTTTTGTCCCTCCTGCTCTAACAGACCTTAATTCGGTTGTTTTCAAATAGCTGACAATATTATCGTATGTCCTTTCTTCTTTTTTTGCCATAAAATCCGACTGGTACTTAGCTGCTGTATCCAAAATTATCTTTTCTATCAATGGCTCTGCAAAACTACAATTTTTGCGTGCATAATTAATAACATCAATCACGCACTCATTCATTATTTGCCGATTATAATCTATTGGATTAAAATTTTTAAGATACTTAGGATTAGCTTCTCCTACACTTTCAAAAGTAATGTCACAAATAGTTGCTTGTTGAGCTTGAACATTTAGACTGATTAATAAACAAAATAGTATACAAATTCTTAATAAATAAGTAAAAATATGTTTCATCCTTTTATGTTTTAATTTTTAACGTTTTTAATATAACAATTATATGTGTAAAATTTATGATATGCAAATATAATATTTTTTTTATTGACTTGCCTTTTAATCATGATAAAAAAAAATTATACATTGAATCGAATATGTAAAATATCACCATCTTTAATAATATAATTTTTCCCTTCAACGGATAATTTGCCTGCATTTTTACAATTAACTTCTGATCCATAAGCTATTAAATCATTGTATGCAATGACTTCTGCACGAATAAAACCTCTTTCAAGATCACTATGAATAACTCCGGCAGCCTGAGGAGCCAACATGCCCTCGGTAATAGTCCATGCACGGTTTTCTTTACCGCCAACGGTAAAAAAAGAAATAAGATTCAATGATTTGTAAGCTGATTGCAACAATTTATTAACTCCCGGTTCTTGTAAGCCGACATCTTCTAAGAAAAGTAACTGATCTGCATCGTCTAATTCAGAAATTTCAGCTTCCAATTTTCCCCCAATAATTAATATTTCAGTATTTGTGTTTTTAAGAAAATCTTTTACTGCATTTGAATATGCATTCCCAGTCAACACTGATTTTTCGTCTACATTGCATACATAAATAACGGGTTTAGCAGTTAAAAGCATCATATCTTCTACCACTTTCTTTTCATTTTCATTGGTAACTAATGTTCTGATATTTTGAAAATTTTCAAGGTGATTTTTATATTTTTCCAGTATTTCAATATGCTGACGTGCTTCCTTATCTCCAACTCTGGCTGCTTTGTCTAATTTTTGAATTTTTCGTTCTATCTGTTCTAAATCTTTAATTTGAAGTTCTAAATCAACAGTTTCTATATCTCTTACCGGATTAATAGTTTCGTCAATATGAGGTAAATTTGCATCATCGAAACAACGTAAAACATGTATAAGCGCATCGCATAAACGTATATCAGCCAGAAAAGCATTTCCAATCCCCTCTCCCATACTAGAGCCTTTTGCCAAACCCGGGATGTCAACAATTTCAACGGTAGCATAAATTAGTTCATCAGCTTTTATTAACTGATGTATTTTAGTTAATCGTTGATCCGGAACTGTACAAATACCTATATTTGATTTTCCTGTACTGAAAGCAAAATTGGTAATCTGTGCTTTTGTTTTTGACATACAATTGAACAAAGTAGTTTTACCTGAGTTGGTAATTCCAATAATGCCACATTTTAAACCCATAAAAAATATGTTATTAAATTCCTAAGTTAATATCTATTACTGATTGAATTTCAGGAACATGTTGTTTTAAAGTAGCTTCAACGCCATCTTTTAACGTCATTCTGCTATATGGACAAGAACCGCAAGCCCCTTGCAATTCTACCTTTACAATATTATCTGGCGTTAATTCTACAAAACGTATATCTCCTCCATCTGCTTGTAAATGAGGTCTTATTTGATTGATTACGTAGATTACTTTTTCTTCTAATGTCATTTCCATTATTATGATATATTTATAATATTAATAGGATGCAAAAGTAATAAAAAATAGGAAATGAAAAAGACAATGGTGTTGTATTTTTAGGAACTTTAATCTAAACGTTGAATATCAGCGCCAATACTTTGCAATCTTACATCAATATTCTGATAACCACGGTCTATTTGATCAATATTGTGGATAATACTTGTACCTTTAGCCGATAGAGCTGCAATCAGTTGGGCTACACCGGCACGAATATCGGGAGAAGTCATAGTAGTGCCACGTAATGGAAATTGATGATCTAAGCCAATAACCGTAGCTCTATGAGGGTCGCAAAGGATAATTTGAGCACCCATATCTATTAGTTTATCAACAAAAAACAAACGACTTTCAAACATTTTTTGATGAATCAACACACTACCTTTTGCTTGAATTGCAGTTACCAATGCAATACTTATAAGGTCGGGTGTAAAACCCGGCCAGGGAGCATCTGCAATAGTCATAATGGAACCATCCATAAATGTTTCAACTTCATAATGTTCTTGTGCAGGAATATACAAATCATCTCCTTTTCTTTCCATTTTTATTCCTAAACGTTGAAAAACTTTTGGTATGATTCCCAAATGCTCATAACCAACATTTTTAATATTTATTTCAGAAGAAGTAAGCGCTGCCATCCCGATAAAACTACCTATTTCAATCATATCAGGTAATAAGCGATGAGTACATCCGTGTAAAGAATCGACACCTTCAATGATTAACAAATTGGATCCCACACCTGAAATTTTGGCTCCCATATTATTTAACATCGTACATAATTGGTATAAATATGGTTCGCAAGCCGCATTAAAAATGCTTGTCTTCCCTTCTGCCAATACTGCCGCCATGATAATATTAGCTGTTGCAGTAACAGAAGCTTCTTCCAGATGCATATAACAGCCTTTCAGCTGATTTGTTTTTAATTTATACAAAAGTTTTTCTTCTAATATATCTAATTCAGCTCCCAAACGTAACAAACCATCGAAGTGAATATCTAATTTTCTTCGTCCTATTTTATCTCCTCCCGGACGTGGTGCAATGCCTCTTTTAAATCTGCCTAAAAGGGGACCTAAAATCATTATTGACCCGCGTAAACGATTGGCTTGATTAATAAATGTGTTTGTTTCCATATATTCAAAATCAACATTCTGAGCTTCGAAACAATAGGTATCAGGTGACTTTTGTTCCACTTTTACTCCCATCCCTATTAATAGTTCTATCAATCTATTTATGTCAAGAATATTAGGAATATTAGAAATAGTAACTTTATCCTTAGTAAGTAATACAGCACAAATAACTTGCAAGGCTTCATTTTTAGCGCCTTGAGGGATTAATTCTCCTTTAAGCTGTTTTCCTCCTCGAATTTCAAATCTAGCCATAATATTGTTTTTAGTTTATTGTTATTTTGGAATTGTCGTTATTTTGAGAATGTTTTTTGTTTGTGGTGTTACCTTGTATCGATTATCACTGCGAAAACCTATTATCCATAATATATCTCCATTGCCGTTACATACTATGTCTATTGTCTCTTTTTCAAATATTGAAATTTTATTGTCTGTAAAAAAATCACTTAGCTTCTTTTTTCCTTTCATACCGAAGGGATAAAAGAAATCCCCTTGCTCCCATTTGCGAATTATCAAAGGGTATTTTATTTTATCTGCATCAAAATAAGCAATATCCAAACTTTTTTCAAAACAAAAATCTTGACTATAAGACATTAAATGTAAACAAAGGTTAGAATGTTCTAAACTATCATTTACAAATGTATTTTCAATGTATTGATATTGATTTCTTTCATTATTGAGATTAGGTCTTATCAATAATTTATCTCTATCTTTTAAGATACGGTGTGTTTCTGAAATAAAAAGTTTACCGGAGGTATTGTTTAAAGATAACAAAATACTATCTGTTTGAGAAGCATTAAATCCAAAAGGATAGATGCATTCAAATAAATATACATTTGGATTTGATAATTTTTTTAATTTTTCTATATCAATCGAATGTATTCTATCATCACTTTTCATTATTTGTTGTTTAATATTTTCAATATGAAGGCTGTAAATAGTTTCTTGATGGCTTAAAATATGTATAGTTTCGGATAAAGCTTCATCAAAATTATCCTGTAATTTTCTGAATGCCGGAATGATATGATGTCTAATATAATTTCTTGTATAATAGTCGCTTTTATTCGATTCGTCTTCACGGTATTGAATATGATTGGTTTCTGCATACTCCTGTATCTCTTGTCTGGAAAATGGCAATAAAGGCCTTACAATATTCCCGTTTTTTGCTTTAATGCCACTTAAGCCTTTTATTCCTGTTTTACGAAGCATATTTACAAAGAAAGTTTCCAATACATCATCGCGATGATGAGCGGTCGCAATGTATGTAAAATCGTTTTGTCGAGCAATTTCTTGGAACCAAGTATATCTCAACTCTCTTGCAGCCATTTGAATGGAAATACCTTGCTTACGGGCATAAATTTTAGTATCAAACCGAACAGAAAAAAACGCTATATTGGCTTTTTCAGCTGTTTTTTTAACAAATATTTCATCAGCATCAGCTTCTTTATCTCTTAATTGAAAATTACAATGTGCTATACCTATTTGAAATGAATATTGCTGAAACAAATGCAACATAACCATAGAATCTATGCCGCCGCTTAACGTTAGTAAAACTTTATCTGCTGAAGTTAGTAAAGTTTCGTTATATGTTAAAAATCGGTTTTTCATGTAGACATAGAATAAAACGTCAATAGTAAGAATTATAATAATTTACTGCACATTAATGTTTAATAATTAATAATTGATTTATTATCAACTAATGCAAAAGTATAACAAATTCCAATATGTGTAAGAATTATTATTAAGAAAATAAACCAAAGGCTGACAAAAAATACTATTGCTTGCAATTCTTAGTAGTACCCCAAAAACTAAGCTTTGGGATAATATTCTTCAAATGTTTGATCGGTATAGAAAAAAACTATTTTTTCTATCTTTCTTTTGTTTATGGAAGATAGAGTTTCGTTTCCCGATAATTGAGATGTACTTGTTCTAATAGTAGCTTCATCAGCATGCGATATTCCGGTATCTGACTTTGTATCTTCACTAATATTTAAATCTCCTTGAGATATCATATTTTTATTACTTAATTGATTTTCTTGTTCTTCTGTATAATTTTCAAAACTATCCGGAAACATAATTTCTGTATCCATTTTTTTGTTTTTCAATTCATTCGCACTTTCTATCTTTGTGTTATTTGTTTTAGCGGGTTTATACATATTTCCTTCTCCTTTTAATAACCACATTGGATTTATGTCGGGAAAAGCCAATAGGGTGTTGGATGCTATTATTTGACTAAAGTTATTCCGGCCTTTCATTAGATGAGTTACATTTGGTCTTCCTACACCAATTAAATCTGCAAAAGATGATTGGCTTAAATTTTTTTCTTCCAATAGTTTCTTTATTCTTTCTTTCATCTTTTATTTTGATATTTACATTTACAAATATAAATTTACTTTGTTTGCAAAAGTAATAAAAAAATAAAAACGGAAAATCAATTTTAACAATTTATATTATTTTATATGTAAATTTACATGTATTATTTAAAGTAATTCTTTATTTATAATACATATAATATTGTTATATATAATACTATAAC
>JAGOKS010000073.1 GCA_017994425.1 Bacteroidales bacterium | reverse complement strand
ATTTCAATTGGGAAGAAATCGGAAAGGACCAACAAATTTATTCCGATACAGAACAAAAAAATCTGGAAGATATATATAGTCAAACATTTAAATCCATCATTGAACAAGATGTTGTGGATGGAACAGTAGTTGCTAAAACTGCCAGAGAAATTGTCGTCAACATAGGTTATAAATCGGATGGTGTAATTCCGGCGAATGAATTGCGTCATAATCCTAATTTGAAAATTGGGGATGTAATTGAAGTATATGTTGAAAAACAAGAAGATGCAACAGGTCAATTAGTATTGTCGCATAAAAAAGCACGTTTATTAAAATCATGGAATCGCGTAAATGATGCCTTTGATAAAGGAGAAATTATCAATGGTTACATCAAATCTAAAACGAAAGGTGGTTTAATTGTAGATATATTTGGCATTGAGGCATTTTTACCCGGTTCGCAAATAGATGTAAAACCCATACGCGATTATGATGTGTTTGTTGATAAAACCATGGATTTTAAAATCGTAAAAATAAATCAAGAGTTTAAAAATGTGGTAGTATCTCACAAGGCACTTATTGAATTGGAATTAGAAGCTCAACGTGCAGAAATAATTTCAGGATTAGAAAAAGGACAAATTTTGGAAGGTGTGGTTAAAAACATTACCAATTACGGTGCTTTTATTGATTTGAATGGCGTTGACGGTTTAATACATATTACTGACTTAGCATGGGGACGTATAAACCATCCGGAAGAAGTGATAGAATTAGATCAAAAAATCAATGTTGTTATCCTTGATTTTGATGAAGAGAAAAAACGTATAGCTTTGGGATTGAAGCAACTTACCCCACATCCATGGGATTCTTTAGATGCTAATTTGAAAGTAGGTGACAAAGTAAGCGGTAAAGTAGTGGTTGTAGCTGATTATGGTGCATTCATTGAAATACATCCCGGTGTGGAAGGCTTACTTCACGTATCCGAAATGTCATGGTCACAACATTTACGTACAGCACACGACTTCCTGAAAGTGGGTGATACTATTGAAGCTGCTGTTTTGACCTTAGATAGAGATGAACGTAAAATGTCGTTGGGAATTAAACAATTGATTCCTGATCCATGGACAAATATTGCTGATAAATATAAAATAGGGTCTAAACATACGGCTGTCGTTCGTAACTTTACTACTTTCGGTATCTTTGTTGAATTAGAAGAAGGTATAGACGGTTTGATTCATATTTCCGATTTATCTTGGTCTAAAAAAATCAAACATCCGGCTGAATTTACAAAAATTGGCGATAAAATAGAAGTTGTCATTTTGGAAATGGATGTTGAAAACAGAAGATTAAGTTTAAGTCATAAACAATTGGAAGAAAATCCTTGGGATATTTTCGAGACTTTATATAATGTTGGTGCTACTCACGAAGGTACTGTAGTAGGTCAAAATGATAAAGGTATGATTGTTAGTTTGCAAGGTGTAGAAGGTTTTGCATTTCATAAAGGACTTGTTAAAGAAGACAATACAACCATAAAAATGGGTGAAACTGCAGAATTTAGAGTAGTTGAGTTTTCAAAAGAAAATAAGAAAATAGTTTTATCACATACACGTATTTGGCAAGATAAATTAGATGAGGAAAGAGATCGTAAACGTATGGAAGAAAACCACGAAGTAAAGGAAGCTTCCAAAATAACAAAACGTATTTCTAAAACTTTAGAACGTTCTACTTTAGGTGATATAGATGCTTTGATAAATTTAAAAGCTGATTTAGAAACGGAAGAATCGATTAAAAAAGCCAAGAAAACTGAAGCGAAACAAGAAGTTGTTGCTGCTGATACGGTGAAAGAAGGAAGTGCTATCGAACCTATAAAGGAAGAAAAACCTAAAAAAGCCAAAGCAAAGAAAGAAGTTGCTGAGGGTGAAGCGGTAGAACCACCTAAGAAAGCTAAAGTAAAGAAAGAAGTTGTTGAAGAGGTAGAAAAACCGAAGGCTAAAAAATCAACAAAAAAGGAGAAAGAAGTAAAAGTAGAGGTTGTTGAGTCAGAAGAAAAGCCTAAAGCTAAAAAATCTAAAAAAGCTGCAGAAGAAACGGACAAATAAGCAGGCTTTTTAGCTATATGTAAAGAGGGTGTTAATTAAGTAATATACATCCTCTTTTTTTTATATTATCCTTTTTGCTATAATGGGGCTAAAGCCGAAAGACGGGTTTTTTCGTTCCGAAAAAGGGGTTTGGGTTGCATCGCCATTGAGAAAGCATATAAAAAGATTGGTGATGCGTTTTATGTCGGTTAACTACGTAAAGGTGCATACCTAATCATGCTCCAATGATTGGATGCTTATCTGTTATTGTTAAGGTGGGCTCCTTAGCTTAATTACACAGCTATGTAATGCTTGGTGCATAGCCATCAAATGATGCTAAGGTGGGCACCCTAACACCGGAGGATGCTTATCAAATGATTGGCCGATGCTTTTACGTTAATCGTTTACTAACTGTGTAAATCAAATTTCACGGCTTTACGCTCAGAAACTACTGAATTTAGTTGAACTATAATGATTCATGATTCATAATTTCTCTCGTGATTTACTTTTTTCTTTTACCTTGTCCCTTTCCCCTTGGTTAGCGAGTTTGTTGCAAGTACTACCCACCTTCATTAAAACGCCGTGCCTATCTTTTTCATCGGAGATTGGGGACTCGTTGCAAGGAGCTCCCATGCTTGTTGAAACGAGATTGCAATCTCAGTCGAAGAACGTAGGTAGTCCGTTTTAACGGCCTTGGGATGTCCGGCGTACGGCCTTGGGAACTCATAAATGATGCTATTACTATTGTTATCATTTATGTTTTTTTTTTCAATGAAACAAATAAAAGTATATTTTTGCAAAAACCACCCCTCTAAATCTCCCCAAATGGGGAGACTTGCGAGGGCAAGAGGGTTACAATAAAATTACAGTTGTGTTATAATTTTTTGCGTTCTTTGCGTAGAATTTTTGCGTTTTTTGCGGTTAAAATAAAATGCTGATTTATACTGATACTACGGATAAACACAATTTTTTTCTTGTTCTTTTTGCTTGACCAAAAGCCCACCCCTCTAAATCTCCCCAACTGAGAAGACTTGCGAGGGCGAGAGGGTTACAATAAACAATCATTTTTTTGTAAACCGATATAATTTATTTGTATTTTTGCAAAACGAAATCATATAAAAAATGAACCAAATCTTCAAGGCAACACTCTCACAATACGCGCTACTGCAGTTCCTCCCCACTTGGGGAGGGAAGGGAGGGGTGGGTAGAGACCCGATGTTTGAGAAATATCCTTCCATTTCACCGTATACCTATTGTGCAAATAATCCGATGAAGTATGTGGACCCGACGGGGGAAACATTGGAAGAAGGAGATGGTGACCCTCCACCGGGAATGTTGTTTATTAACCAAAAAAAAATCACTCCTCCACTTGCGACTAACTCAGGGGAAAATGGAACGGCTACAAATAGTCCACCAAAACCGTCAAGTTATTCTAAACCAACGGTGACAAATACTGCAAATTCTCAATCAAATAATCAACAGCAATCATCAAGGTCTTCTTATAGTACAAGAGCTGATTTGCCAACACCAACAGAAACTTTCACTGGAACAGGTATTACTTTAAAAGTTGTTGAAGGGTTAGCAAATAATTCAGCTGCTGGCGCAACTAAAGGAGAATCAGCTGCTGCTCAAACTTTTAAAAATGTTTCAAAAAAAGCAAAAGTTTTTGGAACTGTTTTTGGAGCTGGGAGTATGTTATATAATGGATATCAGGGTTATAAAGCAACAACTTTTGAGGAAAAAGCAGAGAATTATACAGATGCAGTGATGGATGGTGTCGGATTAATTCCTGGTTGTTGGGCAGTTCCTATTGTGTGGAATTGTGGAGGAAAACAAGTATATCAAAAGTGGCAAACTGATGTTTTAATGCCTCAAATAGAAATGGGTATCGAGGGAGGTGCAGCATCTCAACCTTTTAAATAATTAATATATTATGTTTAAGTTTTTTAATTATTGTTTTTACAGATTAGCAAATGCTACAAAATCAATGATTGATTATAATGTTGAATGGGCAGCAATAATAGTAACTGTAGCTCAAGCATCAAACATATTATCAATTTTAGCTATTATATTAAAACAATTTTATAATTATGAATTTGACGCTAAGGTAACTTTATATGTTTATATTCCATTAGTGATTTTAAATATCTTTTTTCTACATAATACTAAGAAATTTGAAAAATTAAAAATAAAATGGGAAAATGAAAATATAAAATATAAAAAAGTTAAAATGTTTTTTATATGGTTTTATATCATATTATCGTTTTTAATTTTTTGGCTGACATTAGGTGGTAATATACCATTTAGGTAATTCCCCATCTATCCCTTTTATTATAAGTATTTGGGAAAATAAAGAGTTAAAAACAGAAAAACAAGGCTAAAGCAAAGCGATGAAAAATTATGTAGTTAATTCCACCCCTCTAAATCTCCCCACTTGGAGCGAAGCGGAAAGCATGAGTACATTAATATAAAAAATAAATTAGCTATACAAATAAATGGGGAGACTTGCAAGGGCGAGAGGGTTACAACAAACAATCATTTTTTTGTAAACCGATATAAAATAATAGTATTTTTGCAAAACGAAAACTAAAAAGTAAACATAAAAACAATGCCCCCAACCTACAAGGCAACACTCTCACCATTCGCTGTGGGGGTCAAGGAAGGTGTTTAAAACATACTATACATTCTCTTTTTTTTATTTTTTTATATTTAAAATAAGAATACTGTTTTAACGTTTTTAGAAAGTAATTATTAAGCATGAATCAAAGAGAATTATTTTACAAACACCTTGCTCAAACATCACCCGAACCCTTAGCATTAGAAATTGAAAGAGCCGAGGGGATATATTTGTATGATACTTCCGGGAAATCCTATATGGATTTAATTTCAGGAATATCTGTGAGTAATCTTGGTCACTGTCATCCGCAAATAGTTCAGGCAGTGCAAGAACAAGCAACAAAATATATGCATACAAATGTATATGGGGAATATGTTTTGAGTCCTCAAGTAAAGTTAGTTGAAAAATTACTTTCTGTTTTACCCACAAGTTTACATACTGTTTATTTTGTTAATTCAGGTGCCGAAGCAACGGAGGGTGCCATAAAATTGGCAAAACGTTTTACGGGTAGGAGTGAGTTGATATCTTGTGTAAATGCGTATCACGGTTCTACTAACGGAGCCTTGAGTTTGATGGGGAATACTGATTTTACAAAACCCTTTCGTCCCTTGCTCCCTGACACTCGAAAAATACGTTTTGGAAATATGGATGATTTGAATGCTATCACTTCCAAAACTGCTGCCGTATTTATTGAGCCGGTACAAGGAGAAGCAGGAATACGCTATGCAAGCAATACTTATTGGAAAGCATTGAGATCAAGATGTACAGAGACAGGATCTTTATTGGTTTTGGATGAAATACAAAGCGGATTTGCGCGTACAGGAACCTTGTTTGCTTTCGAACAATTAGAAATAATACCCGATATTTTGCTGTTGGCAAAAGGTTTGGGTGGAGGAATGCCTTTAGGTGCTTTTATTTCTTCACATGAAATCATGCATAGTTTAACCTACCAACCTGCATTAGGACATATTACTACTTTTGGAGGACATCCTGTATGTTGTGCCGCTGCTTTGGCATCTCTGCAGTTAATTATTGATGAAAAATTTCATCAAGCTGTTCCTGAAAAATCAGCCTTATTTGAAGAATATTTATCCCATTTAAAACCCGTTAAAGAAATCAGAAGAAAAGGTTTAATGATAGCCATTGAATTTGAAGATACAAATTTTAATTTTAAATGCATACGGACATGTATAGAAAAGGGAGTTATTGTTGATTGGTTTCTGTTTTGTGATACAGCTATGCGCATCGCACCACCACTTATCATTACTAAAAATGAAATCAAAAAAGCTTGTGAATTAATAGCCGCTTCAATTCAAGAAAATGAATAATAAAATATAAATGATAGATAATAAACAATTTAATTTTTTAATGCTTCGATTTTTTATATGTGGTATTTTATTGCTTTTGAATTTTCAAAAAACATCAATACATGAAAGTTAAACTCTATCTTTTCATATTATTATTTTTCTTCGGCTTTAATGTAACGTTTGTTTTTTCGCAAAATGGAACTATTAAAGGTTTTGTGTATGAAAAAAGCAATGGTGAACCTATTCCATATTGTACCATTTACTTAATCAATGAAAATACCGGTGCTGTTACCGATGATAATGGTTATTTTGCGCTAACAAAATTAAAGGAAGGTAATTATCGAATTAAAATTTCTTATATTGGTTACGATTCCTTATTGACGGACATCACATTAAAAAAGGGTGAGATAGTCAATAAGAAATTTTATTTGGAGAGAGCAGTAATAAGCATTGAAGGTGTAGAAATTATTGCACAAAAGGAAGTTCAACAAACAGAGACTTATGTAGCCGTACAAAGAGTAAGTCCGAAGCAAATCTCGCAACTGCCTTCCATAGGTGGTATTCCTGATATAGCTCAATATCTGCAAGTTTTACCCGGTGTCGTCTTTACCGGAGATCAAGGCGGACAATTGTACATAAGGGGAGGCACCCCCATTCAAAATAAAGTACTGTTAGACGGGTTGGTTGTTTACAATCCTTTTCATTCCATAGGTTTGTTTTCTGTTTTTGATACCGATATTATCAAAAGTGTTGATGTCTATAGTGCAGGCTTTGGAGCTGAATATGGGGGAAGGATATCTTCCATTTTGGATATAAAATCAAGAGATGGTAACAGAAAACGAATTGCAGGTAAGTTTGATGTGAATACATTTGGAGCAAAAATGCTTTTAGAAGGGCCTCTCCTTAAAGAAAAAAACAATGCTAAAGAAAATAATATGTCATTTCTGTTATCTGTAAAAGGCTCTTATTTAGAACAAACATCTAAGTTTTTATATAAATATGCCAATGCAGATGGACTTCCTTATAATTACCTCGATGGATATGGAAAAATATCACTTCAAACAAATAATGGATCTAGAGTAAATTTTTTCGGATTCAGCTTTAACGATGGGGTTAATTATCCCGATATTGCAAATTACAAGTGGAATTCCTGGGGTGCCGGAGCGAATTTTATCATCATACCCGGAATGTCTAATATGCTAATGGATGGAACACTTGCTTATTCCGATTATAAAATCGGATTAACAGAAACGACTATGCCGGAAAGAATTAGCCATATAAACGGCTATTCATTCAATATGAATTTTACGTATTTGTTAAATAAGAATTCATTAAAATACGGCATAGAATTTCTCGGAACTTGGCTGGATTATGAATTTACTAATCCCTACGGAACTGATTGTGGTCAACAGAGTTTTAATAGTGAATTTGCTATCTACTTTAAATATAAATGGATGGTTAAAAAGTTTATTATTGAACCTAGCTTCCGTTTGCATTATTATGCTTCTCAAAGTTTCTTTTCTCCGGAGCCACGCATTGCCTTAAAATATAATATTAACAAAAATATTCGTGTAAAACTTGCAGCCGGTATTTATACACAAAATTTAATGAGTGCTTCATCGGACCAAGATGTGGTTAATTTATTTTACGGCTTGCTCACTGTGCCTGAATTTTTTCCGGAATCATTCAACAATAAACCTATACGTAATAGTTTACAGAAAAGTCAACACCTCGTTTTTGGCTGGGAGTTTGATATTTCAAAATATATAAACATTAACGTAGAAGGCTATTTTAAAAACTTTTCTCAACTTACAAATATTAATCGTTATCAAATGTTTGCATCCGATGATGAGTTTATTCTTGAAACAGGGAAAGCCTATGGGGCTGATGTTGGTGTTAGATTCGATTATAAAAAAATAAATTGTGCCGCTACGTATTCTTTGAATTGGGTGAATCGTAATGATGGGATTATAATTTATCGAACCCATTTTGATAGAAGACATAATATTAATGTTACGGCTTCCTATACCTTTGGTAAAAATGATAGTTGGCAAGTTGATGCCCGTTGGAATTTTGGAACCGGATTCCCATTCACGAAAACAAAAGGTCTTTATCCTAAAATTGATCCCACTGATAACATAAATACCGATATAAATGGCAATAATGAAGCAATTGGAATTATTTATGATAAAATAAACGGTGGTCAGCTTCCCGATTATCATCGTTTAGATATAAATATGAAACGGAAATTTAAACTTTCCCATACTGCACTTATTGAACTAAATCTTGGGGTTACCAATGCCTATAACTATTATAATATATTTTATATAAATAGAAAAACAAATGAGAAAATATACCAATTACCGTTTTTATGGAGTTTGAGTGTTACAGTAATTTTTTAAATAATGATACCTGATTGGCTTAATAGAAGTTTGATTTTGCTTGGGGAGGAAAATCTTTTAAAATTACAAAAAGCACATGTTTTAGTAGTAGGATTAGGCGGAGTTGGAGCCTATGCGGCAGAAATGATTGTTCGTACAGGAGTTTCCAATCTTACTTTGGTAGATGGTGATAGGATAGAGGCAAGTAATCGCAATCGCCAGTTAATTGCCTTGAGTTCGAATCAAAATATATATAAAACGCAATGTCTTAAAGAACGTTTTCTTGATATTAATCCCGATGCTACTATTAATATAGTAAGTGAATTTATTCGCGAAAACCGTATTGATGAGATTTTAGATAGTGCAAACTATGATTATCTTATTGACGCTATAGATACCTTATCTCCCAAAGTACATCTTATTATTGGAGCTTTACAACGTCATATTCCATTGGTGAGTGCAATGGGAGCCGGTGGAAAATTAAATTCCTTATCTATTGAAATAAGCGATATTTCCAAGACATATCAATGTCCTTTAGCCGCTGCAGTTAGAAAAAGATTAAAACAAAAAGGAATCAATAACGGATTTAAAGCTGTTTTTTCAACGGAGAAGATTTCGAAAAATGCTTTTATTGCCGATTCAACGAATGAAAATAAAGCAAGTATAGTGGGTTCCATATCATATTTACCTGCTATCTTTGGTTGTCACTGTGCCGCCGTTTGCATTAATGATTTACTAAAGACATAAATTTTATTTGTAAAACATTGGATGTTAATAATAAAAAAATATTTAAAAAAGTATTTTTCCATTGTTTTTTTTTATACTTTTGCACGGTCGAAAAGGGTGCTGTAGCTCAGTCGGTAGAGCGTCGGACTGAAAATCCGCAGGTCACTGGTTCAATTCCAGTCAGCACCACTCATAAGAGTATAAATCTATAACTTGGGAAGAAATAACAAAGCCGCTTCATTTTGAAGCGGCTTTGTTTATTTTGGATATGGAAATGTTCAAAGATATTGTTAGAGAAATATAAGTAGTAGTATCAACAAAATAAAGATTTAATAGGATGTTAGGTTTATATTACGGTTTGTTGCATTTAATGCAAACTATGTCGATTTTATAGTATGAATTGAAAAATGATTTATTTATAATTTAAAACAGATTATATGTATTTTTTCTCTATTAAGTTTTTTCGGTAATACCTTCTTTCTAAACCACCCAAGCCAATGGTGAAATAAAGCATATTCCCATAGAAATAGTCGGTGTATTTTGGTTTTCCAATCACAACTTCATAGTTAACACTTAATCTCAGACTGATATAATTTACTTCTTTATTGTTAATACGAATTTGATTTTGCATAAAACGAAGGGATTTAACATCTATAAATACTCCAATTTTGCATAAGGCAAGTAAGGGATTATAGGTGGAATGCTTTTCAGTGAACAAAAAATTTGAAGTAATCGTTTTTGTTCCAACACCAATGGTCGGAGTTAAAAGAATATGTTGATTGTCAACGAAAGAATAGCCTATTTTTAAACTTGGGTGTACTGAAAAAGTGAATTCGTCTTTTTCCCATATATATCCATCAGAAAAAATCATTTCCTTTTTAGTTTTTCCAAATCCTACCTTTGTTTCTGCTTGAAATAATAATTTCTTAAAATGAAAATCTAACGTAATTCCACCCAAAATGGGATTAGTGAAATACGATGATATATTGTTGAAGTTGAATCCGTAGCCCATGAAAATACTTCCTCCAAAGGCCATATTTGAAACTAAAAAATTCGTATCAATGATTTCAATTTGATTTTTTTTATGAATTAACCCGTAGGGATATTGTTTTTGTGCTTGAGAGATGGAGATACTAAAAAATAAGATAAAGCAAAAAAAAATTGAAATAAAATACTTCTCCGATTAAACAAAGGAATAATCATTTTATAGATGAAATGTATTTTCATTTTCTTATTTACCAAGCTCTTTCGTTATTGTTTTCTAT
>JAGOKS010000072.1 GCA_017994425.1 Bacteroidales bacterium | reverse complement strand
TAAGTATTGTTAATATTTTTAATTATTGTTCGTTTTCTGAATCTTGTTTTTTTGATGTTGCTTCAGTTACGACAAGCGTTTTACCATTAAAATCATAGCCATTTAATGTTTCCATTGCTTTTTTTGCCTCATCAATGTTTGGCATGGTCACAAATCCGTATCCTTTACTTCTACGACTTGCTCTATCATAAATGATATACGCTTTTTCAACAGTTCCGTATTCACTAAATAAATTTTCAAACTCTTTCTGACGAGTTTTGAAAGGGATGTTTGCTACAAAAATAATCATATCTATAAGGTTTTAAATGTTATTCACTGCCTGCAACAATGCCTAATTTCGATAATATTTCATCATTAATATCATATTTAGCATCTGCATAAACAATAGTCATATCTCCGGCTTTATCAAAAATAAAGGCATATTGTTTTTCGCGAGCATATTCTTCAATTGCAGTAAAAACTCTATCTTGGATAGGTTTAACTAATTCTTCTCTTTTCTTAAATAAATCGCCATCAGTACCAAATCTTTTCTTTTGAAGATCTTTAGCTTCTTTTTCCGCATCAATAATTTCCTGTTGTTTTTTTTGTTTTGCATCTTCCGGTAAAACTACAGCGTCTTGTTGATATTTTCTATACATCTCATCAATTTTTTTGAATTTAGCTTCAATTTCTTTTTGCCATTCAATTGACAATTTATCTAATTCAGTTTGTGCTTCAACATAACTAGGAATTTTATTTAATAAATATTCCGAATCAATATACGCATATTTCTGGGCATATAATCCTAAAGAAGATAAGCAAATAATAGCTGCTGTAAACAATAATTTTTTCATATGTATTTTATTTTAATTTTTATATTTTTAATACTTTAATCTATAGATTGGTTTATTGAAAAATGGAATTGACTACCCCCGGAAGTTTTACTTCCGTCAACATCATCAAAGCCGTATCCCCAATCTAACCCTAACATACCAAACATGGGTAAATGTACTCTTATACCTACTCCGGCAGAACGATATAAATCGAATGGCCGATAGGTTTCAGCACTCAACCAACAATTCCCGGCTTCAAGAAATGTCAATAAATAAATGGTTGCAGACGGATTTAAAGAGATAGGATATCTTAATTCAAATGTAAATTTTTGATAAATCGTACCTCCAATGGCTACTCCATTTTTAGTTGGTGTTAAAGATTCATCTACATAACCTCTCATACCAATAATTTCTCTTCCGTCTGAAATATATGTTGATGACAAACCACTACCACCTAAATAAAAGCGTTCGAAGGGAGTATCACCCAAATCCGGATTATAATGTCCTAAAAATCCGAATTTTCCTCTCACACTTAACACTAAATTATCCACAATATTCAAATAATAAGATACATTAAATTTCCATTTATGATATTCAAGCCACTTATATTTATCTTTAGGTTCCATGGAAGCATAATTTTTATTTTGTGAAAACAAAGAATAAGGTGGAGTGAACTGTACAGAGAATAATATATCTGAACCATTTCTTGGATATATAATAGCATCTAAAGAATTTCTATTTAATGAAAAGTTATAACTTAAGCCATGAGAATAACCGTTTGTAATTATAAAATATGGATAATTTTTGACATCATAGTATTGATATGCAATAAAATTCGACATCATAAAATAATCATCCGGAATTTTTAAACGATTTGATAAACCTATAGATATATTTGTGATTCTTATTCTTTGATAATTTTCACTACTTTCAGCTTGACCGTTAGAATAATTAGTATGTGAAAAAGAAAAAGTAAAAGCATTCGGTTTTTTCCCGCCTAGCCAAGGTTCTGTAAATGAAAAACCATATTGTCTATAATAGGTATTTGCATATATTCTAAACGATAATTTTTGTCCATCACCGCCGGGTATAGGAGCCCAAGCTTCTTTATCAAAAATTTTACGGAAAGAAAAATTATTGAAAGAAACTCCGACACTGGCAATAAATTGATTGCTACCCCAACCTATCGATAAGTCCAATTGATCCGATGAGGCTTCTTCAACAATATATTCCAAATCAACGGTCCCTTCCATTTCGTTGGCTTTGGGAATCACATTCATTTTTTCTTGATTAAAATAACCCAACTGCAATAATTGACGTTGAGACCGTATTACATCCGAACGACTAAATTTTTGCCCCGGAAAAGTACTTAATTCTCTCAAAATAACTTCATCACTGGTTCGTGTATTTCCTGACACTGTAATTCTGTTAATGGTAGCTTGATTACGTTCTACAATTCTGATTTCAATATCAATCGAATCTCCTTCTATTAACTTTTCAACGGGAATGGCATTAAAAAACAAATATCCATCATCTAAATATAAAGTGCTTACATCCAAACCTTCGGGATTCATACTTAAATTTCTTTCCAAAAGAATAGTATTATACACGTCCCCTTTGTTAATATTTAGAACTCTATCCAATACTTCGGAACTAAATTTAGTATTTCCGACCCAGGTAATATTTCTAAAATAATATTTTTCGCCTTCCTCTAAAAATATATCAATATTTAATTCTTTTTTCCTATTAAGATATACTGTATCCTTAACTATATAAGCGTCTCTAAATCCCAACTCATTATATTTGGAAATGATTGCTTGTTTATCTATTTCAAAATCATCTTCTTTAAACTTAGATGCTTTAAATCTTATACGCACTCTATCTTGATAATAATCTAAAAGCAACTCAGCTATATCTTTATTTTTATATTTTTCATAATTTTTAAAATAATCAACAATAACAGTATCAATTTTATTAAATGGTTGGAAAATAAATTTAGCTTTCACATTTTTCATGGAAGCTTTCAATTTAGCCGTTTCTACTCTATCTGCCCCATAAAAAGTTATTGCATTAATACGTGTTTTTTTACCTCTGTTCACATCTATAGTCAGTGTAACAAGATTAGTATTTAAACTATCTCTTTCTTCGCTTATGTCAACATCTGCAAAATAAAAACCTTTATCTATATAATAGTTACGGATAATATTTTTCACTACTGATTTAAGATTTTCATTCACAACCTTTCCTTGTGATAAATTGATTTTGTCATCAAATTCATCAATATCTGATTTTCGCACTCCTTTATAAACAAAACCAATTAAACGAGGTACTTCTTCCAAATATATATCTATAAATATTATTTTCCCTTCTATTTTGGTTGCAGTAATACGTATATTATCTTCATATAATCCCATTTTAGACAGACGTTCAATAGTTTTTGTGATTTTTTCTCCGGGTACTTTAATTTTATCTCCAACAGCAAAGTTTAAACTTCTAGGGTCACAGATTCCATTGCCACTAAAGGTAATGCCACCTATTTCGTATTCAACAGGATTAAGATAATTCAATGAAATGCCGGATTGATTTTGTAAATTTACTTGGGATTGTACATTTACATTAAAAAAGAGACATAAGAAAATGGGAAAAAGTAGTTTAGCTATACGCATAAAATATTTATCTCTATCAATGTGTTAAAAAATTAATATAATTTATAAAACGTATCACTTGGAGTTTTATTTTAATTCATTTATAATTTGTTCGGTTGTCTTTCCAAAACGTCTTGTACGATGTTGAAAGTCATCAATAGCTTTCATTAATTCTTCACGTGTAAAATCGGGCCATAACACATTGGTAAAATATAATTCCGCATAGGCTAATTGCCATAACAGAAAATTACTAAGTCTGTATTCTTCGCTCGTACGTATTAATAAATCAGGATTGGGAATATCAAATTGATTAGTTTGTAAATAACTATCAAACAAATTTTCATCTATTTCATCAATGTTAATTTGATTATTCTGTACTTCTGTAGCTATTAACTTTGCTGCGCGTGTAATTTCCCATCGTGATCCATAACTAATAGCTATTACAAAAGTAAGGGCTGTATTATTCTTTGTTGTATCCATTAATTTTTGTAACTCAGTAGTACATTCAATGCTTAACATTGAGAAGTCTCCAATAGCTTTTACTTGTACATTGTTTTTATGAAGATTATCCATTTCGGCATTGCATGCATTTACAAAAAGTGACATTAACGCATTCACTTCCTCAGGTTCACGTTTCCAATTTTCTGTTGAAAAAGCATAAACTGTTAAATATTTAACACCTATTTCAACGCAGGCTTCAATCGTTTTACGAACTGCTTCGACTCCTTGTTGATGACCAAAAATACGATCTTTACCTTTTTTTTGTGCCCAACGACCATTTCCATCCATTATCACAGCAATATGAAGAGGAATGCAATGTTGTTTTATATCGTTTAGGGAAACCATAATGTTTGTAACTCGTAAAAATAAATATTATCTTCTTCTCGTACTCATACGAGTAGCTTTCGTTCCCATAGCAGAACAGCCTTTTTGATAATTCAATTTAAAAGTAAATGAGAGAACAGCATACGAATACCAATCTTTTGTTTGGGCATTGCCTCTGGCAGTTCCCGGGTCATGTTTGCTATGAGCATCTACCGGATCTGCCAATTCGGCAACTATCGGATGACGATATATCGTTAAAATACTATCAGCAACATAAGTCGTACTTACATCATCCAGATAATCGGTAAACGTCATACGCATACCCCATTCCAAACCAATGGAATAATACTTAAGAAAGTTATATCGCATACCTAAGCCAAACGGAATACTTAAACCAACCAAAGGATATCTTTTTTTATCGTATCCTTCTTGATTTAAATCTTGTCCTTCGGTTCCAAGCATTTGCAAATCATACCATCTACCATCGGAAGCCTTAGCCTGAGGATTAAATGAAAATACTCCGACACCTGCAAAGAGATAAGGAGCAAAAGCATTTTTACCTGCTTCATTATATAAACGCATGAAATTCAGTTCCAATTGACCGGACACTTCATTGATAGGAGAAACAAAACTTAAATTACGTGCTTTGGCATTATCGTCTTTCCCAAACTCCGCATCACTAGCTCCGATACTGCCAAATAAAACGGTAGATTTAAATGCCAGAAGAGGATTAATATTATATCGAAAAATAACGCCTCCTGCAGGTTTAGAACCTTTAAAGACACCGGAAGGATTAATATCTCCCATATAAAAAGAAACACCACCACACAGTCCTATTTCTGAAACCTGTGCATTAGAAAAACCGAAAAATAAAACAAAGAAAAATGTAAATAAATATCGCCGTTTCATTACAAACAATTTTTTTGCAAAGATACTGTTTTTTTTTTTATTAATATCACAGAAGAAATAAAAAACGAAATTCAGAATTAATTTGTTGTTTTAATGCATTTAGCATTACTAATAAAGCTTTATTTAAAAAAAATAAAGCTTTATTACCTCTATCCAAAAAACTAAAAATAATTCGTTTTGGAATGAAAAAAAATTATAGAACTAGTAATTGTCTATCTGAGCTCTTTGTAATTTATCGGAATAATCGAAATAGACCGTTTTCCATTCTGTAAATATATCAAACGCAGTCCATCCCCCTTCACGATGACCATTACCAGTACCTTTTACACCACCAAAGGGCATATGTGCTTCGGCACCAATAGTTGGAGCATTAATATAACAAATGCCGGTTTGGATTTCACGAGCTGCAAGCCAAGCACGATTAACATCTTTCGTATAAATAGACCCTGACAATCCGTATTCACAATGATTCTGTAAAAATAGCGCATGTTCAAACGAGTCAGCTTTAGCGACACACAATACAGGACCAAAGACTTCCTCATTAAAAATAGTATGTTTTTCATCTACATCGGCTATGATGGTGGGTTCAAAGAAACACCCTTTTGATAATTCAGCTTGATTGCATTTTTTCCCTCCTGTAATCAGACGTCCTCCCTCACTAACAGCTACTTTTACTATTCGTTCACAATTTTCCAAAGATCTCATATGAATCACAGGACCCATTTCTGTGCCTTTTAAGAGACCATCTCCTATTTTTAGTTTTTCAGCACGTTGTTTAAGCATGAGCAAAAAGTTTTCATAAACATCTTTGTGAACAATTAAACGCGAAGTCGCCGTACATCTTTGTCCGGTGGTACCAAAAGCACCCCACAAAGCACCTTCTAAAGCCAATTCCAGATTGGCATCTTCCATTACGATTTGTGCATTTTTACCTCCCATTTCCAAAGAAACACGTTTATTCAATTTACCACATACCTCCGCAATTTTGCATCCAATATCTGTGGAACCGGTAAAGCCTATTACTTTAATATCGCGATGATGAACAATCATATCACCCATACTCCCTGTTCCTAACAATACATTAAAAACACCTTTCGGGAATCCTGCTTCTTCCATAATTTCAGCAAAGATGACTCCTGAATGTGGAGCATCTTTAGAAGGTTTAAAAACAACGGTATTCCCCGCTGCTATTGCAGGTAAGATTTTCCAAGAAGGAACTGCAATAGGAAAATTCCAAGCCGTAATTACTCCAACTACACCAATAGGCACTCGGAAAGACAGATTCATTTTATTTTCCATTTCACTCGGTACAGTATGGCCAAACATTCTACGAGTTTCTGAGGCTGCATAATAAGCTGTATCAATAGCTTCTTGCACATCACCTTCGGTCTCAAATGTAGGTTTCCCCATTTCGCGTGTCATGATGCGTGCCAACTCTTTTTTTCGACGATTAAAAATATCTCCAGCTTTACGTAACATATCTCCACGTTTAGGAGCCGGCACCAAACGCCAAGATTCAAAAGCGGCTTTTGCTGCAGCAACAGCCATATCTACATCTTCTTGTCCCGATAAGGGAAAATCACCAATAACATCATTGAGGTTTGCAGGACTAATATTTTTAAATGTCTTTCCTGATACTGCATCAATCCATTGTCCATTGATATAATTTTTAAAATTATCCATAAATGTATTTTTTTATTATTTATTATTTCTCTCTATTTTTTCTTCCGTAAAAAATTGTTTTTCTAAAAACAATTTTAATTCTTCACCACTTACATTCTTTTTCATATATCCTTCATAACAATAAGATATAAATCCGGTTTGTTCAGAAACAATAATTGCAATACAATCTGTGGTTTCAGTAATACCTAAAGCTGCACGATGTCGTAATCCTAAATTCGTAGGAATATTGCTTCTTTGAGATACAGGCAATACACAACGAGCTGCAATTATCGTTTTTTTTGTAATTATCATCGCCCCATCGTGAAGGGGTGTGTTTTTAAAGAATATTGTCTCTATCAATTCGTTTGAAGTTCTCGCTCGTAACAATTCGCCTGTTTGAACAAATTCTTCCAATGTATTTTCTTTTGTAATAACAATAAGTGCTCCAACCATTGAAGAAGACATATGTTCACATGCTTTTACAATGGTATGTATTTGAGGATATTCTTGAGTGTTATTTCTTTCTTTCCAAAGTGAAATTGTCGCCTTCTTCAATGGATTTTTACTCCCTATATACAAAAGAAATTTTCTTATCTCAGGTTGAAAAACAACAATTAATGCAATTACACCTACACTTACAAATTGACCAAAAATTTCGGAAAGCAACTCCATATGGAAAAGAACAACAATTTTCCACAATATATAAAACAATAACAAGCCCAAAAAAATATTAAGAGCTGCTGTTCCTTTTACCAATCGATATAATTGATAAAATAAGAGACTTACAAGAAGTATATCAATAATATCAATTAATTTAATCTCTACAAAACTTAAAAATAACAACATTGTATTAATATCTAATTGTTTGAAAAATTCTTTTTTTAATTACCTTTTTTAGGTTTATATTTGGATTCTTTCAATATTTTTTGAGCATTTGTTTCAGTCATTAACTCACTTATTTTCTTTTCGGGATTTTGTTTGATCCAGGAACGACAAATTTGCCACCCCAGCCATGCTCCAATTTGACCGGGAGAAACATTGCCAAATGTAGCCGTAAAAGGAGCATCATATATAAATTTTCGTATAAGTATATTGTCATTGGAATACAAATACTCTTTATCAATAAGATACGTCCAAATATTTAATTCATTATTTTGAGTCCATTGTAACTTTTCTAGACTATAGCCTGCAATAATGCTATCATGAGTTGAAGGTAACATTAGTTCGGCAAACATCCAGCGTTTCCCTTCAAAAATCATTTCATCCAACAAAGTAGTTGCATTTTTATCAAATTTTATGTAATCATACGAAATTATTTTCATACAATCTCGTAATATATATTCTTTAGTAAAACGGCGAATTATAAAATGTGGCACCAAGTTACCTAGTCTTTTATAATTTTTATAATTGCTTCCTAAATACATGTCTAATGCTATGACTAATACACTATCTTCATAAATAATCGGATATTCATAAGAAAGTCCTAAAATAGCGGAATAAATTTTAGGAATCACGGCTTGAGGAAAATGATATTTTATTAATGTAAAAGCCGAATTAAAATCTTTTTCCATAGATGATAAATCAGGAAATTGTTTTTGAACGTCTTTATACAATTCCTGATTCAAATTATCATTCATAAAAGTGAGTAATCGTTCAATATTTTCGGAAGTAGTTGGATTTTCTCTGATAAAAAAAGAATAATCCTTCTGTAATTTTAATAATTCATTTGTTACCTGACTCCTATCCAAAGAAAACAATGCTTTATCATAACGAAGTATATCAACGTCAATGGTTTGATGAATTTTATTGATTTCCTTTTCATTCAATTTAGGAGTATAATCGGTCTTTTTACTTTTATGCTGACAAGAGAAAAATAAGGAACCAATCAATAATATAAATATAATGTTTTTCATAATCATTCTTTAACAATTATAGCTTTACAACGAAATCCCAGTGTATAACTAATACCTCTGTTATCATCAAAAATCAGATGATCTTCTTCTATTCCTGCAACAATCACATTTGAATCGGCAGTCAATTCCTGTGCATTAAAACCTATACCTGTTAGTTTTCGTTTTTTTGGATTTACAGCTTCAATACCGGAATTGATTTTTCTTATTTTTTTTTGTTTCTCAAATGCCATTTGGTAATCCTGCACATCGGGTAAAACATATGTTATCTTTTCTTTTTTTGTTTTTTCATTCACTCTATCTGTTCGCCATTGACAATAAGCAATAGCTTGTGAATAATTGATTCCTACCATAGGATAATTTCTAAATCTGGGATGTGAAAAATAACGAAATGCCCCATATAATTTTTCGCAAGTAGCAGAATCTGGAATAGCCGATAAAAAAGCTTCCGATTGTTCTCCTTTCTCCTTTTTCAACCAAAACAAATATTCAGCCCAATCCAATACTGTAATTTCAGTTACATCAATGTATGTATACGTTTTTTTATCCAATAATACAGTTCCCGGTGGAACTCTAAAACTACATAAACTATCGGAAATAAAAAGAATGAATATGCCGATTACAATAAAAAAATATCTCATTGTCATTTATATATTAAGAAATTCTTCATTTTAGAATATATAAAATAAAGATGTGCAAAATTACATTTTTTTATTATATGAAGTTATAAATAAAAAGTATAATTTTGCAGCATTAAACAAAAAAAAATTCGTATAAAACTTAAAAATCAGTAGTTATGAAAAAAATAAATATCATTAATCTTAGACTAGCCATTCTCACTGTGTTCTCTTTGTTTCTATTTACAAATTGCAATAAAAATGAGCGTCAAATAAAAACGTATGATTTGCCTGGGTTTGAACATATTATTAATAACACATTTGCCGATGTACATATTGGAAAATCGACCACCCAAACAGTTAAAATAGAAGCTCCTGAAATAATTTCCAAGAACATTATTATGGAAGTTAGCGACAATAAATTACACATTGATTATCGCAAGCCTTTGCCCCCATTCTATGCTCCTACTGATATATACATTAATATTCCAACTTTAAAAACATACTGTATAAATGGATCTGGTAATATGAAAATAGAAAACCTTTTTGATTCTTGTAAAACAATATTATTAGAAATTAATGGTTCGGGAAATATTGATGCACTTATGAATGTCTGTGATTTTACTACTATTCTCATTAATGGTTCGGGTAATACAAATATACGTGGAAGATGTCCATCCCAACAGATATATATTTATGGGTCAGGCAATGTAGATGCATTATCGTTTGAAACAAAAGTAGCAGATGTGATTATTACCGGAAGTGGAAATTGCAAAGTAAATGCAGACAGCACATTAAAAGCCTATATATCTGGGAGTGGAAATATAATATACAAAGGAAACCCCGAGATTAAGTCTACTATTATAGGATCCGGTGATATCCGACAATTGCATTAATTTTAAAAAACTTTTATTATTGATACTTCTAAAACACTATTGTCCGATAAAAAAATAAAAAAAAGAGAAGGAGATAATTAAACCTCCTTTCTCATTTGAGTAAATTTGTAC
>JAGOKS010000071.1 GCA_017994425.1 Bacteroidales bacterium | reverse complement strand
TATATGCCGGTAAAGTAGATGGTTTTTGCATTGTTTCAAGCGATAGCGATTTCACTCGTTTAGCACTACGTTTACGAGAATCAGGAATGAAAGTATTTGGTTTTGGTGAAAAAAAAACACCTCCTCCCTTTATTGTTGCTTGTGATAAATTTATCTACTTGGAAATATTAAAGCCCAATGAAGGAATTGAAAATACTTCTGCCGAATCTATTAAAGCAGAAGAAAAGAAATCCATTTACAAAGTTAATAATGCAACCATTGCATTGATAGCTTCAAGCATACACGATATTGCCGATGACGACGGATGGGCTTTCTTAGGAGATGTAGGTAATTTATTAATCAAGAAAAAACCAGATTTCGACCCTAGAAATTACGGTTTTGAAAAATTAACTCCCCTTGTTAAATCACTTAAAACCTATTTTGATATTGATGAACGACAAACTACTTCTGCCACCATAAAGCATGTATATGTTCGCACTAAAAAGAAAAAATATAGCAGTAAGAAAGTGATTAAAAAAATTTAATCCCTATTTGCTTCCGGCTGTAATACACGGCTATGATGTTTTAATGTTCGTAAAATAATCATTATCAACCCCATTGTAAGTAAACAAACAAGAGAAAGGCGTATCCATTCGGGATTCGCATGTTTCTCATGCAATACAAATGCATAATAACGAACATAATCCACCACAGTAAAACATAGAGTAATTGCAAAAAAGCCGGAGTATTCCCTACGTAATACCGCTATAAATGAAAAAGACACCTCTCCTTTTACAAATTTATTCAAAGCCGGAATAAAGGCCGGCACGCCCAAAGACCAATTAATGAATTGTTCGCCGAATTTACTTTCAAGATAACATTCTTCAGCAAACATAATGCGTTCGTAATAAATCCAATACAACAAAGAAGCTATAAAAAACAAATATATATTGGCAACAAAAATCAACAGACCCGCCCACATCAGATAATTACCGACATACAAAGGATGACGTACCACCGAATAAATACCTTTAGTGTTTAACTGTTCGGCTACTTGTTGTTTGGTATTTCTGCCTGAGGTACCTCGAGGTGTGGTTCCGATGGTATACGCACGAATAAGTAAACCAAGCATAGAAACAAAAATCGAAACAAAACTAATTATCATCCAAAAATAAGGCAACGCAGAACCGAAAAAGTCCTCAAAACGTGTATAATTATCGGTGAAATAAGTAAAATAAATGAAAGGCAAACCTAAAATAAAAACGAACAAAGGGATTTGTCCCCGATAGCGGAATAAAAAATTTCCATTTCTTTCCAATGATTGCTTTAATGCCATGATATAATAATATTTTTTTATTAGCCCATTTTTTCCGATAGTTTTGTGTGTTGATAAAAATAGCAGAAAAAATTAGATGCAAAAGTACACAAAAAAAACATAGGTCCAAATCAAATTTCTCATTCTATTTCATTGATAGTGATTTGGGTTTTGATTATTCTTTTCAATTTATTGCATAATTATATTTTATTTTAGATGTCTCTTGCATAATTAGAAAAATATAACGATATTTGCGCAATAAATATATTCCTACTCATATGGCTGATTTAAGAGTAAATATCAATAATATAGAGTTTAAAAATCCTGTTTTAACTGCATCAGGAACCTTCGGATACGGAGAAGAATTTTGCGACTTTTTAGACATAAATTGTTTAGGAGGTATTATTGTCAAAGGAACAACATTACATCCGCGAGAAGGCAATCCCTACCCGCGAATGGCAGAAACTGCCTCCGGTATGCTAAATGCAGTTGGATTACAAAATAAAGGCATTGATTATTTTATCGAACATATTTATCCTCGCATAAAAGATTACCAAACGCACATTCTTGTAAACGTTTCCGGTTCTACGATAGAAGATTATGTTGCTGTTGCGGAAAAATTAAATAACTTGGAGAAAATTCCAGCCATCGAATTAAATATTTCTTGTCCTAATGTGAAAGAAGGCGGTATGGCTTTTGGAACTTCGTGTGCCTCTGCTGAGAAAGTAACCAAAGCCGTTCGCGATGCCTATAAAAAAACTATGATTGTTAAATTATCTCCGAATGTTACTGACATAACGGAGATTGCTAAAGCAGTTGAAACTGCAGGTGCCGATGCAGTCTCTTTAATCAACACCTTGCTAGGTATGGCTATCGATGCCGAAAAACAAACTCCTATCCTATCCACCATTACGGGAGGGTTATCGGGACCTTGCGTTAAACCTATTGCGTTGCGAATGGTATGGCAAACATCCAAAGCCGTGCAAATACCTATTGTCGGGTTAGGAGGCATTATGACTGCAAACGATGCCATCGAATTTTTTCTTGCCGGTGCCACTGCCATTCAAATAGGAACGGCTAATTTTATCGATCCCGGCCTTGCCGAAAAAATCATCAGTGGAATCAACGAATATCTTGACCGACATAATATCAAATCCATTAAAGACATTATTGGAATGTTAAAAATATAAATCAATAACACATGCATATATTAAAGTTAAAAACGCTGTCATTAGGGATTTTTCTCCTGCTCCCTTCTCTTTCATGGGCACAAACCAAAGATACGAATCAAACAAATGAATATCAAGATGAAATCTTTGTTGTGGTAGAGGAATATCCACAATTTCCGGGAGGGGAAGAAGCTCGTATTAAATTCCTCGTAGACCATCTTTTGTATCCAAAAGAAGCCCTTAATAAAAATATTGAAGGAACTGTAGTTGTTGGATTTGTTGTCGAAACGGATGGAAGCTTCAGCAATGTTAAAATTGTCAGAAGCAAAGACCCCCATTTAGATGCCGAAGCTCTTAGGGTAACTAGATTAATGCCCAAATGGAAACCCGCAAAACAAAAAGGAAAATTTGTTCGCTGTCAATTTACAATGCCCATTACATTTTCATTAGAGTAAGCTAAACTTTATTATATCTAGAAAATAAATTAAAAACACATAAATGAAATACCAAGAAATAGAATCCTCATTTTTTATTCAAAATCGTAAAAAGTTAGTAAATTGCCTTGAGCCTAACTCTTTAGTATTGCTGAGCTCTAACGATGAAATGCCAGAAACCGGCGATCAATGTTTCCCTTTTCGTCAAAATGCAGATTTTTTCTATTTAACAGGCATCGATCAAGAAAAGAGCATACTGGCACTTTGTCCCCAACATCCTAATCCACAATACAGGGAAGTGCTTTTTCTATTACAAACCAATGAAACTATCGCTGTCTGGAATGGATATAAATATACAATAGAGCACGCTCAAAGAGTTTCCGGCATTCAAAATGTACAATGGCTTTCAAATTTTGATTCCCTACTGAAAGAAATGGCATATGCTTCCGAAAAGATATACCTCAATTTACAGGAAAATTATCGTTTCACTACGGAAGTCGAACGTCAGGAATTACGCTTTTCCAAAAAAATTCAACAATTATTTCCTTTGCATACATACGGTCGTTTAGCTCCACTTTTTACTCATTTGCGATTACGTAAAGAAAGCGTAGAAATAGATTTAATAAAAAAGTCCTGCGACATTACGGCATCGGCCTTTAAACGACTGTTGAAATTCGTAAAACCCGGTGTGATGGAATACGAAATTGAAGCGGAAATGATACACGAATTCATTCGCCTTGCTGCTACCGGTCATGCTTTTGCTCCAATCATTGCTTCCGGGAAAGACACCTGTGTACTGCACTATATTAAAAACAATAAAATGTGTCAAGACGGTGATTTACTATTGCTCGATTTCGGCGCTTCTTTTGCCAATTATGCGGGCGATTTATCGCGAACCATTCCTGTTAACGGCACCTACTCCCCTCGTCAAAAACAAGTGTATGATGCGTGTTGGCGAATATATGAATTTACCAAAACCTTATACGTGCCCGGTATGACCATCAATAAAATCAATAAAAGTGTTTTCGCAATTATGGAAACGGAATTTGTGAAATTAGGTTTATTCACACAACAAGAAGCCGATCAACAAGACAAGACTACTTTCCCTTTGGTAAGGAAATATTTTATGCACAATATCGGACATTTTATGGGAATCGACACCCATGATGTAGGCGATCGTGATGTTATTTTTGAAGAAGGTATGGTAGCTAGTTGTGAACCGGGCATATATATTCCCGAAGAAGGAATCGGTGTACGTATTGAAACAGACATGCTGATATCCGAAAAACCCATAGATTTAATGGAAAATGTGCCTTCTAATTCAATTGACATAGAGAGAATAATGAAAGGATAAGCAAAATATTTTTCTTATAAATATAATTCCAACAGTACATCATGACAAAACAAAGATGCCATTTATCGTTTAAAAATCATTTTGAATTATACGATAATGTAACCTCAACTCCCATTAAAATCGCCTCTTTTTCAGGAATCCCTAAAGTAACCATCGCCATACCTACCTATAAAAGAGCTACTTTATTAAAGGAAGCTATTGAAAGTGCACTTAACCAAAAAGGGCATATAAATTATGATGTAATTATAGTGGATAATAATCCCATAAGAGAAGATGAAACAGAATTATTGATTAATGAAAATTATTTTGATTACCCATGCCTTTCCTATTATAAAAATACTGAAAATATTGGAATGTCAGGCAATTGGAATAGATTGTATCAATTGGCTAAAGGAGAATGGGTGGTAATGTTACATGATGATGATATGTTATATGATGATTATTTAGAAATACTTTTTACCAAAATAATAAGTAAATATCCCAATTTTGATGCATATCGCCCTCCTATACAAGTTTTTAGTGATTCATCCATTCCAAAACGTAAAACAACTATATTAAGCTATAGACATGTCAGATTGCATAATCTCTACAGAAGAAACATTATTGATGTACCTTCCGGAATATGTATGAAAAAAGAAATGGTCTTACAAAGTGGTGGTTATAATTCAGAATTCTATCCAGCTTCCGACTATGAATTTTATGTAAGAAATATAAAAGAAGGATATAACTATATGATAATAAACGGCTATCCTTTATTCTTGTATAGAATTTCCCAAAATGACAGTATGAATATAGAAGTTATCAAGGGTTTTATTACTCAAGGTAAAAATATAAAAGACTGCCTTTTAGAAAATCATTCCCCTATTATTAAACATTTTTGGAACCAACATTTTCAAATATCTTCCATGAATACCATTCATCGAGCAGAAAAAATTTTTAATAAAGAAGCTGTTACATTGAAAAAACAACTAAATATTAAGCCTACATTGTATGCCTATTTTATTTACTATTGTATCCAAATGCTAACACGATTACTTGAAACGCTCTCAACAAAAAAATTAGCTCAATTATGAGAATATTATTACTTAACACATCTGAACAAATTGGAGGAGCAGCAATAGCATGCAAACGTTTAATGGTATCATTAAATAAATTTGGTGTTGAAGCCAAATTATTAGTTAGAGATAAACAAACAAATGATTCCAACATTAATTCTATAAATACAAGTAACTTTAGAAAGATTATCAACATCTTACGTTTTTTATTTGATTGTTTAATCATTTTCGTATACAATGGTTTTTCAAAAATAAATCTTTTTAATGTTTCTATTGCTTTTACAGGTAATAAACTTTATAAAAATGAAGAATTAAAGAGTGCCGATATAATACATCTACATTGGATCAATCAAGGATTTCTATCTATCAAAGGAATCGAAAAAATAATTAAATTAGGGAAACCTATTGTATGGACGATGCATGATCAATGGGCATATACTGGGATATGTCATTATACAAGTGGGTGTCATAGATATGAAAATCATTGTTCTACTTGTCATAAATTAAAATATCCTAAAAATAAGGATTTAGCATACAAATTATTTAATCAAAAAGAAAAATGGTATTATACCAATAATATAACTTTAGTAGGATGCAGTAATTGGATTACAAATGAAGCAAAAAAAAGTAATTTATGTAAACATACTACTATTGTATCTATTCCTAATCCTATAAACACAACACTTTATTCTCCGAAAAATAAAAGTGAAATGAGAAAAATTTTTAATTTACCTGAAAACAAAAAACTTATTCTTTTCGGCGCATGTAAAGTAACTGATGAACGAAAAGGATTTATTTATTTAAAAGAAGCTGAAAAAATTCTATTAAATAATAAGTTTTTTTCAAAAGAGGAATTAAGTATAGTTGTATTTGGAAGTAAATCAAATGAAGTTGCTTCAATGCTTTCTTATGAAGTACAAAACATTGGTTACATTCACAATATTGATGAAATGGTTTCTTTATATAATGCTGTTGATATGTTTTTAATCCCTTCTCTTGAAGACAATTTACCAAATACAATTATGGAAGCAATGGCATGTGGAACCCCTTGTGTTGGTTTTAATATTGGAGGTATTCCTGAGATGATAGATCATGAGCAAAATGGTTATATTGCCAACTATAAAAATGCTTCCGATTTAGCAAATGGAATACATTGGATTTTAAAATTAACCAATTATAATCAACTATGTTATAATGCACGTAGTAAAGTAGAAAACACATACAGCGAAGCTGTTGTTGCAAAAAAATATATTGAATTATACAAAAATATTCTTCTGAATAGAAACATTTAAACTAAAAACATTTAACTCTAATTATGTCATAAATACAATTAGAAATAATTATATTTTATGAATCTTTCGTTTTTTAATTATTCTAAAAGGATTTTCTTTGTTTCAATAATTTGAAATTGTGAATCGAGTATTTGCACAAAATAAATACCTTTACCCGTCCACGTTGATAAGTCAAGTTGCGTTGTTTGTTGATAAATAGGAGTATAATAAATAATTTGTCCCGACACATTTGTAATTTTCAATAAATAACCCGACATAGACGCAAAATCACCAAAATCGATTGTGATATAATCCTTAGCCGGATTTGGATATATTTTGATAAGATTTACCACGGGAGAAGAAATATTTAATTCTACTTCAATGACAAGTGTATCAACTACAGAAATAAGGACAGTATCGTTAACTGTTATATGATTGGTATCATTTATTATAACAGTATCATAAATATTTATCGTATCGTAAACATTAATATGATTAGTGTCATTTTGGGAAGCAATACAAGTATCGGTAATTACTAATGTAGCTACATTTGATGTATCTTCACATCCATTTAATGTTGCTATTAGTCTAAATTGCTGTAAATGATTATTCAACTGTACATTATTTACGGTCAGCGCATTACTGCTCCCTCCCAAATAATAACTATTGGAAGGTGTATTAATCCATCCTAAATGACCTATATTGGTTTGCCATTGATAGTTTGAATTTACTAAAGACGCTGTAATAAAATTGGCATTACTACCAAGATTAAGATTTTGATTAGTGGGTTGTGTTGTTATGATATTGCCATTGCAAGCATTATACAATCCGGAAATTTCTGTTTGTGTCAATGCACGATTCCAAATGCCTACATCATCAATATTACCCGAAAATCCCCCGCTGTTACTTGTTCCCGCACTAATAAAGAAATAGGTGTTTGCATCAAATGCAGAAGCGTTACTCGTCCCTTGACTTGTTAATATCCCATTAATATATAGTTTAAATTGGGTTCCTTGTTTTGTTACTGTAATAAAATACCATGTGTTTTGTCCAATTGCTGAGGTTGCATTTGTCACATTTGCAGCTACTCCTTGCGTACATATTTTTGGAATATAATTTTGAATCAAACAATTAAAACCACTACTTGTGAGTGGTGAATTTGTTTCTGCAATAATATTAGCACCTCCTGTACTTGCATAAATCCAAAACGTATAAGTTACATTTACACCATTGGTAATGGGAGCAGATCTTCTTAATCCACTATATGCCTGTACATTATACGCAGAATTATAATTATTGAACCTATCGTTGGTTAACGAAGCCCCATAATTTGTCAAATGATTGTTGTTTCCGCTAATATCATTGGCATTCCCGTTAAAAGGGAACCAAGCTAGAAGGCTGTCTGTTGGAACGTAAGCGGGAAGTTGTGCTCTTGTAAAAGAAATAGAAAGAATAATCAAAATAGTTGTTAAAATTACATTTTTCATTTTAATTTTTTTATTATTTTATTTATTATATGATATTGCCTGAATTAATGTTTAAAATAATTTCCTTTTTTATACAAAATTTATTATTTAATACATAGATTTGTTTTAATCTTATTTTAATACTATTTTTTTAGTAACAATAACATTGTTTTTTGTATCGAGTATTTGAACAAAATAAATGCCTTCCCCTAACCAAGTAGATAGATCCAATTGTGTTGTTTGTTTATAAATAGGAGTAAAATAAATAATCTGACCGTTAAGACTGGTAATTTTCAATAAATAAGCTGACATGGACTCAAAATCACCGAAATCAATAGTTATATAATCTTTTGCCGGATTTGGAAATATTTTAATGGTGTTAACAATGTTATTGGATTCTATATGTAGGTTAACGTCTATGATTAAGGTATCTGTTACCGAAACATAGTTGGTGTCGTTGATGATAATATGATTTGTATCATAAATTACTATATGATTTGTATCATTGATGATTACATAATTCGTGTCGGTTAAAATAATATAGCTGGTGTCATTGACTACTATGTAATTTGTGTCATTTATAATTATATAGCTAGTATCGTTAATGACAACATAACTTGTATCGAAAACATAAATATAATTCGTATCATAAACAATAATTTGGTTCGTATCATTAATGATAATTAAATTAGTATCATTGATAATCACATAATTGGTGTCATTTAAAATAATGTAGTTTGTGTCATTAATAATGATATGGTTTGTATCGTTTAAAATAATATAGTTTGTATCATTAATAATTACATGGTTAGTATCGTTCCATACAATGAAGTTCGTATCATTTATTATCACATAATTCGTGTCATTCAAAACAATGTAATTGGTGTCATTTAAAATAATAAAATTTGTATCATTGATAATTACATAATTGGTGTCAAAAACAAGATAATTGGTATCGTTAATGATAACATGATTTGTATCGTTCAGTACTATGTAGTTTGTGTCATTGTAAATAATATAGTTTGTATCGTTAATCATTACTGTATCATAAAAAGAAATAATATTGGTATCATTAAACGATACAATACAAGTATCCGTAATGAACAAAGTCGCTATGTTTGAAGTATCGTTGCAATTATTATACGTTGCTAATAATCTAAACTGTTGCAGGTGATTACTTACTTGCGCATTATTTAAAAATAAAGTATCATTGTTTACTCCCAAATAATAACTATTGGAAGGTATATTAAGCCATCCTAAATGGTTGGTATTGGTTTGCCATTGAAAATAGGTGTACGTAGGTGCCGAAACCAAAAAACGTGCATTATTTCCAATAGCGATTGATTGATTAAGTGGTTGATTAAATAAAATGGTATCCGAACAAGCATTATATAAACTTGTAATTTCAGTTTGTGTCAATGCGCGATTCCAGATTCCTACATCATCAATATTTCCCGAAAATCCTCCGTTATTACTTACTCCCGCACTAATAAAAAAATTAGTACTTGAGTTGAACGAATTCATATTGCTAGAACCTTGACTTGTTAATATCCCATTGATATATAGTTTAAATTGGGTTCCTTGTTTTGTTACTGTAATAAAATACCATGTGTTTTGTCCTATGGTTGCTGTCGCATTTGTTACATTTGCAGCTACTCCTTGTGTACATATTTTTGGAATATAATTTTGAATTAAACAATTAAAACCATTACTTGTTAAAGGTGAGTTTGTTTCAGCTATAATATTAGCTCCATTTGAACTAGCATATACCCAAAACGAATAAGTCACATTCACACCATTGCTAATGGGGGTAGATTTTCTTAATCCACTATAAGATTGAACATTATATGCTGAATTATAATTATTGAATCTATCGTTGGTCAATGAAGCCCCATAATTTGTCAAATGATTGTTATTGCCACTATAATCATATGCATTCCCGTTAAACGGGAACCAAGCTACAAGACTATCTGTTGGCACATAAGAAGGAAGTTGTGCTATTGAAAAAGAAATGGAAAATACAAATAGGGTTGTTATTAAAATTACATGTTTCATTATTGATTATATGTTTATTTTTTGCAAAAGTATATTTTTTTATAATATTAACAAATAAATATTTGTTTTTTTTAATATATAAAAGGATCATTTATTTTCATAATTAACTTAAAGTATAATTTATAGTTCTCTATTTTAACATAAAAATTTATTGTATAATGTTTTACGTATTAAATAAATTTAACTCATAAACATAAAAAAATACACAATTATAAATTTAAAAGCATAAAGAAAAATATATTCAGAGGCATCTGATTTTTTTCTAAAATCAATACTAATCAAACAGATATAACATGAAAATAAATAATAGATGAAAGAAAAAATATTTTTTTCTTT
>JAGOKS010000070.1 GCA_017994425.1 Bacteroidales bacterium | reverse complement strand
GTACCAAGGGGATGTTGCGCAAGGTATACTTGGCACCTTGCGCAAGGTATCAAGGTAGAGAACGAAGACTCTGAAAGTTGTTCTCCCATCAAAAATATGTTTATCATGGGAACTTATAAAGCATATATTGGTACTTATTAATTTTTTTGTAATTTGATTTATAATAAAAATATGTTTACATTTGCAAAAAAAATATTCTTTATTAAAAGATATAAACTTGTCCTAATTACCTAAACCACCTTAATATCACAAGTAAAACTATTAAAATAAAAGATATATATATGTATGATGTCGTAGGAAAGAAAATAAGTAGATATCCTATTAATGGAACAAATACAGCAATAAATATTAGTTATTTGCAAAAAGGAATGTATTTTCTAAAAATCGAAACGGAAAACGGCACAGTAACTAAACGCTTTCTAAAAGAATAAAAGCAGAAATGTAAGCTTTAAAATCCAATAATTGTAAACTCGGTTCTACGGTTTAACGCTCTACCGGCTTCGGTATCGTTTGTGCTAATGGGTTTATCAAAGCCATATCCTTTATACTTCAGGCGTTTTGCATCTATTCCATTACGAATTAAATAATCAAATACCGCTTTGGCTCTGTTATTCGAAAGGAGCATATTATACTCACTTGTACCGATATTATCCGTATGCCCTCCTATTTCAACCTGCATTTTATGATTATTTTTCAATAAAATCAAGAGATTATGCAATTCTACTTCTGATTCAGACTTTAGTTCCCATTTATCGGTATCAAAGAAAATATTATGTAAAACAATACTTTCTCCCATTTCTATTCTTTTCAGATATATATCTTTCACGTAAGGTTCGGGATCATCTTTTTCTTCGAGTTGAAAGTTTTCGGAATAAAATAGATAATTAGCCCGTTCGGCATAGAGTGCATACATGCTGTTGGTAGGGATACAAATTAAGAATTCTCCGGTTTTAGCATCGGAAGTAGAAGCGACCATGCTTAATCCTGTCTGCAAATCAACAACTTTAAAAGCAGCTTCCAAAGGTGTTTTGTCTTTTGCATCAAAGATACGCCCTTTCATATAGGTAACCGATTGCGGTTTGATGGCTTCCGGTAATTCAAACCAGTATAAGTCTACATTCCCGTATCCGCCCGGTCTATCGGAAGAGAAAAAAGCCTTATTCCCTTTTGCATTTACAAATAAGCTCAATTCATCATCAATGGTATTAATGGGATATCCAAAGTTAATAGGTTCTCCCCATGTTTGATCCGGTTTTAAGGTAGCATAAAAAATATCTTTCCCTCCCATTCCCTTATGTCCATCGGAAGTAAAATATAAGGTAAGACCATTAGGGTGCATAAAAGGTGAATCTTCGTCTCCTTTGGTATTGATAGTAGTCCCTAAATTCACAGGTTGACTGAATACTCCTTCATTAATCATAGTGGTAGACCAAATATCCATTCCGCCAATATTTCCGGGTCTTCCCGAAACAAAATAGATTGTTTTTCCATCCACTGAAAAACTGGGTTGAGATTCCCAATATTCCGTATTAACAGGATGACCGAAATTTCTGGGCTTTGTCCAAGAGTTGCCGATACGTTTAGACCAATACAAATCGCAACTTCCATAACCCTCATCTCTTTCACATGCGGTAAATATCAAGTATTTCCCGTCGGGAGAAATGGATTGACCTCCTTCGTTGAAATGTGTGTTTATCAGTGAAAACGGCTCTCTTGCTTGCCATACATTATCGGCATTATTGCTATAATACATATCTTCTTCCACGGTACAATCTGCACAATTCGTATATTTGTCTCTGGGGCGTCGAAGCGTAAAAACAATACGCGATTCATCTAAGGTTAAACTGGGAAGATATTCGTAATATTCGGAATTAATAGCCGAACCCATATTTTGAGGACTTATGTCGAGTGAATCTTTCATCAGTTGCAATCGAAACAAGCACAATTCATAGTTTTCACGTATAGCAGGAGATACTTCCTTCTTTTCAAGAGCTATACGGGTAAAATATTCATCAAAATGTGCTATAGCTTGTTCTACATAACCACAACGCATGTATTCATTGGCAGCAAAATAATAAATTCTGTATGAAAAATCAGGATCTACTTGTAAGGCTTTTTCAAAATACGCACAGGATTTCTCACAATTTTTTGCAAAAGAGTAAACTTCAGCAATCATAATATAGGCTTCTGTAAAATGTTCATCTATTTTAATTGCTTTTTCAGCATATTTCAGGACACTTTTAAAATCACGTTTTCCCATCGCTTTTTCGCCTTTTCTATAATAGTTGATGGCTGCTTTATTGGTCGATGATTTTACTTCCTGCGCTATTGCCTGCAATGAAAAGGCAAACAATACATTGAAAATTATTATGAAAACTATCAGAAAATGTTTTTGAGAATGATACATGTAGTTTTTACTTTTGAATGATTAGTTTATGTGTTGAAGTGTAGGTTTTGTTTTGTATTCTGATAACATATATCCCGTTATGCAGATTTGAAACATCCAAACTATTATCTCCGTGAACAAGCGTTATTTCTTTAACAAATTTACCTTCGATAGTATACATCCTTGCTTTAAAAGTTTCATTATCATTTACATTTGTTAACGATATATGTGTTGTATTGTTGGAAGGATTAGGGAATAATTTCACCTTCGGAGATTCAGGTGTCAAGCTTAGAATAGAAGTTGATTCGTCTATGCAAAAGCGAATGCTGTCTTTGTATTCAAATTGTATGGTACTCATAATAATTTGGTTGTTTAAAGAAACATAACAATACCCTTGTCCATAACCACCATTGCCATATAAACCATCTCCATTACTATCGTAAATTACAAAGTCATAACAACCGGTATCCAAACAAAAAGTATCAGCATAAAAGGACATGCCCATTAATTCGGAAGGATTCTGAGCGATAACATCGCCTTCGTCTGTTTTCAGCACCCAAGTCGTTTGTTGAGGTAATATATCGGTTTTAATATCCCAAGAAAAAGAAATTCCTTTCCTGTAAGTAAAAGCAAGGCTAAGAGTATCGTTGTCGGGGTTTTCATCCGTTGATTGATTGGGATTTGAAACCCATATTTTTAAATTGTAATTTCCATCTTCTATATCCAATCCGGGTAATGTCAGTTGTTCACTTTGGCTAAAGGTTAGAAAACCTGCCCACTCGTAAATCTCGGGTACATTTTGATTTATTTGATAATACACCTTTACTTCCGTTAAGGTATCTGAGCCATTGTTTGACAATGTTATTTTGGGTTCTAATATGTATTGACAAACCGACGATGTAGGATAATTGATGCTTTGAAGAGCAGCATCTAAGTTATAGGAAGGCAAACAAGGATCATAGCCATCCAGATAGTTCACATTTGTATTTAAAGGGTCTAACCAATCTTTCAGTCGTTTGGAAGCAGAAGTGTTGTTATCGTTCAACCAGGAGTAAGAAAGTTTGCCAAACAAATCATACCCCAATGGATTTGAACAACTGGCAGTACCACCTTCCAATTGACCAACAAATTGCAGGAGTTGATTAAAGATAGCTGCTCCTGAAGAGCCGCCTTCGGTAGTACCTTTGGTCCAGGAGGGAACTTCCCAATGTGTATTCGTAGGAAATTCATTGTAACTGCTACTTTCCAAGGTAGTCGTACAAATAGATATTTTTTTATAATCTCCGGAAGGGTGATGAATACAAGCGGTAAAAACAGAAGGCACATTCAGGCGATTCCATCCTACATAATACGGATTATACGAAATAGGAGGAGCTGAACTTAATTTCAATAAAGCAAAATCTGAGTTACTTCCTTCGGCAACCAAAGTTGCCGCATTGATAGAATGTCCGGTACTCCCATTAGTACCATTACAATTGGCTGTTTCATAGCCAAAGATAAAAACAAAATTTAAAGGACTTTTATTATTTAAGCAATGCCTTGCCGTCATTAAATAAGGGGTGCCGTCATTACTGGTATTATTTATCAATGTACCGGAGCAATGGGCATAGGATCCGTTCAAAATAAGAGCAACAGCTCTTTTTACAGTCTGATAATTATTACCTTCTTCACAATTAATATTAATATTGCATGAGCCCGAACTACCATAAACACCTCCCTTAAAGAAAAAATCTTTATATCCATGAACAACCGTTGAAAGATGAATAAACCCTTGCCCTTTTACTTCTTTAGGTTCATAATATTCAATAACAATCTCATCTCCCGGCAATAAAGTCGTTGAAAACACACGTTCAGGTATATTGTTTTTGGCAGTAAAAGCTCCCAGCACATAGCTTTTATCTTTGGTATAGATAAATAATTCTGCCGTTTCGGGCAAATAAAATTTATTGAAAATTAAGTTGAGGGAATAAGCATTTTTGGAAGATATCCCTAAACGCCACAAACGATCTCCATTGGCAAGGTCTGTCCATACCCCTGAATTTAACAAATTAAAATCCACTTCAAACTCTTTTCCAAAGACAAAGGTTTCTCTTGAGATTTGAGCCACTTCTTCGGTTAATAAGGTTTGATTATCAACAAAAGGCAATTGTTTAACAGGAACATTATCTTTTAATACTTCATGTTGAAAACTAAACGGAATCCCCTCTTGACTTATTTGAGCTTGAGAAACAATCCCAAAAGTAAGAAAATAAAAAAGAGAACTATATTTTAAAAGATTTCTTACTATACACATACTCTGATACTAATTACACTGTTTATATAACCTTTTTTCTGCAATAAAATTGCAAGCAAAAATACAAAATATTATCTAACAAATCGAAAATAAATGAAAATTAGAGTATATTTTTTATTTAAGGTTATCGGTATAAATAATCTGCTTCATTCAACAAAGCCATGGATTTTTCATATCCTAATTTAAACATAGCATTTCCTTTACGAACATCAAAAATGGAATAGTCGTTTAATTCTTTTGGTTCAATATAGATATCGCAAAATTTAGCTTTTTTCCAACCATGCGACTCATACACAAGGGTAAAAGTACGTTCAATGTTCTGTTTCAAGGATTTAATTTTATCTTGTCTTTTAAAAGGATGCAAGTGAAAACCAATTACATACTGACAATCTTTACGTATTTGTTCGACCGGAAAATTATCGAACAACCCGCCATCCACAAAATATTCCCCATCAATTAAGGTAGGGTTGAATAAGATAGGGATACTTGCGGAAGCAATAATTTTATCCAATAATTGACCGGATTTAAAATAAACCACTTGACCATTAGTGATATTGGAAGCGGAAACGATTAAAGGAATATTTAGGTCTTCAAATGTTTTGGCTCTTAAAGCACTTTTCAGTTTCTTTTGTAAGTTATCTGTTTTAAGTAAACTGGTTGCATTGATTTTTGGGGATACTAAATTTAAAAAAGAATTATCTTTAAACATTGACAACATTTCTTTAGGCGTATAACCGTCGGCATACAATGCTCCCACAATGGCTCCTACACTGGATCCCGTAATTATTTCCGCTTTCAATCCTTTTTCATCCATGGCTTGTAAAAGTCCCAACTGAGCAAAACCTTTAGCACCACCCCCACTTAGCACCAAACCGATTTTATATTTATTATTCATACTAAAAACTTATTAATTTATAAGAAATCATGCATATTTGTTATGACAATTTATTTATAAAGATGTTCAATTAATAGCATCATTGTTTATTAAAATATTTATTATTTTTGCAAAACAAAAATTAAATAAAATACATATGACAAACACTAAAGAAACCGGCAGTAAAGGTGAGAATCTAGCTAAAGATTACCTAATTAAAAAAGGATACAACATACGCGATTGCAATTGGCATTTCGGCCATTTAGAAATAGATATCATAGCCGAGAACAACACATACGTAATATTTTGCGAAGTTAAAACAAGAAGCTCGAATACATGCGGAAATCCGGAAGAGTTTGTTTCACGTCAACAGCAAAAAAACATAATTCGAGCTGCCAATGCATACATGAATTTCAAAAATTGCGAAAAAGAAGTAAGATTTGACATACTGTCAATATTACAATCTTCTGATATTGTTGACATAAAACACATTGAAGGAGCATTTCTTCCCTCATGGTAAAAATTTTAGGTTTGAATTAAAAAATCATGTACTTTTGCATACTAAAAAATATTCTGAAATAAGCATGAGCGCATTATTGGAAATTAAAAATTTACACGTATCCATCAACGGAAAAGAAATTTTAAAAGGAGTTAATTTAATCATTAATAAAGGAGAAATACATGCCTTGATGGGTCCGAATGGAAATGGGAAGAGTACCTTGGCAGCCGTTATAGCCGGAAGAGATGTATTTGAAGTAACACAAGGAGAAATCTTTTACAAAGGTAAAAATCTTTTTGAACTCTCTATTGAAGATAGAGCGAGAGAAGGCATCTTTTTAGGCTTCCAATATCCTATAGAAATACAAGGTGTCAGCATGACAAATTTTATGCGTACTTCCATCAATGAAATTCGAAAATACCGCCATCAGGAACCTTTATCCGGAGCTGAATTTTTAGCATTTATGGAAGACAAAAAGAAAGTGGTAGAAATGACGGCTAAACTATCTAATCGATCGGTAAACGAAGGCTTTTCAGGTGGAGAAAAAAAACGAAACGAAATCTTTCAGATGGCAATGCTTGAACCGGAATTAGCCATATTAGATGAAACGGATTCCGGTTTGGATATTGACGCCTTACGCATTGTTGCTACCGGAGTGAATAAACTACACAGCGACAAAAACGGAATGTTAGTCATTACGCATTACCAACGTTTATTAGATTATATTGTACCCGATTTTGTTCATATTTTATACGAAGGAAAAATTGCCATGAGTGGAGATAAAGACCTTGCCGTTAAATTGGAACAAAACGGCTATGAATGGGTAAAAAAAGAATTAGGTTTATAATCACATGACTACACCTGCTTATGGAAAATTATTTCTTATTCCCACCTTTATAGGCAACAAAGATATCAATCGTTGTATTCCTGCTTTTAATATTCCCATCATACAAAGTATATCTTTTTTTATTGTAGAAGAATTACGTACTGCGCGACGATTTTTGCGTAGCATAGACACTATATTCCCAATCGATAATACTAATTTTCAAATACTCAACGAACATACAACCCATATCAACGCTGAAGAAATGCTCTCTCCCATACTTTCCGGTCATGATATGGGCTTGCTTTCTGAAGCCGGATTACCTTGCATTGCCGACCCGGGAGCTGCTATTGTCTTAGCAGCACAACAAAAAGGGATAAGAGTCATACCTTTAATTGGACCTTCTTCCGTTTTTATGGCATTAATGGCATCCGGATTATCCGGACAAAATTTTGCCTTTCACGGGTATCTACCAACGGATAAACATGCATTGGCAAGTAAAATCCAAACATTAGAACTCTTTTCGGAAAAACACCAACAAGCACAAATATTCATGGAAACCCCTTATCGCAATTTACAGATGTTGGATTGTTTATTGAAAACATGTTCCTCTTCTACTTTTCTCTGTATTGCGGTAAATCTTACAATGCCGGAAGAGTTCATCAAAACACAAACCATAGGAGAATGGAAACGCAGTACCTGTCCGGAACTACACAAACAACCGGCTATATTTATTATACAAAAATATTAACTTTTCTTTTTGACTCGTTTTAACACCAATAAATTCATTGCATTGTTTTCCATATTTTCCACATCATTTCTTACAAAACGCAATACCTGATCGTAATATAAAACAATAACGGGAGCATCTTCCATCACTAATTTATCCATTTTTTGATACAATTCCATACGTGCACTATCGTCGATAGTGCGTTGTGATTGTTCATACCATTTATCAAACAAAGGATTACTGTAATGAGTGTAATTAGGTCCCTGCGGACAAAAATTTTTAGAATAAAATAATGACATATAATTCTCAGCATCGGGATAGTCTGCTATCCATGAACCTCTAAAAAAAGGCAATTCCGATTTAGCAATCATCTGACGTTGTGTCCCTGATTGTAACTTGGAAATTTTGATTTTAAAGCCTAATTGTTCCAATTCATACGCCATGTATTGTACTATATCCATATAGCTTTCTGAGACAGAAATTGTAATTACCGGTAACCCTATTCCATTAGGAAAACCGGCAGCAGCCATTAGGGCACGTGCTTTTTCCGGATTATAATCATATCCATAGGTGTTATTGGTATCGAATGGAGGTAAATTATAAGGAATCATGCCATAACATCCAGGTTTGCCTATATTGCTTCTGAGAAAACGCAACATTTTTTTTCTATCAAAACCGTAGTTTAATGCTTGGCGTATTTCTTTGATTAAAAGAGGATTGTTTTTTGCATTTTTTTGATTTTTATCCATCAAAAAGCCTAAATACTCTGTATTTAAGTAAGGCATTGTAAGCATATACATGTGTTTGTTATAAACAGGATTCAAACGACCATCTTTTGTTAAGAGCTCATCTTTATAAGAAGCATCTAATCCGGACATAAAGTCAAGATTACCTTTTACAAACTCCATAAATACAGACTGTTTATCGATAATAAAAGAAATAGAAATTGCGTCAAGATAAGGAAGCCGATTATTACCTTCGTATTCAAAATAATTCGGATTTTTAAGCATTACCAATTTTAAGCCTTCCTTCCATGTTTTAAACATAAAAGGTCCTGTCCCAACCGGATATTTGCGAAAATCTTTTTGATATTTTTCAACTACTTCATGAGGAACAACTGAACAATATTGCATACTCAATAAACCCAGAAAAGGAGGAAAACTTTCTTTAAGACGTAATACAAAAGTAGTATCATCCAAAGCGTAAAAGGCATATTCACCTTTATAATTGGTATCCACCATATTAAATATCCAAGCACCCGGAGATGCAACTTTCTTATCGACTATACGATTAAAACTATAGACCACATCGGAAGCGAGCATTTTTCTTTTACTGTCCGTGAATGTAAAAAAATCAGTATTATGAAAATAAACATCATTCCTTAAATAAAAAGTATAGATTCTTCCGTCATCGGAAATAGACCAGGATTTTGCGAGGCAAGGGCATATTCGCAGTTGACTGTCTAGCTGCACTAATCCATTATACAATTGATTACAAGCCCAAATATTAGCTTGATCTTTAGCAAAAGCAGGGTCTAAAGATGTAATTCCTGCTGATTCATTATAACGAAAAACTGTTCTTTTTTCTTTATTTTCCGTATCATTACATGCATAAAAAAAAACTATAATACTTAAAAATAACGCACAAAAAAAACAATTTCCTTTCATATTACCAGATACTTGCTCCATTTTGAAACCATCTTCCTTGCAAACGCATGGTATGTTCAATCACATCACGCACACAGCCATCCCCTCCTTTAAATGATGAAATATAATCGGCAATAGCTTGTATTTCAATAGCAGCATCTTGAGGACAGGCTTTCACCCCTACTAACTTCATTACCTCATAATCAGGAATGTCATCTCCCATAAACAATACTTCTTCATTTTTTAATTTGTTTGATTTTAAATATTCATTATACACTATAACCTTGTCTGATACTTTTAGAAAAATATCTATTCCTTCAAATATATCATAGCGTTTTTTCATACCTTCGGAATAACCACCGGAAATAATACATACTCTATAACCTTGTTTTAATGCATATTGAATAGCATAACCATCTTTCACATTGGTATTTCTAATTTGATCTCCGTTGCTACCTACCCATACTTTCCCGTCACTTAAAACTCCATCAAAGTCAAAAATGAAGGTTGTGATATTTTTTAATTTTTCTTTATAATTTAGCATTGCATTGTCATTTATTTCATTTGCAAAAGTACAAAATTTTACCACACATCTCAATATTTTCACTAACGGAAGTAAATATTCCAATTTTCACCTTAAAAAAATAATATTTGAAATATTTTTTTTAATACATTTTCGTAATGGAAACCATAAAATACAGTATATTTGATATTTGAAATTTAAAATTGCAGAAAAACGAACAAAGATTTTTTTATTCTGATTTGAAAAACATAATAATAATTTTAGTATTTTTGCAAGCTAAAATTTTTACACAAAATTGTTTAACTAAAGATAGGAGACACATATTATAGCTGCGAACTTTAATAGACCGGGAATGAGAGAACACAGAAACTTTCAAAAAAAAGAACAACCTCATAAAATTAATAAAGAAATCACCTCATTGGTTGTTCGAGTTATCACAGAAAACGGAGAATCAAAAATAGTTTCATTAAAAGAAGCATTAGAGATAGCAAACCAACTAGATTTAGATTTGGTGGAAATTTCACCACAAACAAATCCTCCGGTATGTAAAGTAATAGATTATCAAAAATTTCTTTATAATTTAAAGAAAAAACAAAAAGATATTAAAGCAAAAACGGCGAAAGTAACCATCAAAGAAATTCGATTAGGCCCCAATACCGATGATCATGATTTCAATTTTAAAGTCAAGCATGCCATTGGATTTCTGGAAGAAGGCAATAAAGTAAAAGTGGATGTATTTTTTAAAGGACGTTCAATTATGT
>JAGOKS010000069.1 GCA_017994425.1 Bacteroidales bacterium | reverse complement strand
ACGAAAAAAACGACTCGAGACTCGGGACGAAAAAAGAGTTAAAAGTGAAAAGGTAAAAGTGAAAAGTGAGACAACGCATTGAAAAACTGAAAACTGAAAACTGATAGCTGACAGCTGAGAGCTCTTCTCGGGACTCGCGACCTTTTTCTGAAAACTGATAATTGAAAACTGATAGCTGATAGCTGAGAGCTTTAACAAATGATGAATAAATCGAAAGACAAAGGGCGACCTTTTTTCGGTTTAAAGAATATAAAAATAATTCGTATATAAAAAAAAGTTGTATCTTTGCGAAATTTATACTAAAGAGTGAAAAATGTTTGATCCTATTGTGATAGATGAAGTTTGGAACAGGGCAAGAGAAATTGAAGGATATGACCGGAACTTATATCGTAAGGACGCTTGCGGAGCATGGATAATAAAAGATAAATACGGGGATACTAATAATGCATACGGATGGGAAATAGATCATATTTATCCTCAAAGTATGGGAGGGAAGGATGATATAGCAAATCTCAGAGCTCTACAATGGGAAAACAATAAAAGTAAAGGAGACGATTATCCTCAATACAAAGCAGTAGTTACGGCAGAGGGTGTGAGAAATATTAACAAAGAACAATGGTTGACCGTTAATGCCAACACACAATCTATTATTTCTGAACTATATAAAATACAATGAAAATAAAAAGTATAAAAGTCGAGGAGCTTTTTTTACAATTTAATTATACCTTAGATTTCGAAAAACAAGGCGATATAAATATAATTAGCGGTCCAAACGGATTCGGTAAATCAACCTTATTGCGAATGATTTATAACTTATTCGCACTTAATTTTTATTATTTTTTTCAAATTCCATTCAAATCAATAACCTATGTTTTTGAAAATGATTTCACAATTACAATTAAAAAACATAAGATTGAAGATTCATTAACATCAAATATATCGACTGATGTGAGTGAAAAATCGGATGAGATTTCATCGGGAATATTATATGTTTCTTCTAACAAGCTAAAAACACTTGTTGTACTGCAGAAACATGTTATTGAAGAAAAAATTTCAAAATTAGGATATAAGCAACAAGATGCTGAAATTTGGGTGAATGCCTTAGGTGATACATGTTTTCATGTTTCCGATATTTTAAATAAACAACCTGATATAACAGAAATATTTTTTAAAGAAGAGTCCAATTTTTTAATGACTTTGTTCTCATCAAATATATTGTTTATAAAAGATAATCGTTTGTTTTATTCTTCTTTTGAAAAAACAAAAAATTCGACTGTTTATCTGCCTATGGAAAAACCTGTAGTGGATAGAATCGCGTCGGAATTGAAAATGAAATTATCGGATGTAAAAAAAATATTAGCTGAAAAATTCCAAGAAGCACAAAAAAATATTATTTATTCTATAACTCAGGGCAAAATCCATACTTTTACTAAAGAGGAATATACACAAAGAGTTGAAATTCTTAATACAATTTTTTTTAAATTAAATTCATTTGGCATATTGGAAAAAATCGATATACCGCTGAATTGGAATGAAAATAATGCTAAATATTTATCAATAACTTTATTAGAATACGAAAAAGCAATTCAAGAAAGCAAAGAAATGCTTGATAAATTAGCCTTGTTTCAAATGATTTTATCCAAAAGTGAATTTGTGAATAAACAAATACTTATCAATGAAAGTTTCGGTTTTAAATTTGTTTGTGAAAAAGAAAACTATTTTATACCCAATCGAGCACTTTCTTCCGGAGAACAACATAAGATCATTATATTATATGAATTGATTTTTAAAACAAGTAGGGGAATGATGGTATTGATTGATGAACCTGAATTATCCAATCATGTTATTTGGCAACTCTCTTTTATTGATGAAATAAAACAAGTATCTGAAAAATTAGATTTACAATTTATTATAGCTACACATTCACCTCAAATTATTCATGAAAGATGGGAGTTGGTTACAGACCTTTTTAAAATAAACAATCAAAATTAATGCCCGATTCATTAGAAAATATCATACAAGCCGATAAATATGCACTGCAAACCATTCCTTTAGCTGTTTTATCACCCATAGGACAAAGTATAGTTTGGATTATTGTTGAAGATGAATATGATAAATTGGTATATCAAAAATTCTTTACTGCAAATAATCATATTTTCACTTCCATTAAATCTACTACTGATTCTTCAAGAGGATATAAAAATGTTGAAGAAATTGTAGATCACATAAGTACTACAACCAACGCTTATATTTTCGGAATAAGAGATGCCGATTATACAAGCTTTAACCCTTCTTATATTCCTAAGGATAATGTCTTCTTAACCGATGCCAGAGATATTGAAATGATGATGTTTGAATGTGATGATGTTAAGAAGGAATTTTGTGATAAATATAATGATTATACCAATATATATAAATTATCTATTTCTATTTCAAAAGAAATCGGGTTTTATAGAGCATTCAATGATGTAAATGAAGTTGGATTTAGTTTTAAGAAGAAATTGAAATTTGATTTTCTTAGAGATATAAATAATAGAGATGATTTGAAGGTTGTGATTGATTATTTATCTGAACTTTTTAGTCAAAACGTTGTAGGTTATTCAACCGATGATTTCTCTACTTTTAAACATTCAAATAGTAGTAAACAATCATTTATTTTATGTCAGGGACATGATGTTATCCGCATTTTAGCCACTTTATTACCTCAACAAATTAAAAAAGAAAGTTTGGAAAATGATTTAGTAACATACTATTCCTCTTCATGTTTTTCATCTTCTGCTTTGTTTCGAGACATCGAATCTTGGTGCTCAAAGCAAGATAAAATCATATGGCAACAATAAGGTGAATGATGCATGAAGTCGCAAGTCGCAAGATAAATTAAAAATTACGATTTGATTTTAATTCAACGCTCTAAAAACCTGATAACTTAAACAATTAAAAATTAAAAAAGAAAAAATAAGTCGCGAGTGCCGAGAAAAAGTTAAAAGGTAAAAGTGAACACCTTGATTCCTAACTATTCACTCTTCTCGACCTGCGACTTGCGCCTTTCTCGGCACACGGGACACGGGACTCGCGACCTTTTTTTGGCACAAAAAAAGATAATTAAAAACATATAAAAAAATAGTATTTTTGCACATCTGTCATGACACCGGCAACGGACGAAAAATCACATAATAGATATATTAAAAAACAATGTTATACAGTATTAGACAGTAGAGGGACATGCTTATAAAATATGTATATTCAGTTAAAAAGATGAGATATTGACGAAAAATGATATTTTGTTTGTTTTTCGTCATTAGTAATACATAAAAAAATGATACAACGAGAAGTCTATTTAAGTAAATTAAGACAGCTTAAAAATCAAAACGTAATAAAAGTCATTACCGGAATAAGAAGGAGTGGAAAGTCAACGCTTTTAGAAGCCTTTAAAAATGAACTAATAGCAAGCGGTGTTTACACAGCGAAGACTTGGTAAAAGATTACCTGCAAACTATTTATGATACAGTGATTATTAAAGACATTGTTAAACGTTACAAGCTAAGAAATATTTACAATTTGCACCGTATCATTGGTTTTTTGTTTGATTCTATCGGTTCTTATGTTTCTCCGACGAATATTGCGATAGAACTCAATAAAAATTCACAAAAGAAAATATCACATAACACCATTATAAAGTATTTGGATTATCTTACACAATCTTATATACTATATGCAGCTCCTCGTTACGATTTGAAAGGTAAAGAGTTACTTACAACTAACGAAAAATACTACTTGGTGGATTTGGGATTAAGAAATATTGCAATAACAAATACATACGATACGGATTTAGGTCATAAGCTGGAAAATGTTGTTTATTTTGAGTTAATCAGACGTGGCGGTAAAGTGTATGTGGGTAAAATCAACGATAAAGAAATTGATTTTGTAGTACAAAAAACTAATAATGAACGAGCGTATTATCAAGTTGCGTATACTGTTAATGACGAAAAAACATTTACAAGAGAGATTTCGTCATTAAAAAACATAAAAGACAATTATCCAAAATATTTATTAACCCTCGATTTTGATAATACCGGTATTGACGGCATTCAAAAAGTGAATATTATCGATTGGTTACTACAGTAACAATTAAAAATTAAAAATTAAAAATTAAGAATTAAAGTCGCGAGTCCCGAGTGCCGAGTCCAGAGTCTTTTTTTTTCGTTCCGAAAAAATAGATTTTGGCTTGTGTATATCTTTTTGCGTTCTTTGCGTAGAATTTTTGCGTTCTTTGCGGTTAAATATAATCAATTAAAAATTAAGAATTAAGAATCCGCATTCATCCGCTGTATCCGCGTCATCTGTGTGCCATTTTCTCGGCACTCGGCACCCGGCACTCGGCACAAAAAAACTGATAACTAACAAATGAAAAACATCATTGTTGCTGATTTTGACGATACTTTATTGCCTTACGATAGTGAACGCTATTACATTATCCATGAAATTAAAAAAGGCAATCTGAAAATGATTTTCTTTGCCATACTGCGAAAAGTAAGGATTATAAACCATACACGTTTCGCCGAATTTTTATACAAGGAAATGAAAAACAAAGACCTGAGCTTGTTTGTCGATAAATTAGTTAGCGAAATCAATCAACAGGTGTTACAACAAGTGCTTTCCTATAAAGACGAAGATACCGAAGTGATTTTGTTGAGTGCTTCGCCGAGTTGTTATATTAATAAAGTAGCGAAACGATTAGGCTTTACCGGTTACGGCAGTGATTATTATGACGGTGTTTTTATTCATTTGTATGCCGATAATAAAGCAAAGTTTATACAGGAAAAATACCCGAAAACCGACTATGTATACAAATTTTCCATTTCCGACAGTCCAACGGACCTGCCTTTATTGACCTTGTTTGATACGTATGTATTAATTCCTAAAAAATAAGAAAAATAACACTTACCATGCATATAGACACCATGCGGCATATTGACAGAAGAGTAGGAGTCCCCCTCTGTTTTTTGCTGGGAATAGTTTATGCCTTGGGAAAAGTATTTTCAAGAAGAAAGAAAAAACAACTCGACCTGAGTCGTACCCTTTTCATTGAGTTATCGGAAATGGGCAGTGCTCTCCTTGTCGATCCTGCCATGCGTTACCTCAGGGATGAGGGGGGTGCAGCGCTCTATTTTGCTATCTTCCGGCACAATGCCGAAAGCCTCGATTTGTTACATACCGTCCCTGAAGACCACCGTTTCCTTATGCGTGCCGATACCTTTTGGCAGTTGACGGTAGACGTTTTACGTTTCCGCCGCTGGTGTCGTAAAAATAAGATTACAACGGTCATAGACCTTGAATTGTACTCCCGTTTCACGGCTTTGCTCTCGCTCATCAGTGGAGCAGGGGTGAGGGTAGGTTTCCATGCCCATCACGACGAAGGCTTCTATCGCGGGAACTTCATCAACTATCCCTTGCGTTACAATCCCCATGTACATATCAGTGTCAATTTTATGTCGCTGGCATACAAAGCTATGGGTGCATTTCCAAGTCCTTACCCTACCTGCGCCATCGACCGGGCCACCCTTAGCTTACCCCTTGCCGCTATCGACAACAGCGAAAGGGAGAAAGTCATTGCCACCCTTGGCACTCTCCACCCAAGCTGGCAGAAAAAACGTATGATCATCTTTAATATCAATGCCTCCGACATGCTACCGCAGCGGAAATGGCTTCCCGAATATTTTGTGGAAGTCGCTCGCAGCCTGTTGGCAGACGTGAGCGACAGCATCATCGTCGCTACCGGCAGTAGCAAGGAGAACAAGGATGTACAAGCTTTTGTTGATGCTGTCGACAGCGACCGCTGCCTGAATACCGCCGGTAAGTTCAGCCTCAGGGAATTACTTGCCTTGTATTGTTTTGCCGATTGTTTCCTCACCAACGATTCCGGACCGGCACATTTCGCTTCTGTTACCCCCTTGAAGACCTTTGTTATCTTTGGTCCCGAGACCCCCGACTTATATTTACCCCTTGGCAATGCCACGGCTTTTTATCTCGGATTAGCCTGTTCCCCCTGTGTAAGCGCCGCCAACCACCGCAATACCGACTGCACCACCCGCGAATGCATCACCGGCATCACCCCGGACAGGGTCGGCAATAATATACTGAAATACCTGGAGACAATTAAAAATTAAAAATTAAAAAAGAAAAAAGAAGTCGCGAGTGCCGAGTGCCGGGTGCCGGGTGCCGAGAGAAGGCCTTAGCTATCAGCTTTTTTAACCGCAGAGAGCGCAAAGAATACCGCAGAGAAAAAAACAAATTAAAAATTAAAAAAGAAAAAAGTCGCAAGTCGGAAGATGAATCAACGCTTTGACAACTGAAAACTGACAGCTGATAACTGACAACAATACAATAAATCCCTGCTAAATCCCGAAGGGATTCAATGTGAATGGGGCTGCATGAAATGCAGTCATAGACAGTCACATGTATTATTGCCAACCGCAGAGCGGTTGAATATTGTTTTTTTTAATTTAATTCAAGCCCTTCAGGCTTGTTGACTATGGCTTCGTCTGTTTGCAACCATCGATTTCATCGATGGCTATTTTGGTTCGAGCCCTTCGGGCTCACATCATTAATTAATAACTAAAAGAAAAACTTTTTTTCGGAACGAAAAAAACGACTCGGGACTCGGGACACGGGACTCGCGACGAAAAAAGAGTTAAAAGTTAAAAGTGAAAAGTGAACACCTTGATTCCTAACTATTCACTATTATCTCTTCACTCTTCACTCTTCTCGACTTGCGACTTCTTTTTTAATTCTTAATTATTTTCCCCCTCTTCCACTCTTTCAAAGGTAGCATTTTCCATTCTTAGCTCCCAATCCACAGAAGGTTCAAAAACAATTTTGTCGATTTTAACGGTTTGTGATTTTTTGCTTGTAGCCGAACTAACTCTTGCTTTTTTACGCTTGCGTGTAAACGTTCCTATACCCGGCAGCGAAAAACTTCCGGTTTTGATAAGGTCTTCCTCCAAGCTTTTGAAATAAGCATTCATGGCTGCCTCCACTTTTTCGTGGCTCAAGCCCGTTTCTGCCTGAACGTCTCGGATAAGGTCTTCTGTCGTTATTACACCGTTCGAAACCAGTTCCGGAACGTATTCTTTTTCACCTGTCAAGGGATTAATTTGCTCTACTACTTTATACTTTATACTCATTGTTTTGTTTTTTTTGTGAGTTAATATAGTGTTTGAATTGTGATGCAAAAATATAAAAAAAATAATATAAATTGTGAATTGTGAATTAAAAATTAAGACTAAAGTCAAAAGACTAAAGCCAAAAGACTAAAGACCTGCGACTTGCGACTTGCGACCTTTTTTTGGCACAAAAAAAGACAATTAAAAACATATTAAAAAAATAGTATTTTTGCACATCTGTTATGACACCGGCAACGGATGAAAAATACAGAATAGATATATTAAAAAACAATGTTATACAGTATTTGACAGTAGAGGGACATGCTTATAAAATAGGTATATTCAGTTAAAAAGATGAGTTTCTCAAGTCTTTAGACTTTTGTCTTTTGTCTTGTGTCTTTTTTTCGGAACGAAAAAAAACTGACAACTGAGAGATTGAAAATAAAATATATAATTAACGGAAGTCAAATTTAAAAAACAGAAAAAAAATGGAATCTTTTTTTATTGAAAATTCAGGATTAACAATGTACTTAATAATGATACTTTTGGTAATATGGGACACCGTATGGAAATTGGTGGCATATTGGAAATCAGCCAGAAACAATCATTTGGCATGGTTTATTTGTATTGCCATATTCAACACAGTCGGTATATTGCCAATAATTTACCTGTTAATACATCGAAAAGAGAAGAGTGAATAGAGAGAAATGTCTCGAGTCCCGAGTCCCGAGTCGTGAGTCCCGGAAAATTAAAAATTAAGATTTTTTTTACCGCAAAGAACGCAAAAATTCTACGCAAAGAACGCAAAAAGATATACACAAGCCTAAATCTATTTTTTCGGAACGAAAAAAAAAGACTCGGGACACGGGACTCGTGACTCGCGACTTCATTTATAATTCATCATTCACAATTCACCATTTATAATTAGCTTTTTTGTATCTTTGCAAAAAAAAATCACAGTAGATTTATAAAAACACATATATAGTATGTTTAGGGATAAGATACTTCTAATCACCGGCGGCACAGGCTCTTTCGGCAATGCCGTGTTGAAACGCTTTTTAAATACCGACATCAAAGAAATCCGCATTTTTTCGCGGGACGAGAAAAAACAAGACGATATGCGTCATGCCTTGCAAAATCCGAAGGTTAAATTTTACATAGGTGACGTGCGTGATCGGCGTTCCGTTGACGGTGCCATGGCAGGGGTGGACTATGTCTTTCATGCTGCTGCTCTGAAGCAGGTGCCCTCTTGTGAGTTCTTCCCTATGCAGGCGGTACGTACCAATGTGATAGGTACCGAGAACGTTCTCGATTCCGCTATTGCTCACGGAGTGAAGAATGTTGTAGTACTTAGCACCGACAAGGCAGCTTATCCCATCAATGCCATGGGTATTTCCAAGGCGATGATGGAGAAAGTAGCCATTGCCAAAGGAAGACAATTGGGCGACAAGGCGGCAACGACCATCTGTTGTACCCGTTACGGTAATGTGATGGCAAGTCGTGGCTCTGTTATCCCTTTGTGGCTCGAGCAGATAAAAGCCGGGAAAGCCATTACCCTCACCGACCCCAAGATGACCCGTTTCATGATGACCCTCGACGATGCCGTCGACCTGGTACTCTATGCCTTCACCCATGCTCATAATGGGGACCTCTTTGTACAGAAAGCCCCTGCCGCCACCCTTGAGGTGCTGGCACAAGCCATGAAACAACTCTATAAGAGCGATGTGAAAGTGCAGATTATCGGTACCCGCCACGGCGAAAAACTCTACGAGACCCTCGTTACCCGCGAGGAAATGGCGCGTGCCGAAGATATCGACAATTACTACCGCATCCCCTGCGATACCCGCGACCTCAATTACGATAAATACTTCATCGAAGGACAAGAAAAAATCTCTGTCATCGAAGACTATCACTCCCACAACACCAGTCAGTTGGATGTGGAAGGCATGATAGCCCTTTTGAAGAAGTTAAACGTATAGCAAGATTTTATACATTTATATTAATAGACAGGATACGATATGCAAGCGAAAGGCAAAATAAGAGTAGGCATCACCGGACAAGCCGGCTTTGTAGGGACACATTTGTTCAACACCCTCGGCTTAACACCGGAGCGTTACGAACGCATCCCTTTTGAAGATGCTTTTTTTGAAGACGATACCCGCTTACGAAACTTTGTACGCCGCTGCGATGTCATTGTACACCTCGCCGGAATGAACCGACATCCCGATCCGAAAGTTATCTATGATACCAACCTCCGATTGGTGCAGCAGCTTATCGATGCCATGGAAAAGGAAGCGGTAAGACCCCATGTCCTGTTTTCCTCTTCCACCCAAGAAGAACGCGACAACCCTTACGGTAACAGCAAGAAAGAGGGAAGACTCCTTTTCGAAGCCTGGGCAATGAAATACCAGGCCCCTTTTAGCGGCATGATTATTCCCAATGTCTTCGGTCCTTTCGGCATGCCCAATTATAACTCTTTCATCGCCACTTTCTGTTACAAACTTACCCACGGAGAAATACCGCAGCTGATTGATGATAGTAAGGTTAAATTGATTTATGTAGGTTCTTTGGTACGACACATCCTGGAACTGATAGAAAGCAAACATACGGAGGCTTGCCTCATCCGCTCTTTCACACTCCCTCACGATATGGACGAGCAGGTAAGTCATATCTTACACTTGCTTGAAACCTATAAGACTCTTTATCTTGACAAGGGCTATATCCCCGATTTGAAAGATGATAACGAGAAGCATTTGTTTTACACTTTCCATGCCTATATAGACCCTGCCGCTGTGAACCCTCATCTGTTGGAGCAGTTTGTCGATGAACGTGGTTCTTTTGTCGAGACCATACGCTTTGGCACCGGCGGACAATCGTCGTTTTCCACTACACTGCCGGGTGTTACTCGTGGGAACCACTTCCACACCCGTAAAATAGAACGCTTTACCGTTATCAAAGGAAAGGCTCGCATACAACTCCGTAAAATAGGCAGCAGCGAGGTGATGAACTTCTACCTCGACGGCAAGCAACCCGCCTATGTCGACATGCCTGTATGGCATACCCACAACATTACCAACATAGGAGAAGAAGAACTCTATACCCAATTCTGGATTAACGAATGGTATAATAAAGACGATGGAGATACGTTTTATGAGAAAGTCTAAAAATAAATAAAATTAAGTCCCGAGTCCCGAGTCCCGAGAAGGCAATTTACAGATATGAAACAAAAAAATAAATTAATAAATTATGCAAAAGTACGAAGAATTAAGAATTTGGAAAGAATCCAGAGTGTTTGTATGTGAAATATACAAAATGTTACAAAAAAATAAAGATTTTAGTTTTAGAGATCAATTACAGCGTGCAGCATTATCAATAATGAATAATATCGCAGAGGGATTTGATGCTGGATCAGATAAACTATTTATTCGCTATTTGCATTGTGCAAAAGCAAGTTGTGGTGAAGTTAACAGCATGTTATATCTTTGTGAGGATTTAAATTATGCTGATAAAGAGAAAGTAATTTTTTTGCACAAAAATGTATATAGTTTATCAGCCGGAATATATAATTTAATTAAATATTTAAATGACTCTCG
>JAGOKS010000144.1 GCA_017994425.1 Bacteroidales bacterium | reverse complement strand
CAACGCTTTTCCACAACCCCGATTTTGAAGATGCTATTCTTACTGCAAAAAACAATGGCTATGCCCGTGGTTTTCTCGACTTTTTAGATGCCTTTAATTTTACCGTTTACGAAGACAGCCCCGATGACCATACCGTAGCCGTTGACCCGGAAATGTTAGGTCATATTTTTGAGAATCTTCTTGAAGATAACAAAGACAAAGGAGCTTTTTATACTCCGAAGGAAATTGTGCATTACATGTGTCAGGAAAGTTTAACGGAATACCTGTGCACCACCTTGCAGATTAAAGATGAAGTTGCAGAACGGGAAGCAGTAAATCATTTGCTGAAAAACAAAGTAGTTGCCGATGTTCTTAAACCTGAAATTGCTGAACTTGAAAAAGCCCTTGACAATGTAAAAATATGCGACCCGGCAATCGGTTCAGGTGCATTTCCTATGGGCTTACTACAGGAAATTTTCAGCATAAAAGAACTCATTGCTTACGAAACAGGTAAAGAATGGAAACCTGCCGAAACCAAGCTGAACATTATCCAAAACTCAATTTACGGGGTGGATATTGAAAAGGGCGCTGTGGATATTGCACGTCTTCGCTTTTGGCTCAGTTTGGTTGTTGACGAGGAAAAGCCAAAACCTTTACCAAACCTCGATTATAAAATTGTGGTGGGCGACAGTCTGATAAGTAAATTTGATGGCGAGATTGTGGAAATTGACTGGAAACGTAAAAGCAGCGTAGGTAAAGCAGATGAATATGTGAAAAATGTACAGCGTTTATTGGTTGAAGTTGCAGACAAGCAAAAGAAATACTTTAACCCCAACATCAAGAATAAGAAAAAACTACAGGCTGAAATCCGCAACCTAAAAATTGAATTGCTCATCAATCAACTTTCCTTTAATAAAGAACTTTACATTGGTAAAACCGTACAAAAAGGCGGCTTTATGCCAACGGCTGCAGATATAAAACACAACGCCGAACGTGAATTACAAATTAAGGGATTTGACAATCTGATTATTAAACTGAAAACACTTCTTAAAAACTCCGATGTAACTTTTAACCATTTCGACTGGAAACTAGATTTTCCGGAAGTGCTGAACCCTTATTTAATGAGTGGGAATGGAGGATTTGATATTGTGATTGGAAATCCACCTTATGATGTATATCAAGGAAGTAAAAAGGAAGAAATTGAAGATATCTTAAACATTGAAATATTCCAAAAATGTAAGGGGGGAAAAATAAATGCTTTTGAGCTATTCTTGGCTAAAACACATGAACTTCTTAAAGATAACGGTATTAATTGCCAGATTTTTCAAAATTCATTTCTTGCTGATAATTCATCACGAAACTTAAGAGAGTTCTATTTCAAGAATGAAAGAATTATATCAATAGACTCTTTCCCAGAAAGAGATAATCCCCAAAAAAGAGTGTTCGAAAGTGTTAAAATGAGCGTTTGCATTTTACTCTCGAAAAAACATGAAATTAATGGAAATGATTATGAATTTGTTGTTAGATTTTGGGATGATAAAACTATGCTAAACGGACATTTGACAAAGTTTTCGATTGAAGAAATCACACTTTTCGACCCAAAACAATTAATAATCCTTAACCTGAGAACACAAGAGAAAAAAATTTATCATGATTATTATCAAAACGTGATAAAATATTCTGATTATTTTGATTGTCTTGAAGGTGAGCTTAATATGACCTTTCATAAAAAATACATGATAAATAATCCCTTTAACCCATTAATTGTTAAAGGTGCTCAAATCCAGAGATACTTCACAACTTCAACTCCAAGCCAAGGGATTATTGAATATGTTGATGAGACCAAATATTTAAAAGATTATTCTAAAAGTAAAAAATCACAGCATCATAATATAATTAGAATTGCTTTGCAAGGCATTTCTGGAGCAAATGATAAGATTAGAATAATTAGTACATTAATACCTCAAAACGTATACTGCGCTAATTCTTGTAATTATATTATTCCTAAAGCGGAAAACAACGTAATCTCAATAAAAAGCCTTTTGGGTATTTTCAATTCAACCCTCACAAATTGGATTTTTAGGAAATCAAGTACCAATAGCAACGTTAACTGCTATGAGGTTAATAATTTAAGAATACCAGATATTAAGAATAAATCAATTGCTTTAAATAATTTAGAATATCTTGTTCAATATGTTTTGTATCTTAAACAAGAGATATTTAATAAAAATAAATCTCGTCTCATATATCACTACTTTGAGCAAATCATAGACGGTATGGTGTACGAGTTGTATTTCCCTGCTTTGCTTAAAAAACACAACCGTGAAATCATAAAGCATTTGGGAGAGTTACCGGAGTTTACCGATGGAATGAGTGATGAACAAAAAATGAAGATTTGTAAAAAAGTGTTTGACCGCTTGAATGACAAGGAGCATCCGGTAAGGGTAAATTTAGAGAAAATGAAGGAAGAGATAAAAGAGATTCGCATTATTGAAGGCTTGGAATGAATAACCTCTGTGCCTCTCCATGCCCTCTGTGGTAAAAAAAATTTAC
>JAGOKS010000068.1 GCA_017994425.1 Bacteroidales bacterium | reverse complement strand
AAACAAAAATCTATCAAGCCTCTACTTCCGAATTATACGGTAAGGTACAGGAAATTCCTCAAACGGAGAATACGCCTTTTTATCCGCGTTCTCCTTACGGTGTTGCTAAATTATACGGCTTTTGGATTACAAAAAATTATCGAGAAGCCTATGATTTGTTTGCTGCCAATGGAATTCTATTTAATCATGAAAGCGAACGTCGCGGCGAAACCTTTGTTACCCGAAAAATAACGTTGGCTGCTGCGCGTATTGCATTCGGCATGCAGAAGAAACTTTATCTGGGAAATTTAAATGCCCTGCGTGACTGGGGCTACGCCCGCGATTATGTTGAATGTATGTGGTTAATTCTTCAACATCCCCAAGCCGAAGATTTTGTTATTGCTACCGGCGAAATGCATTCCGTACGTGAATTCTGTACCCTCGCTTTTTCAGAAGTCGGCATTGAATTGCGTTGGGAAGGGAATGACGCTATTGAAAAAGGTATCGATTGTAAAACCGGCAACATCCTTGTAGAAGTTGATCCGAAATATTATCGCCCGACGGAAGTAGAACAATTACTCGGCGACCCAAGTAAAGCTAAAAATTTGTTAGGATGGAACCCTACAAAAACTTCCTTTAAAGAATTAGTTAAATTAATGGTTAAAAGCGATTTGGAATTTGTAAAACATTATACTTCAAAGACCAGATAATTTTCTTAAATACTATTATTTATGGAATTACACGATAAAATTTACGTAGCAGGTCATACCGGATTGGTAGGCTCGGCTATTATGCGATGTTTAAACCACAACGGATTTGAAAATATTATTACACGTGAATTGAATGAATTGGACTTACGCAATCAAGATGCTGTAAATAATTTTTTTAAACTAGATAAACCGGAATATGTTTTTTTAGCAGCAGCCAAAGTAGGTGGAATTCATGCTAACAACACCTACCCTGCGGAATTTATTTATGATAACTTAATGATAGAATCCAATATCATTCATGCAGCTTATGAAAATAAAGTAAAGAAATTGTTATTTCTTGGCAGTTCATGCATTTATCCCAAAATGGCTCAACAACCCATTAAAGAAGAATACTTATTGACAGGAGCACTGGAACCTACTAACGAAGCATATGCTATTGCAAAAATTGCCGGCTTGGAAATGTGTAAGTTCTACCGCCGTCAATACGGATGCGATTTTATATCCGCTATGCCTACCAATTTATACGGTATTAATGATAATTTCGATCTAAACACTTCCCATGTTTTACCCGCTTTGATACGTAAATTTCACGAAGCCAAAATAGAAAATAAAACTGAAGTCGTTTTATGGGGCAGCGGTAACGCATTACGTGAATTCCTGTATGTCGACGACCTCGCCGATGCTTTGGTACATCTTATGAATCACTACTCCGATGAAATCCACATCAACATAGGAACAGGAGAAGATTTAAGCATCCATGAATTGGCATTAATCATCAAAGAAGTAATCGGCTACAAAGGAAATATTGTATATGATACAAGCAAACCCGATGGCACTCCTCGTAAACTCTTAAATGTTGACCGACTACATCAAAGCGGATGGAAACATCAAACTACTTTAAAAGCCGGTATTGCATGTGTTTATGAATGGTATCTCAAACATTATCTAAAAAAATGAACCTCTGCTTTTCAATTATAACCATTACCTTTAATGCTGAGAACTACCTGGAAAAAACAATACTCAGTATTCTTAATCAGACATATCCTGATTTTGAATACCTCATCATTGATGGGAACTCCAACGATGGCACTACTGATATTATTCGTAAAACAGAACAAAAAATTGCTTCAGGAGATTTTGGACTGACACCTGATAATTTCCATTGGATAAGCGAACCTGACAAAGGCTTGTATGATGCCATGAACAAAGGCATCGCTATGGCAAAAGGTAAATATATCTGGTTTATCAATGCAGGCGATAAAATTCATAACCCCACTACTCTCTCTTACATAAACCAAATCATTCAAAAACAATCTAATTGTGATATTGTTTATGGACAATCATTAATGATAGACTCTAACGATAATCCTTTGGGAGAACGCCATAAAATTGCACCAAAACAGTTAACTAAAAAAAGTTTACTCAAGGGATTGGTTGTTTGTCATCAATCCATATTGGTAAAAAAAGACATAGCTTCTTTCTATGATTTACGCTATAGAATTGCTTCCGATTATGATTGGGTAATTCGTGTAGTGTCTTCCTCTCAACAAAATACGTATATAGATGATTATTTGTCGGATTTTATGATTGCCGGAACATCCAGTATTCACCGTAAACAAGCTTGGAAAGAACGTTACCTGATTATGAAAAAACACTTCGGACTTTTCGCCACTTTATGGGCACATGTTAACATTATATTAAAATATCCGTTTACACGAAAATATTAATACAATGAAAATAATAATTATCGGAACGGCACATCCTTATCGTGGAGGCTTAGCTACCTTTAACGAACGACTTGCATCGGAATATGTTAAAGAAGGTAAAGAAGTGGAAATATATACATTTACATTACAGTATCCATCCTTTTTATTCCCCGGAAAAACACAATTCACCAAGGACCCTACACCCGATAATTTAACTATTTTCCGTAAAATTAATTCCATAAACCCTTTCAACTGGAGAAGCATTGGTAAAGAAATAGAAAAGAAAAATCCTGATATAGTGATGTTTTGTTATTGGATGTCGTTTATGGCTCCCTGTTTCGGAAATCTAGCCGCATATATTCGTAAAAATAAAAAAACAAAATGTATCGCTCTAGTACACAACATGATTCCACACGAACCAACGTTTTTAGATAACATACTTCCTCCTTATTTTGTGAATAAAATGGACGCTTTTATTTCTCTTTCCGAATCGGTTATTAGCGACATTGATATATTTGATAAACATCATAAGCCAAAGACGTTTTCTCCACATCCGATTTATGACCACTACGGAGAAAAAATTAGCAGAGAATCTGCATTGCAAACATTGGGATTGAGTAACGAATATAGATACTTGCTTTTTTTCGGATTCATTCGTCCCTATAAAGGCTTGGATATTTTATTAGACGCCTTTGCCGATAAACGATTACGTGCTTTTAACACCAAATTAATTGTAGCCGGTGAATTTTATGAAGATGAAAATCTATACTTGGAAAAAATTAAAAAATTACACTTGGAACCCTTGGTGGAATTACATACCAATTTTATCCCCAATTCTTTGGTAAATGCTTATTTTTCGGCTTGCGATATCATAACACAACCCTATAAAACGGCTACACAAAGTGGGGTTACGCAAATTGGATTTCATTTTGAAAAAGCCATGCTTGTAACAAAAGTAGGGGGCTTAGCTGAAATTGTACCTCATGGCATCATCGGTTATGCTGTCGCTCCCGATGCAAAGGAAATTGCCGATGCTTTGGTTGATTTTTATGAAAACCAACGACAACAAAACTTTGAAGCCAACGTTATCAAAGAAAAAGATAAATATTCTTGGGATAAACTAACTACCAAAATCCAATCCTTGTACGAAAAAATAACACTAAAATGATGAACCTTCAACAAAAAATAAAGGAAAGTATAGAAGTTAAAGAAAAATTGCTTTGCGACACCCTTCTTTTAAAACGTATTACCGACAGCGTTGATATGTGTGTGCAATCATTACAGTCAGGAGGATGTATTTTCTTTTGTGGCAACGGAGGCAGTGCTGCCGATGCCCAACACCTGGCTGCCGAACTATCGGGTCGTTTTTATTTTGACAGACCTCCCCTCCGAGCCGAGGCCTTACATTGCAATACATCCTATCTTACTGCCGTTGGAAATGATTACGGATACAACCATATCTTTTCCCGTTTATTGGAAGGTAACGGAAAAAAAGGAGATATCCTTATCGGATTGTCTACTTCGGGAAATTCCGAAAGTATTATAAATGCTTTTCTATCCGCAAAAAATAAAGGTATTCTTACTATTGCTATGACCGGTGCAACCGGTGGTAAACTTAAAGAAATCAGCAATACACTTATTAATGTTCCCTCATCCGATACCCCTCGCATTCAAGAATCGCATATTTTAATCGGACACATTTTATGTGAATACATCGAAAGTGCTATGTTTACAAATAAATAAAAATATCTGATTTCACACATTTTTTTTTCAAAAAAGGATTTTTAATAAGAAAAAAATATATTTTTGCATCTGATAAAAATTAATGAAAATGACACATAAAACATCGCACTTCCTTCCTATTTATCTTAACATTAAAAGAAAAGATCCGTTTTTTTTTAACTAATTTAAAAATTATACTTACTAAAATCAACTTTTTAACATAATAAAACTATATACATATGGAATTACCTTTTGCAGAATCTTGGAAAATAAAAATGGTAGAGCCTATCCGTAAAAGCACACGCAGTGAACGTGAAAAATGGATTAAGGAAGCCAACTATAATGTATTTCAATTAAAAGCAGAACAAGTTTATATCGATTTACTCACCGATTCCGGAACGGGAGCCATGAGCGATCGTCAATGGGCAGGCATTATGACAGGCGATGAAAGTTATGCCGGTGCAACTTCTTTCTTGAAAATGAAAGATATGATTACAAAAATCACAGGGTTTGACTATGTGTTACCCACCCATCAAGGGCGGGCTGCCGAAAACGTATTGTTTTCCTGTTTAATAAAAGCCGGCGATTTTATCCCCGGCAACTCACACTTCGACACTACAAAAGGTCACATCGAATCGCGCAAAGCCTTTGCTATTGATTGTACTATCGATGAAGCCAAAGATACACAACTCGAAGTGCCTTTCAAAGGAAATGTGGACCCGGTGAAATTAGAAAAATGCTTAGCCGAATATCACGACAAAATACCTTTTGTAATTGTTACCATTACTAATAATACTGCCGGCGGGCAGCCTGTTTCTATGGAAAATTTACGCGAGGTGCGAAAAATTGCCAACAAATACAAAAAACCGGTACTTTTCGATTCCGCCCGCTTTGCAGAAAATGCCTATTTTATAAAAATAAGAGAAAAAGGATACCAAAATAAAAGCATCAAAGAAATTTGTAAGGAGATGTTTACCTATGCCGACGGCATGACCATGAGTGCTAAAAAAGATGCTCTCGTAAACATGGGAGGTTTTATAGCTACCCGTTTTCAAGAATGGTACGATTGTGCAAAAGTATTTGGAATTGTTTACGAAGGATATATCACCTACGGTGGCATGAGCGGAAGAGATATGAATGCTTTAGCTATAGGATTAGACGAAAATACCGAGTTTGACATGCTCGAAACCCGCATTAAACAAGTGGAGTATTTAGCTCAACGTTTGGACGAATTCGGCATCCCTTATCAACGACCTGCCGGCGGACATGCAATTTTCGTAGATGCTCCCAAAGTGCTGACACATGTTCCCAAAGAAGAATTTCCGGCTCAGACCCTTACCATCGAATTATATCTCGAAGCAGGCATACGTGGTGTAGAAATCGGATATCTCTTAGCCGACCGCGACCCTGTTACCCGTGAAAACCGTTTTGGCGGTTTGGATTTATTGCGTTTAGCAATCCCAAGACGCGTTTACACCAATAACCACATGGACGTTATCGCTGTAGCCCTGAAAAATGTCTTCGACCGCCGCGAAACAATTACCCGCGGAGTGAAAATTACATGGGAAGCAGAAATAATGCGACACTTTACCGTTAAATTGCAAAGATTGTAACCAAAGTAATTATAAATTCAAACAGAGGATTATTCAATTAGATAAATCCTCTGTTTTATTATTAATCCATAAGTGTATCCCTTCATTTCCCATTAAAAAAAATTGTACTTTTGTAATTAATACATATAAGGATACTATTTATAATAGCATAAAGAGAATGAGCAACATAAAAGGGAAAAAGCACACAGAGGAAAATAAGAAGCCATTGATTTTGGTAACCAACGATGATGGAGTAGATGCACAAGGTTTACGTGCATTGGCAGATGTGGCACGTAATTTCGGACGGGTGATTGTTGTAGCACCCGGAAGTGCCCAATCGGGAAAGAGTCATGCTATTACCTTCAGCTCACCTTTACGCTTACGGCAAATACATGCAGAAAAAGACTTCGAAATTTATAAAGCTACCAACACACCGGTTGATGCTGTTAAACTAGCACAATGCATCTTACTGAAAGACCAAAAAATAGATTTGATAATCGCAGGTATTAATCACGGCTCCAATTCGTCATCGAGCGTGTTCTATTCAGGAACCATGGCTACCGTCATTGAAGGGTGCATCAACAATATTCCTTCCATAGGCTTTTCGTTGATAGATTATACTAACGATTCAAATTTCAATGCCTCCAGGGAAATAGCCCATAAAGTTATTCAAACCGCTTTGAAAAACAAATTACCCGGGAACATTTGTTTGAATGTCAACATCCCTAATGTTCCATTAAAAGATATAAAAGGATTTCGCATAACCCGCCAATCATTAAATCATTGGCATGAAGAATTTGAGGAACGCATTGACCCTATCGGCAAACCCTATTATTGGTTAAGCGGTTTTCTTGTTGACAACGATAAAGGAGAAGACAGTGATGAATGGGCATTAAAAAACAACTATGTTTCCATTCAACCCATACAGCCGGATTTAACGGCATATCACTATATCAACACCTTAAAAACATGGAATTTTTCACTTTAAAAAAATAAAAACATGGAAAAACTTCGCAGAGACAGTATGGGCTTAGGGATTATCATCGGGATACTTTTTCCCGGCATTTTATTTGGAATTCTTTTTTTGTTATCCACATTCTTTGCTCCCGAAGGAAAAGATTATTTAATAAAACTACCTACCCTTATCTTGGTATCGGTATTTCCTAACTTATTTACAATTAGATACTATTTGGTCAAGCTTAAATACGATCGTACCGGCAGAGGCATTTTACTCACCACTTTTATTTTTGCCATTCTTTACTTTATTGTTTATTTAAATATAATCTAAGCATGCAAAAAGTAGTTGTTCTCACCGGAGCCGGCATCAGTGCCGAAAGCGGCATTAAGACCTTTCGCGATGCCGATGGCTTGTGGGAAAATTACCGCATTGAAGATGTCGCCACCCCCGAAGCCTGGGAAAAAGACCCGAATTTAGTACTGCGTTTTTACAATGAACGTTTACAGCAATTAATAAAAGCTTCTCCCAACGAAGGACATAAACATCTGCTATGTTTGGAAGCTTGTTATGAGGTACAAATTATTACACAAAATGTTGATGACCTCCACGAACGAGCCGGTTCTTCCCAAGTTTTACATTTACATGGTGAGTTACGAAAAAAACGAAGCCAAGTGAATCCTGATTACATTGTAAATATTGACCCTACTGAAAACGAAATAAAAAATGGAGATCTCTGTCCTTGGGGAAAACAAATGCGTCCGCATATCGTTTGGTTCGGGGAAGCCGTTCCCATGATAGAAAAAGCAGTCGAAATGGTAGAACAAGCCGACATACTGCTGATTATAGGGACTTCCATGGCAGTATATCCCGCTGCCGGATTGATGTATGCTGCTAAACCAAACACTCCCGTTTATTATATTGACCCAAAAGCAAACGATACCCATACCAATGGCAAAAATATCATTCGTATCGCAGAAAAAGCCGGGATAGGCGTCCCGCAATTGGTAAAAGAATTAGTAGAAAAAGCAAGAAAATGTTAACTAAAATATTTATTTACATTTTATTATATCCACTATCTCTATTGCCGATGAACGTATTGTACGCAATTGGGAAATTAATACGCTTTTTTCTTTATACTCTTTTTTCGTATAGATTAAAAGTCGTACGTGCCAACTTAAAAAATGCTTTTCCCAATGCAAATCAAGCGTATTTATCCAAAATAGAAAAGGAATACTACACCCATCTTTGTCATCTTTTTGTTGAAGGTATTAAGATGTTAAGTATCTCCCGAAGTAATATTATGAAGCGTTATACTTGTAAAAATCCTGAATTGGTAAATCAATATTATAGTGCAGGCAAGAGTGTTATTTTATTATCGAGTCATTATAACAACTGGGAATGGATGGTATTATCCTTAGCTATGCAATTTAAACACCATGGTGTAGGAGTAGGAAAGGAAAACTCTAACAAGTCATTTGAAAAAACCATTAATATATTTCGTACCCGTTATGGAACAGAAGTAATATTTGCAAAAAACATTCGCGAAGCATTTAAACAATACGACGAACAACAAAAACTTACCATTTATATGATGCTGTGTGACCAAGCCCCGGGCAATACGAAGAATCCATTCGTAATTCCTTTTCTTAACCAGCCCTCTGACATGATTTATGGAGGAGAATATTTTGCCCGTAAATACAATTATCCGGTAATATATTATGTGGTTAAAAAAATTAAAAGAGGATATTACGAAGTAGAATTAGAGTTAATTACCGACAATCCGCAAGAATCAGCTTACGGAGACATTATACATTCTTATGTTCAACTCCTCGAACGAGACATTCTCAATGAACCGGCATATTGGTTATGGAGTCATAAACGTTGGAAACACAAAATGGAACTACCGAAATAAAGATTCATGACACGTACCTATTTATTCCTCATACTATTTATTATTTATTTAAGTTCAAATATCTTCGGACAAAGTCAATCGATGGCATACTATGTTACCATCCCACACACACAACAAATAAGAGCCTCCAATCAGGATTACAAAACTATTTTCAGTCACTTTACCACTGACCCGAATGCACACATTTCCGTTTTTTACACTTTGGAAATAAAAGTATATCAAGAATTAGAAAATCAATATTCCGTCAATATATCTATCCGCGAAGACAGTGTTAGCGGAAACATCTATTATAAACTCTTAACATTAGGTGATTTATTTTATCCCAAACGTATTTTCGTGAATGGAAACCTTTTTATCAATGGTAAGAGCATCCTTGCTATGCAAATTCAGAATAAACTAATTCCTGAAAACAAAATAATATGCGATACGCTCATTCAATATATAGATGATTCCCTTGAATGGAGCCATAAAATAGAATATCTGCAGTTTTATTTCGATGAGCATCTGGAAGCTAACATAGTTTCACGCATTGCAAAAATCGATGCCTACCATCAAAACGACAGCCTTTTTTACCAATGGCAAAAAGCATTAGACAAAATAAACCTCTCCAATGTAGATTTGTTGCCTATTTATAAATTTAACCTGGATGATATTGAAAACGAAGCTACAGTATATATTTCCAATCAATTTGAGAACTTACTTGCCCTTTCCAAGGTCGATAATACAAATTATCTAACAAAAGTATCCAAACTTTTTAACCGCATCAAGACCATAAAAAATTATCTAACATCTACTTTACCCGAAATGGATGAGATGCTTTACCGCAAAGGCAAAGAATGCGAACAACAAGAAAATTACGAAAAAGCGGTTTATTATTACCAACGATCGCTCGATTATAACCCCACACATTGTCAAAGCTGTTTAGCTTTATCAAATTATTATATCCTTCAAAAGAATTACACAAAACCCATCGGATTACTTTCCAATTTATACAAAGACACTTCTCAAACAATAGATAACCATAGTGTCGCCAACAACTTATATCAGATCCTATTGCTTACTGCCGAAGAAGATATTAAGAAAAATGATTATTATTCAGCACTTAAAACTTTAGACACCCTTGAAAATTTCTGCAGCCAAATGCCCGTGAATTTCTGCGATTCAAAATATAAACTCTTGCAAGAAGAAGCTAAACAAGGTATTTACAATGCCTATTTTGATGTCATTCGGCAAGCGATACGTAACGAACGTTTTGCTCTGTCTATCAATTACACCCAAGGATTACGGACCATAATGCAAAAAAATCAGGACAGTTTGGAAAACTACACAAGCTATCATGATCTGAGGCAACTACTTTGGAACAGCTTTTCTAAATCATGCCAAAAGAAATTATCAAAAAAACAATATACAACCGTATTGACAGAAGTCAGCGATTTTCAAAATGTGTTAGATAGTAGTAACTTCGATTATCCTCAATCCGTTTTTGATGAATTGTATTCCTATTGCTATACTCAACTCTATATTGAAAAAAACGCTGAAATTGAACGTTTGAAAACCACTAAAAAAACAAAAGAAATAAACGATAAAATAAAAGAGACCGAAGATTTCTACCAACAGCACAAAAAGTATATTCAAAGCAGCCCGATTGCTATTGCTGAGCTACCGGAAGCAAAAGAAGACATTCAGCAACAACTCCCGCAACAAAGATACAACAAACTATGTCAATACCTCAACGTAACTGAACCACAAAGCATGGGTTATGATTTTCTTGATAGCTGTTTAACAGCCTATCAATGGCAACAAAACCATCTTTTTGACACCTGCATCGCATGGAAAAGTATCATTGAAAATAAATGCATACCCCTAGTTTTGGGTGGCTTATCACGTGTTAATACCTTTGCATGGGGAAATGAGTTTAAAAAAGCCTATCCATTGTATCAGCAACTGAGTAAAACCATCACCACCCTATCTATCGATAATGATTCAAGTATTTTGGTTAAATACCAAGAATCAAAAGACTTATTGCAAACAAGAGGCTGTCACTATATAGAAAGAAATCGAAAAGAACATTATGAAAATGCGTTGATATACATAGATGAAAGAAATTTTGTGCAAGCACAAAAAGAATTGGAGGAATATTCACCCATCAACATTCAATGTGCCAACGATCAGTATCAAGATAGCATGGATAACTTACAAGCATACATTGCAAAACCCGCTCATTTTCAGAAATTATACCAACAAGCAATGGATAAATTATCTGTTGGATTATATGAAGAGGGTTTCCTTTTATACGAACAATCGTATGACTATTTTACTAAACACAAGCTTGACACGTATGGATTAGTTTGTAAATCCTGGATGGAATTCTTGTCGGAAACAAACAACACCAATTACTATAAGGCATCCTGCGAATACTATAGCAAGCAGAAAGATTTTCAAAAAGCAATAGAAATTATACTATTAGCAACTTCTCACAACCATCCTTTAAATGACACACAAACAAATTTGGGTAAATTATTTAGAGAAACCATTATATCCGAAAATCAGGATTTAAAAGAATCCATAAAAGCATATACCTTTTCACAGAAGCATACGCCTTTCTTAAATGCATATTTAGGAAAAATTAATGCTTACTTTTATTTGTTTTTTCATTAATATAATTAGGAGAAAAAAAATCATTTTAACTTTTATATTAAAATAAAATATATTTTTGCAAATAATTTAAAACAAATTGCTCTATGAAAATTAATGTCTTTAGGTTTTCCTTATATGTATGGGGAATCATTTTAATATTCTTTTTTTCATCTTGTTATCAAGACCTT
>JAGOKS010000143.1 GCA_017994425.1 Bacteroidales bacterium | reverse complement strand
TGGGGTGAGTGAGACGTACAATTCTGGGATCCTGATAAGTATCTAGAATAGCAGAGGTCTGATCGGTAGAGCCATCATCAATGATAATGAATTCAAAATCTTTGTAAGTTTGATTGAGAATGCTATCGATGGCTTCGCGCAAAAAGCGCTCACCATTATAAACGGGCATAACCACGCTAATTACTGGAGTTTCCCGACTCATTTCAAATTCTGATCCATTTCTCTGGTATCAAATCAGGTACTTTGTAATTTTTATCCGCAAACCATTGGTTCGGGGAAATAACAATTTTATCTGGTTTATTCCCAAGCCAGGCTCCCCACCAACTGAAAGAGCTATTGGCGATAATGTGATGCTTGCATTGACTCATCAACCACATTTCTTCACAATCACGTCCTTCCTTTTTGCCTTCAATATAGGTACATGGTGTAACAAAATTCAATCTTTCTTTTACCCATTCAAGATCATCGGAAAACACATAAAAATGGGGTGTATCTATTTTGTTTTGTATTAGTTTTACTGCCAATTTGTAATAATCCGTACTTAATACCCCATGAAATTTGTTTGTTTGGGGGTTTGTGACATAATCACCACGGCGAACATGCAAGCTGACTGAATTTATATTTTGCATTTCTTTGCTTAATTCTATGAAATTTGAATCTGCTATCTCTTTTAAAGTAAATTCTTTTCGAATCGTATCTTCCATTGAAGAGAAGTACTTTTCACTTTGCCAATAACCTGTGAGGTAACAATTTTTGGGAACTTCTAGAATATGATGATCAAAAAAGCCAAAATTAGGTTCGTTAATAAAACTCCGTTTAAAATAAGGGAGTTGATTTTGATAAATTGAATAAACTTTTCTAATTATTCTATTTCGGAAGAAATGCCTGGTGCTATATATTTCTTCTTCTGATGCAATTTTGAATGTAATATTAAATTTATCTAACTCAAATTTTCGCAAATTTTGTTTACCAAACCATTGAGTATCTAATTTTAGTGCTACACCTTTGTCCTGTGCCAGCCTTCTTCCTAATGCATATTGAAACATTTGGTTCCCCAAGCCGCCCATTAAATTTACGATAATCATCTCTTAGAAAATATTCCTTGGTAAGCATTGATTAATTTTGCTTTTAATTTCTGGAATTTATTTTGAAAATAATTTTGGTTATTCCGAAGATAATCATGTCCTCCATATTTATTCTTATCAAGAATCAAGATTTTTGGCGATTCTAAAGTTTCCCAACCTTGCGGCCAAGCATATTCTTCAGGAGAAAGCTTTTTTATTAATTGAGGATAATCTACCGCGTATTTATTGAGATGGGATTCGTCGTGCCACACTGCAATAACCCCATTTTGTTGATCATCCGTTATTCGTTTACTTAGATCTCTCACCATACATAAATAGTAATCCGTTGCTCCACCAATTAAACCCCCCATATAGTAATGTGTTCCAGCATTTTCTGGGATATATGCAAGACTTTTAGGGTTTTTTTCATATGTGTATTTGCTTCTTACTTTATTAATAAAACCTGGATGCAATGTAAAAACTAAAGGTCTTTCCACTTCGGGTAGGATATTTTCTCCAACTTCTTGAACAAACAACATATTAGCATTGAAAAAATATAGGTAATCCATTTCTTTAATCTGAGGTAATGCTTTTTGGAATATTTCAAAACGGTTTAATGTGATATAAGGCCAGGGAAGCTGTTTTTGATATATTTTGTTAACATTCCGACATTTCTCATAAGAAATATGTTGTGCATCTGTGAACACAAAATATGATTTTTGATATTCATCATATGGAAGGAAAAACTTTTCTGCCGTGCTGAAAAAACCCTTCCAAAACAGCTTATATTTCCCCGTGCATATATAGAGTATTCCTATTTTTCTAGTCACTTTATCTTTTTCAGAATAATGGCTCCATAAGGAGACCATCATTTACTATTTGGAATCCTTTTCCACCACTTTTTAGTTTTATAAACATTATGCAATATATACCTTTTTAATCGATTGTTATTCTTTTCATGGTTTTACCAAAATTCGAAATTACCGTAATAACCTGTAAAAATAATCGTAAAATCAGGCGAAATTATTTTTAAATAATTATTTATATTCATCGCTTGTGTTATATGATTGTAAAAATTGTTTCTGTCTAGATGATAATGCAAGAATCGTTGTACTATTCCGTAAAAATTTGGGAATTGTATCAATGCCAAACCATTATCCTTAACTAATTGTAATTGCTTTGCAAAAATATCTGTATAATTTTCAAAATGCTCTATAAAACCGAAGGAACATACTAGATCGTACTTCTTACCTTCGCAAAAAGCTAAACGTACATACTTCTCACCATTTAGAACTGGCATAACCACGCTAATTTTGGGGGACTCAACGTTTTCCATGTAAATATCCTATATGAACCCTGTGGAATACGGACAGCCTTACCTTACACCGTGTCGATGAATGTGCGCTCAACGGAGTTGAAAATCACCACGCCAATAAATAACACAACGAGCATGAAGGCACCAGAGTAGCCTAAGCCCAGCCAGGAAGCCTGGCCAGTGCCCAGGAACCCCGCACGGAAGG
>JAGOKS010000142.1 GCA_017994425.1 Bacteroidales bacterium | reverse complement strand
TCCCGAACATTCGGGACATTAGTGAGATAGCCCGTTGCTATGGAATAAATCCCAACTTAATCCATAAGTGGAAGAAGCAGTTATTTGAAGGTAAAGTGGAACAACGACTGGAAGAGCGGCAAAAAAAGTTAGATCAAGCCGCCGACCCGCCTGCTCCCGACATAGGAGGGCGGGCAGGAAATCGTAAAAATTTATCCTTATTTGAAAGGTGCGAAAATTCCATTTCCTTATGAACCAAGACACAATTTCCTTATGACCCAAGACATTGGGAGTTACCGTATCGTGAGGTCGTATCGCTGGGTCTTGACAATAGGATAATTAATGATTAAAATAAGAAAGTGTTTAGCAGTTTGGGTATAGTAAAAGTTTTGTTTATAGAGAAAATAAAATACTTATCCATAGACAAAGCTCCCAAATTTTTTTCTACATGCAGAAACTTTTTTCTATATGTGGAAAAACCGGAAGTGTGGAAAAGTGTAAGATAAACATATGTTAGCGTATAATAACTAATAAATGAAAAATGAATCAGAATCAGTTTGAGGAAACTTTTCCGAGTTTATTGTATGTTAAAGATAAAATTAATGAATTAAAAAAATTGGACTTAAGAGCAATTGAATATAGTATTTTAAAGAAAAGAGTAAATGACTGTTTTTTTAATATTCCTATAGTTCCAGGTACTATTATTGAAGGAGCTAGACTTTATAGAGCTAGAACGTTTCCATATAATGGTATTCCATATAGTAAAATTTCCGAAATTTCGTTACCTCCTAAAAATGCTGTCAGTACTTTTGGGAGAGCAAATAAACCTTTTTACCCACTTTTCTATTGTGCATCAAATATAGAATTAGCTTTAAACGAAGTATGTAGAAATGCTAATAATCCAGAAAATACATACATAGTAAAATGGATTGTAGTAGGTGAATGGCTAGTAAAAAAAGGACAAAATTTATCAGTTTCAAATCTATGCTATAATAAAAATGCTTTAGACATACGTGACGATTTGAAAAAATCAAAATATATATCTCAAAAAATACTTCATAATATACCTAAAGAAAATCCACCTCTTAGTGATAATACAATAAATGTGACAACAGCATTACTTGAATTTTTTTCAGATGAATTTGCGAAGGAAATTATTATTACACCTGATGATTATAAATTAAGTGTTGTTTATACTGACCTTTTGTTTGATTTAAGTAGAGGTCTATTTGACGGAGTTAATTATCCAAGTGTGGCTTCTAAATTTAAAGGAGATAATATTGTATTAAGTCAAAAATGCCTCGAGAATAAGTTAGAACTAATAAATGCTTTTATAGTTACTGTTGGATTTACAAAAACGGATCCTTTTATGAATTATGCTATCTTAGAAAAAAGTAAATCTTTTCGAGGTGATGAAATCACTTGGGAGAAAATATTTAACCGCTAACCACTGGCTGGAGACAACGCGATGGGCAGTTGCATGATTTCAAGAATTTTGAATTTTATAAAGGTTTTCGATTTTCATGTTTTTACTGCTTTGATTCATCGCGTATCTCAGCCTTGACCGTTAGGCATATAAAGACAATATGGAAAAGTTAATCGTTAAGATAGCCCGAAAGCGTTTTAAAAACCCTGAAAGTCAGATTGTACATTTTGTCGATAATGATGAAGCAAATGCCATATTGAATGATCTAGAATTATATCCACATGCATATGTTTTAGCGTGTTTAATGGATCGTCAGATTAAATCTGAAAGAGCTTGGATTATCCCATATGAAATATATAGGGAACTAAATACTTTTAAATTTGAAGACCTTGAAAAAATTCCTTTAGAAAATCTAACAGATATATTTAACAGAAAGAAACTGCATCGATTCAATGATACAATGGCAGAAATATTCTATTATGCCATAAAAGATATACGAAATAAGTATAAAGGCGATGCTTCGAATATTTGGAATAATAAACCTAGTAGTTCATCTGTTGTCTATAGATTTTTAGAGTTTAAAGGAGGCGGAGTAAAAATTTCGACAATGGCAGCAAATATTCTTGCACGTCAATTTAGGATACCATTTTCCGATTATTATTCAATTGATATTTCTCCCGATGTTCATATAATTCGTGTTATGAAAAGAATGGGTTTTGTACCTCAAAACGCAAATAATGACATGGTTATATACAAGGCCCGAGAGCTATATCCCGAATTTCCAGGAATCATTGATTTTTCATGTTGGGAAATAGGACGAAATTGGTGCAAACCAAAAAATCCAATTTGCAGTGATTGCATCGTAAAAGATGAATGTGAGAGAATATATTAATCGGCTAACCATTCGCTTCAGCCAACGCTGGGAGCTATTCGATGAAAGTGAAGTTTTTACGAGTTTTCAAAAGATATAAGAACAAAAAAAGGACTATCGCTTCGTCACCCAGCGTGGCTGAGCGTTAATCATAATTGATTCGGAAGAAGATTGACCGTACGATTGTAAATGCTTCTCCACTTTGGGACAAACGTGTGGCAAAAATCCAAGTCACTAATGCGACGGAAAAGACGATGGAAATACGGGCATTGGTAAGTGCGGAGAATTCATCCAAAACTTGGGAATTG
>JAGOKS010000067.1 GCA_017994425.1 Bacteroidales bacterium | reverse complement strand
GTGTAAAAACCGATGTTAGCGTTCCGGTAAATAATCAAGATTTGTGGGCAGTAGGACAAAACATTCCCAATCCTGTGCAGGCTCTGACTTCCATACCATTTAGCATTCCTGAAGATGGCACAGTAAGATTTACAATGATGAGTGTAAGTGGACAAGTGTTGTATACGGAAGATATTCAAGCCAAATCAGGAAGTCATATCTACGATTATAATACGATGTATCTGGCAAACGGTATTTATTACTATAGCATGGAATATGTAGGACAAAAGATAGTTAAGAAAATGACCGTACAAAAATAAAACAATACTTACGTGAAGGTTTCACGTAAAGGAAACCTTCACTTTTTAAATATAAAAATAACTTAAAAATCATAAAAAAAATGAAAAATTTTATCAGAAAATTAATGCTAATAATGTTCTTAGGGACATTTACTTTGACTGCTGTTCAAGCACAAACGGTAGTGCAGATAGGGAATGGGACTTCTACAACCTATCGTAACCCCTTAAATATGTATTATTGTTATAGTTGGAATCGCATGTTGTATTTAAGTACAGAAATAGGTAATGCCGCATCACCTAAAAAAATTACAAAAATTGCATTCCAATATTCTTATTCTCAATCGGCTAATATGACAAATCAGACGTGTTATATGCAGGCAACGAGTGCTACGTCTTTGACTACGGGTTACATTAACCCACTTTTGAATGGCGCTACACAAGTCTGGACAGGAACCCTAAGTTGTGTGCAAGGATGGGTAGAGATAACTTTATCGACTCCTTATATTTTGCCGGCAGGTTCTAATTTACAGATTTTTTGGCATCATAATATGGGCACTTATCCGGGTTCTGCTTATACATTTTATTATACTTCAGCAACAAATATGGCTGCCGATGCGTATTCAGATGCGAGTTTCCCTAGTGGATCTTCCGGTAACCTTACCGACATTCGCCCAAATATTAAGATAACTTGGATGCCATTAATGCGTTCGGCAGCGGTTGTTGGTATGTTAGCCCCGGCACGTAGTATTACATGGAGCACAAATTTACCGGCAGTAACAACCATTGCCAATGTAGGTACTGATACCATTACCTCTTGTCGCGTAAATTGGTCGGTAAATGGAGTGTTACAGACACCGGTTAACAACAGCTTTCCTTTAGTAGGAGGAGTAACTCCATTATCGGTTAATTTAGGAAATTATACCCCTGATTCAAATGAATTAAATAATATTACTGTATGGATAGATAATGCTCTCCCCTATGATTCGGCACGCAATGATGATACTTTATCGTATGATTTTTATGCGTGTACATTTGCTTTAAATGGGAGTTATACGGTTGGAGACACCAATTCTTATTTTCATACCTTAAATGATGCCTTAGAGCATTTAATGAATTGTGGGGTTAGCGGTCCTACAACCTTGCTGCTTAAGAATGGAGTTTATAATCAAGCTTTGTCCTTAACAGGTTCTATCCCGGGTATCAGTTCAACGAATACGGTTACGTTTGCTTCTTATACTGGAAATGCAGATAGTGTTCAAATTTATGCATCGGGAACATCCCTCCTATTAACACAGGCAAACTACTTACGATTTAGAAATTTAACCATAGGAACAACATCAAGTATAGGTACAAAAGGAGTTGAGTTTGTTAGTGGAGCTACAGACATAGATTTCTACGGGTGTAATATTTATTCATATACGGGGGCGACATCCAGCACGTATGCTCCTGTATATTATGCCGGAAGTAGTGGCTCAGGCTATCAATTAACGGATGTTACCTTCATAAAGAATAACATTATGGGAGGGTATTATAATATGTATCTGTATTATCCCGGTAGTGGTAGTGGCACCAGTATGAGTTCGATTACTATTGATAGCAATATAATGACCGAAGCCTACTATTACGGTATTTACAGTTATTATTACGGTTATTATCCGAGTATATCTTATAATACGATAAATTCACGTACTTCAGCAGGTTATTATTATGGTATTTATACGTATTATTATCATACGGTAGATTCTATGGTTGGAAATCAAATTCATATTTATTGTACTTCGTATGGATATGGGATATATATGTATTATTATCAAAATTACAGTTCAACATATAATTCCTATGCTCCCAGATATATTGCCAATAATGAAGTCTTTGTAGATGCGTATTATACCGGTTATGGTATTTATGGGTATTACTATTCAAATCTGGATATATATCATAATTCTATTTATGTCAGAAGTCGTTACACGTCAAGTACTTCTTATTATGCTTACGGATTTTATAATTATACTACCAGTACCTCCTACAAACAAACGATAAAATATAATAATGTTAGAGTAGAGAGTTATGGGTATGCTGTTCCGATTTATATTCCTACGTCAACAACCACCTATTATGCTTCTACATATATAGAATACGATTACAATAATTATTATCCTACGGCTCCTACTATTTATTATGTTTATTCGACGGTATCAAGTACGTTGGCAGGCTGGCAAAATGCGGGTTATAATCAAGATGCGCATTCCATCAGCGTGTTACCTAATTATGTAGATTTAGATACTACATTACATACAGACGGTTGGGATATGTTAGTAGCAACCACCTCAAAAGTAACTATCGATAAAGATAAAAAATCAAGAGGAGCCATAACCAATATTGGGTGTTATCATGATTTTGACCCGAACGACAATGATGTAAAAATGACACAGATAGTCTCTCCCGGGAGCAGTGTAACAACAGGACAACCCACGGCGTTAAAGGTAAGGATTACCAATATGGGTTTAAATAATTTGGATTCGGTACGTATTCACTGGGTAGTAAACGGAATCATGGATTCGGTAAATTACTATTGTAATTTGGCATTCTCAGCGATAAGCACCGATATTTTATTGGATTCAATTTTGCCGATAAGTGGAATAAATGCCGTAAAGGTTTATACGACCTTGCCCAATGGGGTACAGGATGAATTTCCGGGGAATGATACAATGACTACAAATCCTTATGGATGCTCTAACATGTTAAACGGTATTTATGTTGTAGGACCAAGTGGAAATTTTGCTGATTTGAACGAAGCTTTGACAGCATTATACAATTGTGGCATAAATGGACCGGTAGTAATGCGATTTATGAATGGTACTTATTCTAATTTAAACTTTATTCAAAACGTACCGGGAAGCAGTACTGTAAATACGATTACATTTACTTCTTTTACAGGTAATGCCGACAGTGTTATTTTTGAATCCATAGGGGGAGTGGCTCTAACCTTGGACAATATGAGTAATATTAATTTTAAAGCTGTTACATTCGATGCGGTGGCAGGAACCTATGGCGTAGAATTTAAAAATACCTGCAACAATGTGTTGTTCTATGGTTGTAACATCAAAGCCAGCCCAACAACTACTTCTTCTTCAAATGTGGCAGTACGGTATTATAATAGCTCGGGCTCAGGCAAATATTTACATAATGTACGATTTATCAAGAATAATATCAGTGGAGGGTATTACAACTTCTATTTATATTATCCGGGATCCGGTTCTACAGAAATGAGCAACGGCTCTGCATCCATTACCATTGATAGTAATACTATAACAGATGCCTATTATTATGGTATTTATTCCTATTATTATGGTTTTTATCCGAGTATTTCGTATAATACTATAACCTCACGTTCTAGCAGTGGCGGTTATTATGGTATTTATACCTATTATTATCACACCATCCCTTTAATGGTCGGGAATAAAATTCATGTAAATTGTAGCAGTACCGGTTACGGTATGCGTTTGTATTATTATCATAATTATTCAACCTCTTATGGCTCTAACGGACCGGGACTTCTTGCCAACAATGAAATTATCATTAATGGAGCCGGGACGAAGTATGCGATGTATGTATATAATAATTCTCGATGGGATATTATTAATAATTCCATTTATGTTGGGCCTGCAGCAAGTACGGTGTATGGTATTTATAGGTATACCACCTCAACATCATATATGATGAATGTGGTAAATAATAATATTGTTGTCGCAGCTACAGGATCTACTTATCCTATCTATATCTCTTCTACAACCTATGCAACGCCTGCTTATGGTACGGTTGATTATAACAATTATTATTCGAATGGTTCTTACTTAGGATATATCGGATCGGCAATGACTACATTGGCAGCTATGAAAGCGTATCAAAATACGAATTCGGTAAATGTGCTACCTATATATATTAATGTAGCTAACAGTTTGGAATTATCGGATTATAGTGGTATGTTGTGTTACAGATATACCGGAGTTACCAATGATATAAAGGGTGAAGCAAGAACAACCTTAACCCCAATGGGAGCGTATTCTACCTACGTTTTTGAAGGCTATGATATGGGCATTGATGCGGTAGTAGAACCGGTAAATACGGATGAAGTATTCTGTTATCAGGATTATGCAAGTATAGTTGTTGCGATGGCAAACAAAGGTAGTATACCTATTAATTTTACTAACAATCCGATGACACTGCATGTTGATGTACAAGGGATAGTAAATTATCAGGCAGATACGGTAATTAGTGTAGGTGCATTGTCTGCTACGATGAAAGATACGTTTGTGATTTCAAACTTTCTCCCTGTTAATTTAAGTGGAGTATATAATATAAAGGTTTGGTTGGAATTATCCATCGACCAATTATCAAGTGATGATACCGTTCAAAGTGTATATATTATTGATAAAATCAGTATTCCTTATACCGTTAACTTTGATACTATTCCTAATGGTCTTGTATTTCAACAAATGGCGGGTACTTCTGGATGGAGTGTTGAACAGGGAGCAGGTATCAATCCTGCGATTTCACCCTCTCATGGAAGCGGACGTTTACAATTCCTGTCGGAAACGGGACGTGGTTCTATGGCGAAGGTAACGTTACAACCATTTAATTTGCAAGGAAGTGCTATGCCACAGATGAAATTCTGGTATGCACACGACAATAATAATGCGATGGCAAGAGATTATACGGAAGTGAAGATATCTGTCGATGGTGGGTTTAATTATTCGACCTTATTACATATACAGCGCTACAATGCAAACTATGCTACACCTACCTTTGTACGCTATGATATAGACTTATCTCCATATACTGCTTATTCATGCGTTATTATTGCCTTTGAAGCCGGTAGTTACGGAGGAGGTAATCAAAACATAGATAGCATTGCTATAATTTCTAAACAAGATATTGAACTCGACTTGGGAGTACCACAACAAAATGCCTTGATAGCATGTGAATTGAATAATCAAACTATCAATGTTAGTTTAACCAATAAAACAGCTCAAGACTTCCGTTTTGAAAACAATCCTTCACAAATCAATGTAGAAATTAGTGGAGTCGTTGACACAACCATTACGATTCCATTGCTAACAGGAACCATTATTGGTGATACTACCTTAACGTATGAAATTACCAATACCTTTGATTTTAGTGCAAATGGCACCTATGATATTTTGGCTTATTTATCCTCTGCCGATGATAATGAAGCAAATGATACAGCACGTGCTTCTTTAACTGTAAATGTTGATGCAGAAATGCTCAGGGTGGATAGCATAGGGATGAAAACAGAAGGAGATTTGGTTTTCCCAACGGTAAGCTTTACAAATATAGGAAATATGCCAATCAATCAAATTCCTATGAGTGTGATTGTGAATAATGTACTCGTATTTACGGAAACAATTGATACCTTGTTAAATCAAGGGGATACCATAATATATACATTTTCACAACCCTATACAGTACCTCATGCTACAGAACAACAGCCCTATTATCAGATGAAAGTACAAATAGATTTAAGCTGTGATGGTAATACGACTAACAATTTCTATACAAAATATTATGATGTGGATGTACCCTTAAGTGTAGATTTGGAGATTACTTCTATACTCACTCCCGAAGCAGATAGTTGTGAAGTGGGATTTTCAAAAATATATCCTTCAATTGAAATCTATAATGGAGGGACAGGATATGCACAGGGAGCGATGTTGTATGTGTTTGTCGATAGTTTAGGTGTTCAAATAAAAAGTTTTGTTGAAAGTTTGGATGATGTCTTATCACAAGGAACAATTACGCATACCTGTGTAAAATTCTATAGTGTACCTGATTTCACCGGTAATTACACGGTATCTTTTTATGTAGACTATCCAACAGATGTAGTCCAAACAAACAATACGGCTTCCGTAGTAACGTGTGCTAAAAAATCAGATGTTGGAATAGAAATAATGGATGAATCAGAATGGATGTTGGGACAAAACATCCCGAATCCGGCTACATCCATGACGGTAATACCTTATACGATACCACAAGAGGGCAAAGTAAGTATTAAAGTAATGAGTGTGAACGGACAAATCTTGTATAAAGAAGAAATAGAAGCAAGTTCCGGAACGCATTATGTGGAACTGAATACTGCCGACTTATCGAATGGTATTTACTATTACAGCATGGAATACCAAGGACAACGTATCGTTAAGAAAATGACAATACAGAAATAAAGAGTTATATAAATAATCAAGGGTGTATAAATCAAATTATACACCCTTTTTTTATGATAATTTTCCCTTTACATAGATAGCGTTCCTTTTTAGGATATGCTAATTATGGGAACACGCTTTGTTGATTTCTTTCCCTTTTTCGGTAAATTCGGTTGTATAACCGATTTTTTCAATAGCAGCTACCAGTTTTTCTTTGTTTTGTTTCTTTTTGTCGTAAAGAATGCTTACTATTTTGGTTTCAACATCAGCTTTTACTTCATACACTCCATCTAATTTGATTAATTCTTTTTCAAGCAAAGCTTTGCCGTTCGGGCAATGAAAACCTACTTTAATTTTTATCTCTTCTTTTTTTACGTTTTGAGTATAGGTACAGCTTATAAACAGCACAAAAATACTCATTATTATTACAGACACTTTTTTCATTTCTTCTTTTTTTATTATTTTAATGCTGCAAAGATATAACAAAAACCAATAGGGAAGAAGCTCAAGTAAATAAAAGGGATATTATTTTTTTGGTATTTTCAATAAATTACACATTCAGTGCAGTTGTTTAGCAAAAAATAGTTATTTTTGCACCTCATAAAAAATACATAATGGGAAAGAAATTCTATGTCGTTTGGAAAGGGAAAGTCCCCGGAGTTTACGATACCTGGGATGCTTGCAAACGTCAGGTAGAAGGATTTAAGGCTCCTTTATACAAAGGATTTCCGACCCTTGAAGCTGCAGACGAAGCCTTTACAAAAGGTAGCAGCGGCTATCTTAAACCGAAAGTACGTTCCATGCAAACCATTATGGATGCCTTGTATGGTGCTCCCATTGTTCCCAGTATAGCGGTCGACGGTGCCTGTAGCGGCAAAACAAAAAATGCCGAATATCAAGGGGTAGATGTTCAAACTAAAAAAGTTATTTTTAAAAAAGGACCTTTCCCTGAAGGAACCAATAACCTGATGGAATTTCTCGCACTGGTACATGCCTTGGCGTATTGCAAACGCCATCAACTCGATGTCCCTATCTATTCCGACAGTATGACAGCTATAAAATGGGTGAAAATTAAAAAAAGTCATTCGAAAATGGAATTAAATGCTACCAATGCCGCTCTTTATGCTATTGTTGATAGAGCAGAAAAATGGTTAAACAAAAACACATATACCAATCAAATACTTAAATGGGAAACAGAAGCCTGGGGTGAGATTCCGGCTGATTTTGGAAGAAAATAATAGGTTGGTGTATGAAGACTATATCTAATTTAAGCGGTGTATATGTATTAATCCTTTTTTCCATGATTTTTTGGGGAATGTCGTTTGTGTTTAGTACAATAGTGCTTAAATACATGGACCCCTTTACTATTCTTTTCATTCGTTTATTTATTTCCTGTGTTTTTGTATGGCTGCTAACCGTATTGTTTTACCGAAAATACGCGGTGCGCCTTGCCGATTTAAAAATCCTTGCTTTATTGGCTTTTTTTGAACCTTTTTTGTACTTTATAGGAGAAACATTTGGTTTACAACGTGTCAGCCCGACTATTACCGCCTTGATTATTTCAACCATCCCTGTCTTTACGGCTATTACGATGTTTGTAGTGTATCATGTTACATTATTAAAAATAAATATTGTAGGGATAGCATTATCTTTTCTTGGGGTAGTGTTTATGATTTTAGGAAAAGACATGGAGTTTGTTGTAGATAGTGTTGGTTTGCTTCTTTTATTTTTAGCTGTTTTCTCGGCAGTATGTTATGGACTGGTATTAACGAAAGTGTCATCACGCATTCACCCTGTTTGGATTATCTCTGTGCAAAATACTTTTTCCTTATTGATGTTTTTACCCTTGATGTTAATTTATGGAGACCCTATTCGTGTAGAAGTAGTCCCTGAATTTCACGCTCTATCGCCTCAAGTAGAATTATGGGGTTCTTTGACGGTGTTGGCAGTGTTTTGTTCTACTTTGGCGTTTATCTTTTATACTATTGCCGTGAAACGTATCGGCATTACACGTACAAGTATATTTACCAATTTAATCCCGGTTATTACAGCCATTGTTTCTTTTTTACTACTACAAGAAAAAATGACTGTCAATAAGCTGGTTGGGATGTTAATCATCGTCGCCGGAGTAATGTTAAGCCAATGGAAGAAAAAGCAAGAGAACGTAAAATCTATTACAAATTAAAATTTTCGAGAAATTAAACGTAGATAAATCATAAAATAGAATAAACATGGAAAAAATAATTTCTTCTTGTGGATTAAATTGCACCGCATGCGATGCAAGAATCGCTACTATTGCCAATAATAATGAGTTACGCGCTCAAGTAGCAGAAAAATGGAAAGTCCAATATGGTGCAAATGGAATTACTCCTGCTATGATTAATTGTGTTGGATGTAGAGAAACAGGCATTAGATTTCCCCATTGTGAAAAATGTAAAATTAGAAATTGTGCCATTTCAAATGGCTATATTACGTGTGCGGAATGTGAAAAAATGGAAAATTGTGACATAGTAAAAAATGTCCACCAATATGCTCCGGAAGCATTAGAAAATCTAAAATCTTTACAATAAATTCGTTAACTGATTTATTGAATATATTGTTCTCTCTGCATTTCTTGTTTAGGGCAAATTTTTTTATGGGGAGATATACTGAAATAGAACATTCAAAGAAAGGGAAATAATAAATTATAAAAAAACATGAAAATGAGTAAACACATTACATTCATTGAAATTATTTTATATGTGAAAGACCAAGAAATAAGTGCAGCCTTTTATCAAAAATTATTTCGTAAAGCGCCGGATTTAAATGTCCCCGGTATGACGGAATTTTATTTATCCGAACAGTGTAAAATAGGACTCATGCCCAACAAAAGCATTGCCAAAATATTAGCCGACAATACACCACATCCCGATAAGGGGAATGGAATTCCAAGATGTGAATTGTATTTGTATGTGGATGATATTCAATTCGAATTTGAAAATGCTATCAAATACGGAGCGAAACTAATAAGTCCGATTATTGATAGGGATTGGGGTGATAAGGCTTGTTACTTCTCAGATCCTGACGGACATATAATTGCTTTTGCAGAAAAATTGTAATTGCTTATTTAATAAGTATTCTTCTCTCATTTAGGTTGTATGTAAAAGTTTTAAACTATAATTAGTTTATTGCGTTGAAGTATATTTGATATCTGAAGAATTATTAATGTTAAAATTTTTATGTTGTTTATATTTTTCTTTAAATATAAATGTATATTTGCAAAAATATTATTGCTATTAACCCTTATATACTTCCTACATATCAGCAATAGTATTTGGATGAATCTTCATGTTTAAACAATTTTAAATTAAATGATTATGAAAACACATCTAGTAACGTTCATCATGGGACTGCTAAGTTTTAGTTTTTCACTTTCACCACTACGGGCACAAAGTCCGGAGAAAATGAGCTATCAGGCAGTCATACGCGATGCCGAAAATCAATTAGTAGTAAGCCAATCGATAGGTATCCAAATTAGCATATTACAGGGTTCGTCCTCAGGCACTCCCGTATTTGTGGAACGGCACTTCCCAAGTACGAACAGCAACGGACTGGTAACCATTGAAATAGGTACAGGAACCTTGGTGTCGGGCAGTTTCTCAACTATCGACTGGTCAAGCGATGTCTATTTTCTGAAAACAGAGACCGATTTAAACGGTGGCTCAAACTATACCATCAGCGGAACAGTACAGCTATTGAGTGTTCCTTATTCACTCCATTCAAAAACAGCAGAGAGTATTAGTGGAACATTACCCGAAACAGATCCACTTTTTACGGCATCGCCGGCAAACACCATTAATGATACGGATATTACCAATTGGAATAATAAATTAGATTTTGTAGATACAATTTGGAAGTATAATGGAAATAGAGTATATAACACTAATTCCGGCAATGTGGGCATTGGCACAACAATCCCTGACGCACTTCTACATGTAAATGGTACCGGTACAGGCGGAGGCGATGTGTTGTTTACGGGAACATACAAAAGCAGCAATCCGGGCAACCCACCTGCTTCAAATTTAGGAACACGTATGATGTGGTATCCCGATAAAGCAGCTTTTAGGGCAGGATATGTTAACGGAACAAATTGGGATAGAGATAGTATAGGAAATTATTCTGTAGCTATGGGATATACCCCTAAAGCTAAAGGAAATAATTCCGTTGCTATGGGATATTCCACAAGTGCAATAGGTAATTTTTCCACTTCCATCGGATGTGTTTCAAATGCGATTGGAACTTATTCTACTGCTATGGGATGTTATTCCATTGCTTCAGGATCTTATTCCACTACCATGGGAGGTTATACAACTGCTTCAGGAACTTATTCCACTTCCATGGGAAATTCTACAACCGCTTCAGGGAATTATTCCACTTCCATGGGAGGCTATACAATCGCTTCAGAAACAGGTTCCACTGCTATGGGAGCTTACACTACTGCCTCAGGAACTTTTTCTACTGCCATGGGATATTCTACCACTGCTTGTTCATCAAATGAAACAGTAATAGGAAGGTATAATGTTTTTGACACAAACGACTATAAAAGTAGTTGGTATTCGTATGATCCTTTGTTTGTAATTGGTAATGGCAGTAGCAACACTTCACGTGCCAATGCAGTAACCGTATTAAAAAATGGTCATATAGGTTTGCAAACGATTATCTCGCCTACTTATGCGCTTGAATTGCCTAATAATACAGCTTATGGAATTGGGTATGCTCTCGCCTATTCCTGGTTAACCTATTCCGATGGAAGATTAAAAACCGAACGCCGCATCTTACCCTACGGACTTAAAGAAGTGATGCAACTGGAACCTATAGCGTATTTTCACCATAATTCCACTTCCAAAGACGGGAAAATAATTATCGAAGAATCGGGGGCTAAAAGCATAGGTTTTATTGCTCAGGATATGTATAAAATCATTCCCGAAATCGTAAATGTTCCTGAAGAAGAAAATTCACAACTATGGAGCATGAGCTATGAAAAACTTACTCCCGTGCTGGTGAAAGCAATACAGGAACAACAGCTTATTATCGAAGAACTGAAA
>JAGOKS010000141.1 GCA_017994425.1 Bacteroidales bacterium | reverse complement strand
TAAAGGAATGTTCTTTTTCCTTTATTAGGATAAAAGGAAAGTTAATTTTATTGGATAAAAAAACAATATTTTTTAGCAAAAAAAACGTTGCAGAAAATGATTAATTATGAATGAAGACAAAAGTCGAAAGTCGGTTTTTTTCGGAACGAAAAAATAAGGGTAGGCTGTGTATCTCTCTTTGCGTCCTTATAATCAATTAAAAATTAAGAATTAAAAATTAAAAATCAAACTTAACACCACGCTCTTAAAAACTGATAGCTGATAGCTGACAGCTACTCCGTTTCATTATCCTATTTTGTTTAGCACTTCCTTCACCAGAGAGTCCATGCGTGAAAAGGCGAACCATTTTCTACCTAAATCTTTAAGTGATGCTCCGAGATGGTATAATTCCTTGCAGTCGATAATCAGAAAGCGGTCGTGACTTACGGTTAATTCTCTTATTTCAAAATTTCCGTATTGTTCGTTGGCTTTTTGTACATCTAATGCCAATTGTCTACTGATAATTTTAGTATATAGCAGTGATTTTACTTTCACTTTCTTTTTTGACAGATGAATTAAAGTACTTTCGTCGATATAGTTATCGATAAGGATAATTTCGGTTTCTGCTTTTTTGATAATATCCGAAACAAACACATAAGCATCGAACACCTGCCCTTGGAAGAAAATACCTTGGGTAGGCAGATTTCGGGTTTTTAATTGTACCGCAATTTCATAATAATTGCCTTCTATTTTTTCTATTTTATTTTCTAATCGGTTTATCCGGTTATTGATAGCATACCCTTTCATCAGGTACTCTTTTAACACGCTGTTTGCCCAAATACGGAATTGAGTGCCTCGTTTGGAATTGACCTTATATCCAACAGAAAGAATAGCGTCAAGGTTGAAATGTTCAATATTATAGGTTTTTCCATCAGAAGCAGTTGTTGCAAAAAATGCAACAACTGAATTTTTTTCTAATTCTTTATTCTTAAAAATATTTTTTAGGTGTCTGGAAATAACAGATTTGTCTCTTCCGAAAAGATTAGATAGTTGATTAAGCGACAGCCAAAAAGTTTCCTTTTCTTCATCAAGTCTTACCTCAATGTGCTCTTGTAATTCATCGGATTGATATAAAATGATTTCGTTTTTCATATGTGTTTGCGATTCATTATCTGTTTAATTTTTTTGCAAATGTACATAAAATTGACTAATTACACACAGACGGATAAAAATATTTCAAAAATTTATAGAGGAAAAATACTCTTTTTTTTATTGTCTAAAGTCTAAAGAATAAGGTCAAAAGACGGTTTTTTTCGGAACGAAAAAACTGATAGCTTTAACAAATTATGAATTATGAATTATGAATTAATCTTGATACAACGTTCTGAAAAACTGACAGCTGACAGCTGATAGCTACTCCGTTTCATTATCCTATTTTGTTTAGCACTTCCTTCACCAGAGAGTCCATGCGTGAAAAGGCGAACCATTTTCTTCCTAAATCTTTAAGTGATGCTCCGAGATGGTATAATTCCTTGCGGTCGATAATCAGAAAGCGGTCGTGACTTAGGGTTAATTTTCTTATTTCAAAATTTCCGTATTGCTCGTTGGCTTTTTGTACATCTAATGCCAATTGTCTACTGATAATTTTAGTATATAGCAGTGATTTTACTTTCACTTTCTTTTTTGACAGATGAATTAACGTACTTTCGTCGATATAGTTATCGATAAGGATAATTTCGGTTTCTGCTTTTTTGATAATATCCGAAACAAACACATAAGCATCGAACACTTGCCCTTGGAAGAAAATACCTTTATCCGGCTCGGACTTAGCTTTGCCCATCGCTTTGAAAATTTGCTCTATTTTTTCGTCGGTTTTTAGCTGTTTAAGTTCTACTTGATCGAGGCGTTGAAAAACCGAGGCATTATCTAACAAAAAATTACGCATGGATACAAAAGCTTTCATAATTTGAATGCTTGCTAGAATGGCTGTTTCAGTATTAAGCACTGCAGAAAGCATAGCAACTCCTTGTTCCGTAAACACCCAAGGCAAATATTTTCGGTGTTGTCCTCTGCTTGATTTTTCTTTTAAGGTGCCAATTTGGAACCTTAAAGAATTCCATTCGCTATCCTCTAATTGAAATGCAAAGGCACTTGGAAATCTCGTGGGATTTCTATTAACGGCTCTGTTGATGTATTTGGTCTCAGTTTGATACATGGCAGCCAAATCGCTATCAAGCATTACCTGCACACCCCGAATGGAGTATATCTTATTTTCTATGTTATGTATGACTAATTCCATGTTAGGTTTGTATTTTTTCTACATTCATCCATTGTTCCTTCGATGAACTCAGGAAATTCATCGGATTGATATAAAATGATTTCGTTTTTCATATGTGTTTGCGATTCATTATCTGTTTAATTTTTTGCAAAAATACTCTTTTTTTTATTGTCTAAAGTCGAAAGACTAAAGCCTAAGGTTTAAAGAGGCTGTGTAATTATTAAAATTTGTAGGGTTTTGATTTAGTTGATTATTTTTTATAATTCTGTTTATAATTGTGATTTAAAAGATTTATTGAAATAATTTGCAGATAAAAAATAAAAAAGCAAAA
>JAGOKS010000140.1 GCA_017994425.1 Bacteroidales bacterium | reverse complement strand
CCGCAGCAGCCCATGCCTTTAATCAATGCCAGATACTCGGGCTTAAATTTGAAGCTTATAAGGTACCAGGCTTCATCAGTTTGTGTTATTTTCAAGTCCTGCAGTTTTCCCACCTCCTTTTATCAATTTTTTTTAAGTATTTTTTGTTATTTTTCCATCAGCATTTTTACTAAGCCTGCTGTCATTTTATATACTTCACCCTTTGCGTTTTCAGCAAGAACAGGGTATTTCGGCGCATTAGGCTTGACACCTACGATTTTGAACTTTTCTCCGTTATAGGTGAATTCTTTTCTGTAATCTTCCTGACAGAAGCCAAAGCAATGACAGTACTTTTCAAATTCAACCTGTTCATAAGGCTTTCCGTTTATTTCTTTTTTGACAAACGTCAAAGGCATTTTAAAATCAGTAGAAGTGTATGATATGCTGCCGGTCTTGACGGTTGCTCCGTACTTTTCTGCTATTGGAGCCAGTGCTGCCTCGACTTCCTTTTTAAACTCTTTAAACTGCATAACGGATAACATTAACATCCCTTCTTTCTTATTTATTTTTTATACTTCCTGCCAGGCTTCACAAATTCGACTTGTTCTCCGAGCGCTTTAAAAAAACTGCTGATTTTCATCATAAGGGCCAAGTTCGGGAGTTTTCCGTCTATATCAATTAGCCCAATCATATCTACACCTCGCATTTTTTAACATTCTTTTATTAAATACCCCCCACTTTAAGTTGTTTTAATATCAAAGTGGGAGGTATTATTTTATAATTTTATTTTTTAGTTTTTATTGTATTTGCAGTTTTTCCAGTAATCCGCCTCAAGGGTTTCTATTTCTTCTTCTGTGAACAGCACCTTCAATATCCAGTTTGTTATCTTTAATAATTGTTTTGCAATACAAAACCGGATTTTATTTCTCCAAACTATAAATACTTTCATATCCTTCCCTACTTAAGCGGCCATGCAATATCTGCCTCTGTCAACTTCCTCAAATTCCTTGTATGTCCTTACTACTTGTCTTATTTTTTCTTTCCAGTTGTTGTTTGTTTTTGTCTTTTTATGGCCTTCTATTTCCTTGTACAGCTGCTCTAAGGATGCTTTTCCTCCCAAGGCCTCCATTGCAGCCAACACCACATCACGCCAGGTTATCTTTTCCGATTGTCTCAGATCTATCATTACCTGTTTAGTTACTTTCACCGGTATTAAGTAGCAATCGCTGCGTTTGAATATCAACAGGTACTCGTGCATAATACGGATGAAGTTGTTGTTGCTATACACTTTGTTGTCCGAATGGCAGTTGAACTGAGATTTTATAACTACCTGTTCAGGACTGCCGTACCAATCCATATCCTTCTGCATGCTGTAGAGTACCCCGGCCTTTTTTATGTCACCGACAAGTATTGCTATTCTTCCGTTCTTGCGTAGAGATGTCAGCAGTTTTGCCTGCACTATATTGATTTTCTTTATAAACTCTTCATAGCTTCCGCAACGGGAGAGGTCCCGCGGATCCGGTTCGTGGCCGTACATATTACCGCTGTATTGTATTATGTCATGGTACGGCGGATGCCAGAAAATGAAGTCTGAGGATTCAGGCACTTCATCGTTAAGAGCATCCCAGCCGCCGTATTTGGGGTTCAGGTCAGTATATATACAGTTAACTCCCAGCTCGGCACATACGTCTATGAATGTACCGCCGCCGACCATCGGATCATATGCTTTTTTCGGTGTATACCTTTCAAGAAGATCTTTTATAAGCTCCCCGCTGCAGTTGCCCCTGTACCGGTTATTGCCATACCTGTTATTGCGGTCTGGATAGCTTACAACCGTTGAATTCAGCACTTTTTTCACTTCCTTTTTGATTAATTTTTAGTTACTTCCTGTTTACCTGCTGCATATGACTTATTTTTCCTGCTGCTGCTAATGCGAATAGCCATCTGAGTAATTCGATGGTGCATTTCTAATTGTTTCTCCAGCTCTTTGTCCGTCATTTTACTGTAATCGGGGCCATGACCAGGAACATATTTATAGTTTTCCAGTTCCTTTATGAGCTTTGACCTTTTCAAATGTTCTTTCCTCCCTTTTTATTGAACTTCTCCGTCTGCTACTATGTCCACATAGCCGTAAGTGAGGTAACTGTTAATTGCTTCGATTCCCTCACGTTCATAATTTTCGTCAAGTTCCATATCACCGGCTTTAGCCTCTTCTATTATTTGGTCCATTATTTTCTCTTTGCTGGTGCTGGCCATCACAAGGCGCATTGATGCACGTTCTTTCCATGCGTTACATGAGTATAACAGGTAAATGAGGTTTTCTTCCATTTTCTCAACTCCTTTTTTAAATTAAATATTTTTTAAAAAAATAAAAAAGGCCTGGGTTTATAATACCCAAACCTTTTAATATGCTAACCTGATAATGCTTACCTTTGTCATTATTGTAATGGATTAATATGGTTTTGTCAACATCCTTACTTACTTATGTGTGATTATCGTGTGATAATGTCACCTTGTAAACTATCGTGATAAAATGTCACTATGAAGAATGAGGTGCATTATCTAATGTCCCAAAATCAATTGACTCGTTTTGCTGTATTAACTAAACTAA
>JAGOKS010000066.1 GCA_017994425.1 Bacteroidales bacterium | reverse complement strand
TCATCGATGCCGTTAACGCGGTGAATGACATGTATAATCGTAAACACAAAGTCATACTGGCTACTGCTACAAAACAATAATTCAATGAATGTCTATGGCTTATTATAAAGAACAGATTCAGGATAAAGAGGTAAGAAAAAATCAGATAATTGCGATTATTACCGTTCTAATCGTTTATGTTATCATGGTTTTTTGTTTTATCTTCTTAGGTCTTACCTATCAAGTTCCTCCTCCTCCTGAATATGGTATCGAAGTAGATATGAGCGGTGGAGGTGGAGGTGGCAGCAGCGGTAGCAGTGCGATAACACCTACATCTGACATGACTACTGCTTCTAAGCCTTCTCAAAAAATTTATACACAACATACGGATCCTACTACTGCCGTTACATCAGGAAATGAGAATAATTCTCAAACAGAACCTGCTCAAACCATAAACGAAAATGCACTATTCAAACCGAGAGCCAAGCAAGGAGGGGGTGGTGAAGGTACGGGAATAGGTCCCGGAAAAGGAAGCGGCATCGGACCGGGTACCGGTACCGGCACCGGCGGTGGTGACGGCGATGGGGATGGTCCCGGCGATGGAGATTTCTGGTTGGATGGCCGACCGGTTATCAAAAAAGCGTTCCCTCGCTCAAAGAATAATCTGGAAGGTATTGTTGTTGTCGAATTCAGAGCCGATAAAACGGGTACCGTTATCTATGCCAAAGCAGGGGTGAAAGGTACTACCATTGCCGATGCAGATATTTGGAGAGAATGTGAACGAGCAGCCAAAGAATCTAAATTTAAATCCAAGGCTGATGCTGCTGCCGAAGAAAAGGGTATCATTAGATACAAGTTCATAATCCAATAAGAATGACTTACAACCAATGTATCCGCTTTTTATACGAAAGCTTGCCTATGTATCAACGTGTAGGTGCGGCCGCTTACAAGGCTAATCTAAACAATACTATTGATTTATTGAATCATTTTCAAAATCCTCAACACCACTTTAAATCCATTCATATCGCCGGCACCAACGGCAAAGGTTCTCTCTCTCATAATATGGCTTCGATATTGCAGGAAAAAGGATATATTGTAGGCTTGTATACTTCCCCCCATTTAAAAACATTCCGTGAACGTATTCGTATCAACGGACAAATGATAGATGAAAAATACATCTGTCAGTTTGTGGAAAATAATCGGGAAGTTTTCAATACCATCCAACCTTCTTTTTTTGAAATGACGGTTGCCATGGCGTTTACGTATTTCTCTGATAAAAAAGTAGACATCGCTGTAGTAGAAGTGGGAATGGGGGGGAGATTGGACTCTACCAACCTAATCAATCCTGATTTGACGATTATTAGCAATATCGACTACGACCATATGCAATTTCTGGGGAATACATTGCCGGAAATAGCCAAAGAAAAAGCAGGCATTATCAAAGAAAATGTACCCATTGTTATTGGAGAAACACATTCCGAAACGGAAAAAGTTTTTACATCCGTAGCAACAGCTTGCAATGCACCGATAGTGTTTGCCGACCAACACTTTTCGATTAATAGGGTAAAAAGAATCCGTAAAAAAGACACTCCTCTTCTGTCTTTTGATATCCTACACCAAAACCAAACCTATCTTCAACAGTGTGTGTCGCCCTTAACGGGAATCTATCAGGAGAAAAATTTTGTTACCCTTGCCGCTGCATTTGCGATACTACAAGAAAAATTGAATCTTTCCGACAAACATTTTAAAAGAGGAATCAAACGGTGCATCCACAATACAGGCTTTCAAGGAAGATGGCAGCGTTTGCAAATCAATCCTTTGTGTATCGCCGATATCGGGCATAATGAAGCAGGCATTCGCATGAATGTGAATCAGTTAAAAATGATGTCTTTCGATAAACTCCATTTTGTTCTGGGAGTGGTAAACGATAAAGATATTGATAAAATGCTTGCCCTTTTACCCAAAGAGGCAAGGTATTATTTTTGCAAAGCAAATATCCCCCGGGGATTAAAAACGAGTATACTGAAAAAGAAAGCAAAACAATATGGCTTGCGCGGGAACTGTTACAAAAGTGTTAAAGCCGCTTATACACAAGCAAAAAGCAATGCAGATAGTAAGGATGTGGTCTTTGTGGGAGGAAGTGCTTTTACCGTCGCTGAAGTGATTTAATACAATGACTCTTCCTTACGCTTTATCACCTAAAGCTAAAAGATGCATTATTTTTTTTATTACTTTTGTATCATAAAAAATATTCACTATGAAACGATTTTTATTTGTTGCAGGCTTTCTAAGTGTGGTTACCGTAGGTTTTACTCAACAAGTTTCTTATCAAGAGGCAAAAACCGTAGCTCAAAACTTTTTATCCAAACAACAAAAATCAGCAATAGCTTGTTCATATATAGCCAAAAATGAAAAAGATACGCTTTTGTATGTCTTCAATAGCACGGATGCTTTTGTGATTATTGCTGCCGATAAACGGGTTCTTCCGGTATTGGCATTTTCCGATAAAGCTGCCTTTGATGCCAATAACTTGATAGCACCGGTTAAAATGTGGTTAGATAATTACGAAAATCAGTTGCGTATCTTAAAGGCCGACAACAATCCGGCTTCTCCCTCAACAGTTAAAGCCTGGGATGCTATGTTGAAAAATCAAAAAGATTTCGACAACGATGTAGAAGCGATAGCTCCTTTGTTGACATCGAAATGGGGGCAAGGCATGGAATACAATTATTATTGTCCGAAAGATGCAGACGGTACCAATGGCCGTGCGGTAACAGGCTGTGTGGCAACTGCTATGGCTCAGATAATGTATTATTTCCGCTTTCCTTCTTCCGGAACGGGAGCCTACTCTTACCAACACGATCTTTATGGTACGCTTTCTGCCGATTTTGAGAATGCTACCTATAATTACACGGCAATGACAGATGCTCCGCTAACCATCAATTTAGCGTCAGCTTTGTTAATTCATCATTGCGGCGTAGCGGTAGATATGGTTTATGGTGCCAAATCATCAGGAATGTATAACCATAAAGCAGCCTATGCCATGCATACCTATTTTAAATATTCTCCTGCTACTTCTTATGTCTTTAGAGATACCTGCTCCCTGAGTTGGGATAGTTTGATTGTTTCGCATCTCAATAAAAAAATACCTTTGTATTATGCCGGATGGAGTGTGCCTGATACAAACGGTCATGCATTTGTTTGTGATGGTTATAAACGCGTAGATACCAATTATTATTATCATTTTAACTTTGGATGGGACAGCTATATGGACGGCTATTTTTATACCAATGCCTTGTCGCCGGGAGGAAATAATTTTAATCTGGCACAGGAAATTATCATCAATGCCTATCCCGATACCTCGCTTTACGACTATCCTCAACCCTTGATTACAGGTACTACAACGCTCACCGCCGCTTCGGGTTCTTTTGAAGATGGAAGCGGACGTATTGACAACTATGCCAATGCTATGGATTATACCTGGATTGTCCAGCCCGATGCTGACAGCATTCAAAAAATAGATTTTTATATTCACTATCAAATTGCCGAAAACGATACACTCTTTATTACTTCTAATGGAGTAAGTCCGCAAAATTATGTTTTCACCAACGATTCGGCAGTGCTGAATGTCTCCCTGCAGGCAAGCCGGATTGTAGTGCGTATGGTTTCGGGAAACGGCATGACCAAAGACGGTTTTTATGCCTATTATGCTTCCTCATTGCCAATCTATTGTTCTCCGCTGCAATTATTGACAGCCAAAACAGGGAAAATAGAAGATGGCAGTGGAAATAAGAAGTATACTAATTTTACTGAATGTAAAAAACGTTTAAAAATCAACGATGTAACATGTATTACCTTGCATTTTACTGCCTTTGAAACCGAAAAAGACAAGGACTTTTTATATATATATGATTATGCTTCAGAGAACAACGACTTATTGCTGACCCTATCGGGAAGCATGGGCGATACCTCTTTTACCTTTACTACCAATACCTTATTTTTTGTTTTTACCAGCGATGAACAAAACACCTATGAAGGATGGGAATTGTCGTATAGCTCCGGAATTATAGGCGTTGACGACTACGATAATTATTCCAACACCCTACGCATATATCCCAATCCTGTAAGCAACGAATTGATGATTGAGGATACGAAAAATGAAATAAAAACCGTAAAGCTTTATACTGTCTTGGGAGAAGAAGTAAAACAATGTAAGGTGTTTTCCTCTAATGTTAGTATCCCTGTCAGTGAGTTAAGTCCCGGAATCTATGTGCTGAAAATAGAAACCGCCACACATACATTTGCTAAGAAATTTATAAAGCAATAATTAGTTTACAATCCATTAATTAAAAGGATTGTATTATTGTGAAAGTAAATAAAATGATATCTTTGCAAAATAAAACTAAAACAAAATAACAAACTAAACACAAAGAAACAGAATTATTAAAAACTATAAAAATATTAAAATTCATGTCACTTTATTTTAACATCATTTCAAGGAAAAACATTGAGCATCCTGACCAGCCGAATTTATATTATCCGGCATTGAAAAGCATAGGGATGATGGATCAAGAACAAGTTGCTGAGCGAGCCGCTATGGGAACTACCATGAACCCGCATGAAATTATGATGGGAGTACAATTAACCACCGAAGCACAACTGGGTATGTTATTAAATGGCTACAGCGCTGCCATCGGAAATTTGGGATGGCTTTACTTAACAAGCCAAGGTAGAGGTAAACCAAATCCCGATCAGCTTTCAGCTTTCGATATTACCAAAGTAAACTTACACATCAAACCCTCAGCCGAAACTATCTCCAGATTAAAGCAGGCAACCTTTATTCCTTTAGATCGAATTGTTGGTTAAGAGCTTTTTGTAAGCTTGTTGGCAGGTTTCTTATGCGAGTATGCGTTCTCTCCTTTATGAGGATGGGAGCTTATCTTTATTTTCTCCCATGCTCATCTTTTTCCCGATGGGAGCTGTACTTTGTGACTTGGGCAAGGTATGCCGGGTACCTTGGGCAAGGTACTAAGGGTATGTTGCGCAAGGTAGGCTTGATACCTTGCGCAAGGTATCAAAATAGAGAACGAAGACTCTTAAAGTTATTCTCCCATGAAAGAAAAGTTATTCATGGGAACTTATAAAGTCGTTTTCCCATGCTCGGGAAGCAGGTTATGGAAATACATACGAAAGCATTAAGGTATGCAAAAAAAAAGAAGGAGTGTATCCTTCTTTTTTTGTATAATAGTAATGATTCCGAAGCCTATGCTTCCAGGCAGCATAGTAAGTTGTGGGCTGTGGACTTTCTTATCAACACCGAACCCGTAATTGTTTTATAGTTTTTGTTATGCAATCGTGTTTTTCATCCTATCTCTGTGGAAGAACTTATTTTTTATCTAAGATTTTTTTAATTGAAAATCCGAGCAATCCACCTAGAATTATTGTCATTATAGTTATTGGTATCAATGAAACAGGTTCTTTCCAGCCAATCAATATTGCTGTTGGCAATAAAACCAAGAAAGCAGTCAAAATACCTTTGATGATAGAATTGATATTTAAATCAATTGTTGCAATTAAAAAACCGACAACTATCCACATTGCCAATGCAGAAATATTTGCGTCCCAAGTCAGATTTTGAATAATCATTGGAATTACGTCAATAATCCCGGCAGCAACTCCTAGTAATATCCCAATTTTAATTTTTTTCATATCGTATCGAATTAGTAGTCTATCCTTTTAATATGTTGCACCACCTTTGGCTATATTGTCAGTAAGGGATTGCGGACTACTTTTCTGCCCACCGACACGAAATTTTTATAGGATAGAGTCCTTAAATTCCGGCACTTTATCCGCCATTGGCTATATGCAATTTTATACCCGGTTTATATTATTCAAGAAACCAGGATATATGAGTGCATTTAGAACAAACATAACAAGTTGCACTTCTATTTGTCCAATCCAGGTTAAAGAAAGTTGCAATTGCTGAATTCATTTGCGCCCTTCTTCTCCGGAATAAATTATTATTACAAATAGGACACTTGAGTTCGTTTCCTGCTATTTGAACAGTCTGTGGTTCTTTTGTTTTAAATAATTCCATAATCTTTTTTTCTAATTAACAATAATTGTATCTATTTTACAAATTTGATTCTTTATCAATAGTTGGCTATATTGCCTAGTGTACGTTCGTATTTTATTTATGTGCTCGTTGTAAGGTATTAATTAATTTAATGGACGAAACAGTCATTATTATGAATCCAAGTCCAATTCCTAAATTCATGAAAACAAATGTTAATAAGTCTATTTGAAATAAATAACCAATTCCTCCAAATATGCAAGAAAAAGCATTTATCAGTAATCCAAGTCTTATTCCTTTTGTTCCGGATTTGTGAAACAATCCTATGTAAATGAAAAGACAGGATAGTCCAAGAAATAATGTCCACCCAAGCATATTTACAGATGATAAAGCCGATGCCGGATTCGATTGAATAAGATGTTCTAAACCGGAATATTCACCTTCAGCAATTGCAAATCGAACGGAACTTATTTGAACATAATAATGAACGGATGAAACCAATGCAAACATGATTGAAAATATAAGTCCGATTTTTGCAAAGATTTTCCGTTCTGCAATGGTGAATTCATAAAAAAATACAGCTAATATCATGTATGCCAGGCTGAAAATAATCATGAAGGATTTTGCCAGGTATTGAAAGAATTGACTATAATCATTTACGTAATGTATGTATTCTTCAATAGTTGTCCAGAAAAAAAGAGGAGATTGAATTGCAATTCCGGTAAACGATATAATCCAAACAATAAAAGAGGCTAAACAAATTATAGCTGACCACAAGCCTATATTCAAATTTATTTTATCCATAATTAATGATTTTAATAATAATAATAAAACGATTTTAAATTTGTTAGAGCAAACAATCTTAATTCATTTTCTGAATCATTTAAGTATAATATATTAAACACAAATCGTCTGAATAATAATGTCTCAATGTTATTAATCTTTTTTATTTTGACTTAATAGCGATTGTATAATTTTGTTGTTTGTAGTTCTTTCTATGATTGCAGAATCAAACTTTCCCGGTATTCTATTTGTTATCTGATTTCATTTTTCTTTTAAAAAAGTATACGGATAAAAAGAAAAAAACTATAGCATATCCCGAAACCATTAATAAATGAATCCCGATATTTTCCTGCTTATCAGACAATATGGTTCTTGAAAACTCTATTGCGTGAGAAAAAGGCAAAAATTCTGTAATACCCTTAATCGTGTCTCCAAGTATATTTAAGTCCATCCATGCTCCACCAAGTAATGCACTTGCAATTATGTAAATATTTCCTATTGCCATAATTTGGGTTTCATTGCATACGACTCCTAATAAAATACCAACAAATACAGAAAACAGGATGTACGGAATGAATGAAATCAGCGTGTAAACAATTTTCAATGATACCGGTAATCCAACAAATACACCAACAATTAAGCATACAACCGCTATAATCAGAGCAAATGCTAAAAGCGGAATGGAATATCCTATAATAAAATCCTTAGCTTTAAGTGGTGAGATAAAAAGTCTGGTTAAAAATGATGTGCTTTTATCTTTTGAAATCAATACTCCTAAAAACATTGTAATAAACGTGAATCCAAATATTGTTATTCCGGGAACAATACTTACAGGCTTGAAAACTTCAATGGGAGCATTTTTGGATATTGTAGAAAACAATAAAATAAAGAAAACCGGTAACAAAACTCCTAATATCACCGACAGAGGGTCCCTTATTATTTCTTTGAAATTCCGTTGGGCAAAATAGATATATTTCATATTGTTTGTTCCTCCTCATTTAGTAAAACAAAAGCATCCTCCAACTTTTTTGTATTGGTTTGATTGAGGATTTCATCAACTGTGCCAATAACTTTAATTCTGCCTTTTTGTATAATAGCAACTCTGTCCGAAAGAGCTTCTACTTCTTCTAAATAATGTGTTGTCAGGATGATTGTGGTTTTTTCTTTAAGATTTTTAATATTACTCCATAACTCTCTACGGGCGATTACATCCAATCCCAATGTTGGTTCGTCAAGAAATAATATTTCAGGATCTGTGATTAATGCCATTGCAATACTTAAACGTCTTTGCATTCCTCCCGAGAGTAATCTGGCTTTTTTCTTACGAACTTCAGAAAGATTAAACATAGTTATCATTTTCTCAACTTTGTCAGAAATTACCTTTTTTGCGATGCCATATATGCCCGCAATCATTTCAAGATTCTCTTGAACGTTCAAGTTTCTTGCGATTGCAGTTTCTTGAGGTGATACATTAATTCTTTGCTTAATGTATTGCGAATTTTTAATTAAATCCTTGTTTAGTATTATTGCATTGCCACTTGTAGGAAGAATCAAGCAAGAAAGCATTTTAATGGTAGTTGTCTTTCCTGCTCCATTTAATCCAAGTAGTGTGAATAGTTCTCCTTTTTCAATGGATAGATTTAAATCATCAACTGCAATAAAGTCTCCAAATTTTTTAGTAAGATGTTTTGTTTTTATCATAATCGTCTAATTTTTGGTCTTCTGATAGGTTGTACAACGTTTAGTATATGAAAAGTAGGCGATTGCTGGCTTCAAACCTATCAACCTGAGATGAAGTTGAAGCGGGCTACAACCGCTGAATTTACTTCTATTTCGCCTATTTTGTATATCGTATTGAATATGGTGCGTTTGGCATTTCAATACTCCAAGCTTTCATTTTACTACTATGTTTATTTATTGCTATCATCTTCAAATTTAACACTATCTGCCAAATGCACTATATTTTTTGTTATGGGCTTTTTTCTTCTTGATTAAAATCACCTTAGTCTTAATTATTCTATATTGATAAATATCAAAATAAAGTTCCCTATGAGTATCCCCATAGGGAACAATACTTTATTAATTTTTCTTTCTAATCATAATAAATAATTTTATTAGTAAGAATAATGATAGAATTACTAACGATATAAATGAAAATATATCAAATTCATTTCTTAAATTAATTATGCTAAGTAATACAAGTAATAAAAAAATTAATATGCTGCTTAAATTATTTAATATTTTCATTGAATCCAAAAGTTAATACTATTTCTAAAAACAGACATCGTTACCAATAAACGCATTTTTATAGAATCACTTAAATTCGATGTATAAATGTAATTTTCCATCTGTATTGAATAAGATGTGCAACCTTCTACATTTCCAATATCTCGCGATGTACAGAAATATTCCGTTAAAATTTCTGATTCTTCTTCAGTTGCAAAATTTATCAAATAATTATACAATCCGTTTGAATCAAGAGCAAATGAAACTAATGGATTGTTTAATGTAAATGTATTCTCGTAAACTTGATAAGGTAAAATTTCATTAATCATATCACATGTAACATTTCCATCAGTATATTCATAAATATCAGATTTAATTGAATTATAAATTTCTGAATTATTTGGTATTACTTCATTTGAAACAAGCATAAAGGAAGCTAAATTATGACCAACTCCTGCTCCATTGAATGGGTTATTATTATTTGATGTGTCTACTGATGTTGGAGGATCACCACCTAGTCCAATATAAGTGGTATATGATGCAGCGGCTCCTATAATTAAACCTCCTGCAATAGAGCCCCATGGAGGATATAATGGAGCAGCAAGTTTTGCTCCCTCATATGCACCTGTCGCATCAGCAACTCCTACAATACCCCATTCATACCAAGTTAATTCACGTTTATTATTAGATAAATACTTTTTAGATATTACATCTGAATAACTTTTAAAAGAATTGCTAAAATTAGCTGATTCAGAATCTTTAAAATTTGTTGATTCCTCTTTAGAACAACCTACAAATACAGTAATACCCATAATTAACATTACTGCAATAATAATTTTACTTTTAAAATTTTTCATAAAATTTAATATTTGTTTGCCTACTTTCAGATTAATATTTAATGATTTGGTCGTTGTTTCAGCGTTAATTCCGACCATTTTTGAGCTTTCTTCCTTTGAAACTTTTCTGACATTTTTTTGATTTGCCGAAAAAGTCGGTGGCTTTTGTCAGATATTGTTTCTTCGTCAAATTGCCCATAACGGACAGCGGTATGTTTTTGTTGCCGATTTCGGAGCACGTCACTGTCAAACCACGATGAAGTTTGAAGCGAGCCGCAACCGTTGATTTCAGCACTATCTCGGCAATAAAATATACCGCATGTTATGCACCGCTTTTCTTTTTCAATTCGTCATCAATAATACTTTTTAAGTCAAGAAATTGATTTATATCGTCATCATAAGTTGAGTCATTTTCATCAAGGATTGATACGCCATATCTAAAAAACTTGTCTGCAACTTCAGGTTGGTCATTGTCCAAATACGCTTGACACAGCATCCCAATCAAATAAACAACTGGATAACCAATATTTGAATATTTTACCATTACTAAGGCATCATTTCCAACTGTCAATGCCTCTTCAAATCTTTCATTTGTTGCAAGTTCAACCGCTTTTTCAAAAAATGCAGTAACAGCTGAAGTGAAAAAATCTCCATTTTTCTCAATGATTTGTTGTCTGAAATTTTCGTAACTCATAGGTATTATTTTATGATATATCTATTATTTAAATATTCTATCCATTTTTCATAGTTGTTATTAGGACAATATTTACTTAAAAAAGCAAAAAAGTCCTCGTAAGTTAATGGAATAAATTTATTGTCATTGTTATTGAGCAAACATATATAATCTTTGCTTGTTTTTAAAAAATGTTCATTGTCTTTTGGAAATAAAGTCAATGATGTAAAGTGTTTAAATTTATCTTTGTCTGCTTGTAAAATGCTTTCACCAAGAATATGGTTTCTCCAAATTTGTCTGAAGTCATCTTTTATTAAATCCATGTGATACTGTTCTTTAAACAGCTTACTTTTTTTCGTAACATTTAGATATATCGAATCGCTTCTTTGATTTTTATAATTCTCAACATCTATCCATGCTTTAGTTAGTTTTTTTTCTCCAGTTTTTTTATTTATTTGATATTTTATTAACGGGTATTCTCTTTCTGTATATTTTACTTCGATTCCAATAATTCCTTTTAAATTGTCAATATGCGTATATTCAATGTAAGTGTCAAAAGAAGTACGGTCATTCAGGTACTTGGCTGCTGGTTTTGGGGCGTATTCAATTTCAAGTCTGTCAATCGTCTGAATTTTTGAATTAAAAAACTCATTGAAAACATTTTTACAAAAGTCAAGGTTTCGTCGGAAGGGTACAAAAAAATTGAAAGGAATATGCTCACTCCTCAACATATTTGAGTAAAGTTGCTTATTGTATTTTCTGTACTTTTTTACAGTTTCAAAAATTCCAAAATCCTCATAAAAGTTTTTTCCTATTTCCCCGTCTGCTTTTATTAAATAATTACCAAGCTCATCAAAATCAAGTTTCAATGTTTCAGCTCTATATTTTGATTGATAAAGTCTTGCTCGTCTGAGAAAGCCACTTGGGTCAGTCTTATCGTCATCTGAATATTGTTTTCCTATTTCCTTCATTGTCGTATTTTTAAAGTGGTGCATAACGGGCCGGCGATAAAACAAGTTGCCGAAGGCAATTTGCCCGAAGGGCGTAGTGACCGAAGGGAACGAAGTTTTATTGCCTGTTGGGCGCTGTTAAATGGCGCGTAACCACAGCGTTTCTTT
>JAGOKS010000139.1 GCA_017994425.1 Bacteroidales bacterium | reverse complement strand
GGAGTAGGTTGATCGTGGCAAGAACTCAAAGTTGCTAATGACAGCAATAAAATGATTGACGATGCTATTGATTTCATAATCATTGAATTAATTTTCCAAAGTTAAATATTTTTTTGAAAAATAAATTGATGTAGTAGTAAAAGAAAGGAAAAAAGTGGATGACTAATAAGGATTAGAGTAGGTGGTATCGATTTCAAAACAATCCTATATGTTTTACATCAACCAATTAAACAACCATCCGCTAATGATAATTAATAAGGCCGTTACTCCAAAGAATATGCCTATTAGTTTCCATGTCATCACTGTTTTTAGAAGCATTGCCTCCGGAAAAGAAAGCCCTATGACAGCCATCATGAAAGCGATGGCAGTTCCCATGGATATGCCTTTTTGAACAAGTACCTCTACAATTGGTACAACTCCTGCGGCATTTGCATAAATAGGAACGGCTACGATTACAGCTAATGGTACACTATACCATTTGTCTGAAGACAAAATACTCTCAAAAAAACCGTCAGGTACAAATCCGTGCATGGCAGCGCCCAAACCAATGCCTATAATGATATAGATAAACACGCTTCTCACAATTCTCCAAGATCCCAATACTATGTTTGGAAGTCTTTTCCAAAAGGATATTTTCTCTGATTCCCATTCTTCAGTTTCTTCCACACTCTTCTTTTGAAGTTCGAGCACCCATGGACTCAATAGTCGTTCTAAATGAAAACGTTCTAATATTAATCCGCCTATCATGCTCAATATTAACCCGCTAACTACATAAATAATAGTTATTTTTAGTCCAAAAGTTCCCAAAAACATAGCTATTGCTATCTCACTTAAAAGAGGAGAAGATATTAGAAATGTCATAGTAACACCCATAGGAATTCCTCCTTTTACAAACCCTATAAATAGAGGTACGCTGCTGCAAGAGCAGAATGGTGTGATGGCGCCTAGTGTCGCAGCCAAGAAATATTGTAATCCAAACATTTTGTGTTTAGTTAAATAGTTGCGCACGCGATCTATCGGAAAATAGGCATTTATTATTCCCATCAAAACACTAATCAAGAACAGAAGAATCAATATTTTAATGGTATCATAAAAGAAAAAATTGACAGCTGTTCCTAAACTGCTTCCTTCTTTTAAACCGAAAACAACATATACTAACCAATCAGCAAAATTTTGAATCATATTATAAATATATAGTAACAAAATAATAAATACCAATAGTAATGCAGAGAATGCCTACTACTATGTTGAACCATTTTTGAAAAACAAGCATTTTGCCATAGAATTTGCCGATACTATTAGCACTATATGCTATAATCCAAGCAACAATAATAACCGGTAGAGCTGTTGCAAATGCAAATACTGCAGGTAAAAAATATCCACCCGAACTTGTCGCAGAAAGGGGAATCAGCATACCAAAATAAAAAACACCGCTACTCGGACAAAATGCCAAAGCAAATAACATTCCGAGAAATAGTGCACCCCAACCACCTCTGTTTTTCAAACTTTCACTGTTGCCTTTAAATCCGAATGATGGGAGTTTAATTTTGTCTGAAAACAAAATGAAAAGTCCCAACAATAGCAAGATAAACGGAAGAAATAACTCGCCGTATTTACTAACTGTTTTTTGAATATGAAACGTACTTGCACCTTCTCGTAAAATATATATCAGTATTGCGCCAAGTAAGGTGTAGGCAATAATTTTCCCCAATGTGTATAGCAAACCATTTAGTAAAACACGTTTTTTACTAGCTATATCCTTACTGATATATCCAATGGCGGTAATATTTGTCGCCAATGGGCAAGGACTTACGGCAGTGAGCAATCCCAATAAAAAAGCAATGAGAATAGGAATGTTGCTGCTGTCAATAATTTGCTGAATCCATTCCATTACTTAAGGATTTTATACAATTCGTCCTTTAACTTTGCTTTGAATACATCCGGTTGATTTTTGGCATAACTAAATCCCATATCGGTAAGATTTACAGTTTTTCCTTTTTTGTCTAATATTAATGACGACCATGCAACCTCGTACTTGTCGGCTAGTTCTTCGTTTTCTGTAATGTCAATTACTTTATAAACTATTTTATTGTTATTCAGTTCCTTTTTAAAATCTTTTTCAAGAACCTCTTTCGTAAGCGATTCTATTGACACACAAGTTATGCAGCGTTGTTTTCCATGGAAATACAATACTTCAACAGTATTTGATTTTATTTTTTTTGTTTGTTTTTTTGTTTCTGCGTTTCCGCATGAAACAAACATTGTTAACGCGATTATTAAATATATAAGACGTTTCATTTTTTACCCTCCTGTAATTCTTTTAATAATGATTTTATTTCCGACAAAGAAAGTCTTCCCTTAGCTACGACTTTTTCGTCAACTACAATAGCAGGTAACGACATTACGTTATACTGCATGATTTTCATCAAGTCTTCTTCTTTTATTATTTCTGCTTGAATGTTCATTTCAGATACGGCTTTTTGAACAGTTTCGAATAGGGCCTTGCATCCAGCGCAGCCCGTCCCCAAAATTTTAATTTTCATTTTACTATATGTTTTATTTGTAAATATTATTTGTAGTTCGCCTAACAACGAACATTAAAATCAAAAAAAACTATTTGCAGCAGCCTCCTTTTTT
>JAGOKS010000065.1 GCA_017994425.1 Bacteroidales bacterium | reverse complement strand
AACAACTTTTGTCTTAAAAACTGATGTAAACTTTCTTCTTGATTTTTTCATATTTTGACAGATTTTAACGTTTATTTTACGATGTTTTTTTGTTAAGGTTACTGTCCTATTTTTTTAAACCACTTTACTTTTTACTATGGGTCAATCAAACCTTCTCCTTGTCCTTGTTGTTGATTAGGATTGTTTTTTAATCCCATTCCTTCCAAAATAACCGCTTTGACATTTCCAACTGCTTCATTCATTTGAGCATCAGTAGGATTAATATCGCCCATGCCATGCTTTATCCATTTATAAGCACCAGGTAATACCTTAGTATCCAAACGAAACATATCAGGCAAATCATTTAATATTGGCTCATAAGAACCATCTGTATTTTTAGTCGCATGTGTTGGACAAACAGCATCCATCATCGTATGTGCCGCTTGCCCTAATGATTTAAAATCGCCTGTTTTTTTGAAGTCTGCGATATTTTTATTCACATAATCTTTGGCATTTTCTTTGGCTTGCTCACTTGAAATTTTAGGGTCTTTCATATAATGAATATGAGAGTCTTTTGGCTTTTGGTTTTTATCTGCATTAACACTACCTTGCACCATACCTTTAATCATTGCTTTTTTATCATTTTCGCTCTCAAATTTCAAAATGCCAGCATCTGCTAACTCATTCACGGCTCGTGTAATCATTTTCTTATGAACACGTCCAGACCAATTTCCGTCAGGGTCAATTCTAACAACAGGATTGTTGTTACAGTAGGCGTACGGAGACATGAATGGCGTTTTTTCAAATAGTTCATCGCGAGATATAAAACTCGGTGGACTATAATATCTTGCGGAGTAATAATACATGCCGTTTTCTTCGTCAAACTCTTTGGCGTTGAAGGCGTATTTTGGGATGCGGTTATCAACAGCTAAATGCTCTTGGAGTATCTCTCCGAAGGGAGCGTATAAATAGCCGGCGGTGATGCACCCCTCTAAATATTGTAAGTTTATTGCCTTGTAGGTTTGGTTCATTTTTTAAAGCATTTCGATATGCAAAAATATACTTTTATTTGTTTCATCGGGAAAAAATGAGAATATATCATCTCTATGGACTTGAACGAAAATCATGGAAGTTGATTCTCGAGTACACGTATCGACAAATTACGCATTATTTCTTTGAAAAGGTATATTGTTACTACTTTTGGGAGAACGTTCGTGTTTTTGCAGTTCTGACAAGCGAATTTGGGCGTTTTCTAATGATGTGCATTCCCACGCCCATATTCCGAATGCGTTTGAGTTAGGATAAAGTTCTTTTGATTCAAAATTGCTTAATTTAGCAAATTTTATATATTTATATTTGGAATCTTATTCACTGCTTCACGCTTTTTCTCATCTATAATATCGGCATAAATTTGTGTTGTTTTAATGTCGGTATGTCCTAATAATTTTGATACGGTGTAAATATCTGTTCCCTCTGATATTAATAAAACGGCATGAGTATGTCTTGCACAATGGAATGTTATTTTTTTAGAAATCCCCGCATCTGACATCCATTTTCTTAAATTATCATTTAATAGACTGTTATAATTAAGTCCAAAAAATACAAGTTCATCCGATTGACCCTTATCCCCTAAATATTGCCTTGCCTGTTCAGGAATATCTAAATATTGTAATCCATTTGTTTTTTGCTGATAAAATACAATCCTTGTTCCTGTATCGGTTCTTTGTACCTCCGACCATTTAAGCTTATGTATATCTGACCATCTTAACCCTGTTAGGCATGAAAATAAAAAAGCTCTTTTTAAAATTTTATTTGTGCAATCCGTGTTTACAAGTATTCTTAATTCACTTAAAGATAAAATCTCTCTCTTTGCCGGCACCTTACTAACATTTTTAACATTTAAACATGGATTTGTATTTATTATTTTATCTTTTACCGCTTGCCAAATACAAGCTTTAAACTTACTAAAATAACAATGCACAGAGGATTGTTTTAATGGCTCCCCATTTTTTGTTTTGGCTTCATATTGCAAATAATCTAATAATTCTTTACAAAATTCATCATCAATATTTTCAAACGATAACTGTCCCCCCGTAAAGTTTATTATGTGTTTAAGCATGCCATGCCAACTGCAATAGTTGCCTGTTGATTTTATTTTTTTGTTCATTTCAGTTTTGTAGTATTCTATAAAGCTGCCTCTTTTTTTAATGGTGTTTGCAAATCCATATTGCCCATTTTTAATTTCAAGTTCTCTTTTTGCCTTAATGCTTTTTGCAAGGTCTAAAGTTTCCTTGTTGTGTTGTATATCGAATGGGTTTTTGGGGTTGGCAATTAAATATAATTCTAAATACTCATAATCTCTATCTATTTTTGTTTTGCCATCCTTTGTGGAGGTGCCCTTATAGAATTCTAAATATAAACTGATTTTCCTTTTTTTTGTTTGTTGCCGTTGTCTTAAATGTACTCTCATATTTTTATGTTTTTAATTAAAAAAGTGGGGTAAAGTAAAACTTTAGTCCTTTTTTGTTGCTAATTTACATTTATTTTAATATAGTTTACTTATATTAAATTGTATATCTTATTATTAAATATATTTAATTACTTTTGAAGTGCAAAAGTACATTTTTTTATCATACCTTTTAACATACCTGACAATCGGCATATTTTAAATATTATTTTTTGATTTACTGATAAATAAAAATATCAGTACATATAAAATACTTAAATGGATTTTTTTAAGGTAAAGCTAAAAGTAGAACCGACATCGGGAGTGCTTCTCACATTAATAGTTTGATTATGAGATTCCATAATATGTTTTACGATTGCTAATCCTAACCCGGACCCCCCCATATTGCGAGATCTATCTTTGGATACACGATAAAAACGTTCAAACAATCTAGGAATATGACTACTATCAATCCCTATTCCATTATCCGTTATTTCAATTAAAAAATTCTCATCCATATCAAAGAAAGTGATTTTTATTATCTTTTCTTCTTTGTCATTATATTTCATAGCGTTAATCAGCAAATTTAAAAAAACATGTTGTATACATTCTCTATCGGCTTTTACCAAATAAGCACGTTCTACATTTGCATTAACTATATACTGTACATTATATTTCTTTGATTGGATATCCAACATTTCTAGTGTTTCCTGTAATAATTTGTACAAATCGAATTTTTCAAAATTTAATGAAAATTCTTTATACTCTAATTTAGAAATTGTATCTAAATCATCAACAATAGCAATAATTCTGTCGATATTTTTAGATGCTTGATATAGATACTTGTAATTTATTTTTTCATCTGACAAACCTCCATCTAATAAAGTCAGCACATAGCCTTGAATGACAGTTAAAGGAGTTTTCAGTTCATGAGATACATTACCAAGAAACTCTTTACGATATATTTCCATTTTCCGTAACTGCTCCATTTCACTGTCTTTTTTTTCCATAAAGCTTAATACATCCCGCTCAGCCACTTCAATAGACCTATATTTCTTGTTCCATTCTTTCTTTGTGCTTTTGGATATTTTAAAATCTAAAATTACTTTATAAATCAACCTAATCTTTTGATAAATAAATAAATCTATCCAATAATACGTAAACGAAAAACCAAAAAGTAAACCTACCAAAAATGTAATAATCAAACTCACAAGTAAAGATTTGTGCAAGAATAAGAAGAAAATACAAAACACAACAATCATCATTACACCTATACCGGCAGCAATAATAATTGCAATTAATACAGAATTAAGATTTTTTCTTTTTTTATATCCTGTTCTTATCTTTAATGACATGTGATTATTTTAATGGATGATTCTGTGAAAAAGCTTTTAAACGAGCTTCCAATTCTGGAAATTGACTTTTTGCAACAAGCGACACACAAGCTCGTAAGCCTTCTGAACGACAACTTCCTGTAATAGCTAAAGAAATGGCGCTAATTCCGTAATATAACAATTCTTCCAATAACTTTTCGCCGCTAAAACCCGGATAACTGATAGTGAAATAAAAACCATCGGATAAAGGTTGATCTTCATCCTTATCATACACTATCTTAAATCCATTATCCAAGAATAATTTTTTCATGGCATGAGCTTTGTCGCGATAGTCAATCATCCCTTCAACAATATTATATATTCCATCATTACAAGCTTTCAAAATTGCTGCCATGGCATATTGTGCAGAATGAGATGTGCCGGAACTTAAGGCATAAACAGCACCATAAACGATAGCATGTCCTAAATTATCAGTGCCAAAATATGGTTTTAAGTCAGGATAATTACCGCTAAATAGTTTTTCCGATATTACCATTACACCCAAGCGTTCACCGGCATAGCTAAAGGCTTTAGAACTGGATATAAAAAGCACATAGTTATTAGTATACTTCGCTACGGTAGCTTGATAAGGCGGTTGCCCCGGAAGAGAAATATCCTTGCGAAAATCCATACCAAAATATGCCAAATCCTCAATAACAATAACATCATACTTATTAGCCAATTCACCTATAATGCGAAGTTCTTTCTCAGTAAAACATATCCAAGAAGGGTTATTAGGGTTGGAATAAATAATTGAGTGAATATTCCCAATTTTCAGAAAACTTTCCAATTTATCTTTTAATTTTTCTCCTCTATAATCGTAAACATCGAAAGTTTCAAATTTTGCTCCCAGAATGCGGTGTTGTTGTTTTTGTACCGGAAAACCGGGGTCAATAAACAAAGTAGTATCTTTTTGTTTGTTCAAATGTTGAAACGTTAAGAAGGTTGCAAAACCTGCTTGCATTGACCCAACTGTAGGAATACAAGAAGATGCTTTTACTTCTATATCCATAAAATTTTTACAAAACCGCGACATTTCATGTTTAAGTTCCGGCACACCTTCAATATCCGGATATAATGCAGAGACTCCTTTATCAAGGGCTTTTTTTTGGGCATCCACGCCAATTTGAACCGAGGATAAGCCGGGAATGCCCATTTCCATACGTATAAACTTCTTGCCTGAAGCAGTTTCGATTTCATTAATCAATCTTTTAATTTCTCGTATGGATGCTTTGCCTATACTCGGTAAATTACTATCTTTTATCTTCTCTTTTACAATCTCATAAGGTATTGGTGTATTCATCATATCTTTATATTTTTTTATTTTAATATTTAATTCATAAAATTTATAACTTTGAATTTAAAAATGCAGACACTATTTCATATGCTTTATCAACCGTTGATTCCAATTGGTCATTAACCAAAACAACATCAAACTGATCTTTGAAAGATATTTCATAGACTGCTTTTTTTAAACGTTTTTCCAAAGATTCTTCTGTTTCGGTACCCCTTTTTATCAAGCGTTCGCGCAGGACATCCAATGAAGGTGGCAGTATAAACAAAGCCAAAGCATTTGAGCCATAATACTTCTTAATATTTAACCCACCTAATACATCCACATCAAACACTACATTTTTTTTCTGTGCATGCAACCTATCTATTTCAGAAAGCAAAGTTCCGTAAAACTGATTTTTATACACTTCTTGCCATTCTAAGAAAGAGCCTTTTTTAATTTCTTCATTAAATTGTTGCGATGTAAAGAAATAATAATCTTTCCCGTTAACTTCATCATTCCGTTGTTCACGACTGGTAGCCGAAATGGAAAACTCCAATTGCAAATCAGACTGTATCAATCTCTTAAGTATAGTCGTTTTACCTGAACCTGAGGGAGCTGAAAAAATTATTATTTTTTCGTTCATATTTGTTGATTTTATTATGCAAAAGTACAAAATAAAGCATCATGTTGTTTAGATTTCATTTTTTTTTATTCCATAAAAAATTAGTATCTTTGCAAGTTTTATTTAAAAAAATATTACCAACAATATAGTTCATTTATGAAAAACATATTAATTACCGGAGGGGCTGGTTTTATAGGCTCTCATTTAGTGCGATTAATGGTTACTAAATACCCCAAATACCACATTTATAATCTTGATAAATTAACCTATGCCGGCAACTTGGAAAACCTTAAAGATATCGAAAATGCTCCCAACTATACATTCATCAAAGGTGATATAGTAGATGCTAATTTTATTAATACCCTCTTTTCTGAATTCATTTTCGATGGAGTGATTCATTTAGCTGCCGAATCACATGTAGATAGGTCCATACACTCTCCATTGGATTTTATCCTTACTAATATTGTAGGAACAGCTAATTTATTAAATGCAGCCCGTTCGACTTGGAAAAATAGTTTTGAAAACAAACGCTTTTATCACATTTCTACCGACGAAGTATATGGTTCTTTAGGAGAAATAGGAGCTTTTACCGAATCCACACCTTATGCTCCCCATAGCCCCTACTCTGCTTCCAAAGCCGGTTCCGACCATTTAGTCAGAGCTTATCACGATACTTACGGTTTAAATACTGTTATTTCTAATTGTTCAAACAACTATGGACCTTTCCAATTTCCCGAAAAACTAATTCCACTTTTTATTAACAATATATTACATAATAAACCTCTTCCTGTTTACGGGAAAGGAATCAATGTAAGAGACTGGTTATACGTTGAAGATCATGCCAAAGCCATCGATTTGATTTTCCATAACGGGAAAAGTGGTGAAACCTATAACATTGGAGGTAACAACGAATGGAAAAATATTGATTTAATCCAAAAACTCATAGAAATAACCGATGAATTGCTTCATCGTCCAATAGGTAGTTCACATAGTCTAATCACTTTCGTAACCGATCGTGCCGGTCATGATTTACGTTATGCCATAGATGCATCGAAAATTAGACAAGAATTGGGATGGAAACCTAGTATTCAATTTGATGAAGGATTCCGACAAACTGTGCAATGGTATCTTGAAAATGAAAACTGGTTAAAAAATGTAACTTCCGGAAATTACCAAAAATATTACGAAGAAATGTACGCTAATCGTTAATAAAAATTTTAATATAATGTATTTAAAAACATCCTTTCTACTCATCTTTTTTACATGTATGCAATTTTCCTTTACTCAAGTAGAAATCATACTTGACACAAATACTTACATTCCTAATACTGTCGATAGTCTCGTTCTTGATTTTAACGAAACAGCAAAAGATACTGTTTTAACAATTCCTATCTTACCGGCAGTTCAATTTTATACCGATGTATGGAAGAACGAAAACACACGATCTGCTTACCTTATAAGAAAAGACTCAACCTATGTTTTACCTCTTGAAAATGCAAATACCGGAAGTTTTGTTTTTCCTTGCCGGGGTAAAGTATGTTCTCCTTATGGCATACGTGGTGGAAGAATGCATACCGGTATGGATATCAAACAAAATTATGGAGACAGCATTCGTGCTGCCTGGAATGGAGTAGTGAGAATGGCTCGTATGGGTTATTACGGTTATGGAGGTACTGTAGTTATAAGACATGATAACGGACTGGAAACCATGTATGCACATTTATCCCGTATCAGTGTATTGCCTAATCAAATTGTGAAAGCAGGAGATTTAATCGGTAAAGCAGGAAGAACCGGACGTGCAACTACCGAACATTTACATTTTGAAACTCGTTTTTTATATGAATATTTTAACCCTAAAACTATTATCGATTTTGAATCAGGGAAACTTATTACCGATACATTAATTGTTAAAAACGGAAAATTTTATGCTAAACAGGAAATAAACAACGCGGCTGTTAAAGAATTAATCCCTTTAACTTCCGTTACGGATACTTTAATTACACAAACCAATGCCATATCAACTGATAGTGCTCACACACTCACTACTACTAACAACAACCCACCGAAAGTCAATCCAAATGCCTTATACAAGCCTAAATACTATACGGTTAAACAAGGGGACACTTTATATCAAATTGCTAAAAAACAACATACAAGCATCAACAAACTATGTGAAATTAACAAGATAAAAGAAACCGGCATATTGAGTATCGGACAAAAGTTAAAATTGCCTTAACCCAAGCATTTTAAAACAATGTAACCATGTTAAAAAAAACACTAAGTTCTTTACTTTATTTACTTATAATCACACAAATACAATCCCAAACCCATGACTATGGGTTTACAAAGCATACAGATATTTCTGTTTTAAACAAAGAGGATTCATTGTTGCTTTACCCATGGGCAGGTGGAATGAACAGTATGCAGTTTGCGAAGATAGACCTTGATTTTGATGATATTAAAGACCTTGTAGCTTTTGATGTTCACGGTCGTCGCCTACTCCCATTTCTGAATAAAGCTCGAAATGCAAATGAAATAAACTATGTGTATAGTCCGGAATACATCAAATGCTTTCCTAACGACATATACGGGGTGCTTCATTTAATTGATTTCGACCAAGATGGAAAAGAAGATATCTTTACTTACAAAAATGCCGGCATAAAAGTATATAGAAATATATCGGACAGCATATTAAAATTCGAAACCTTTACTGAACAAATCACTTCTATTTATTACGAAGGCTACATTAATCTTTTCTGTACAGAAGGAGATTACATTGTTATTAAGGATATGGACGATGACGGAGATGTTGACATTTTAGCCTTTTGGTCTTTAGGAAAATATATTGATTTTCACAAAAATCAATCCATGGAAAAATATGGCAATGCAGAGCATTTGGATTTTAAATTATCGGAACGTTGTTGGGGCTATTTTTCCGAAAGTGGCGAAGGGAATGAAATTACTTTACATGATGATTGCAGTAATTCAAAAAACAACAAAGGACACAGGCATACGGGATCAAGTATGTTGCTCTTCGATGAAAATGGTTCAGGCTTAAACGATTTAATTTTAGGAGATATGGATTATCCAAATCTGGTGCTACTTACTAACGGAGGAACTCGCGATTCTGCCCATATGATTGCCACTGACATGTTGTTCCCGTCTTATAATGAGCCTATTTCCCTTTTTTCAATGCCCTGTCCTATCTTTTTAGATATTGATAACGATAGCATTAAAGATTTAATGGTGTCACCTTTGGATTTAGCGTACACTAAATCTGAAAATATTAATTCGGTGTGGTGGTATAAAAACTTCGGAACAAACACACATCCTGATTTTCGGCTACAAACAAAATCCCTTTTTCAAGACGAAATGTTAGACTTTGGTTCAGGAGCTTATCCCGTCTTATTTGATATCGATAATGATGGATTACTGGATTTATTTGTTGGAAATTACGGATATTTCGATACGGCCGAGTTAACAAATGGCATACTGAAATGCAATTACGTAGCCTCTATTGCTTACTTTAAAAACATAGGAACAAAAACGAATCCTGTTTTTAAATATATAACGAATGACCTAGGCAACCTTAGAGATTCAGCTTACACTTCTCTCCTTCCAACTTTCGGTGACATAAACGGAGACGGGCTTGCCGATTTGATAGTTGGATGCTCTGATGGCAGGCTATTATATCTGGGAAACAACACCATCAATGAAGAACTAACTTTCTTAACAGCAGTTGTAGATTTTCAAAATATAGATATAGGAGATTTTGCAGCACCTCAACTTTTCGATATCAACAAAGACTCTCTGCTCGATTTAATCATTGGTAACAGAAAAGGAACAATGAGCTTTTATCAAAATATAGGAACACCTCAACAAGCTGTTTTCACTTGGAAAAGCGATAACTTTGGTAATGTGGACGTGCGTGATTACAACGATTCATATTTCGGATATGCTACACCTTGTTTTTTTAGAACCCCCGAAAATGAAACTCGATTATTTGTAGGAGCAGAAAATGGATATATTTTGTATTACAAAAATATAGATAATAATTTAACCGATAGTTTTACATTAATTGACAGCATTTTTTTTGTACAAGACAATATAAGATTCCCTATTCGCGAAGGACACCGAACCGGTATCAGTTGCGGATTTATCGACAACGACTCTTTTCTTGATATAATCATTGGAAATTATGCCGGCGGATTATCTTATTACAAAGGGATTGCTCCTCCTCCAATAAATATTGGCATAAAAGAAGTAACAAATCAAACCAAAACTGAAAAAATACACATTTATCCAAATCCCACGCAAGATAACTTGCATATAAAAAGTGAATCATCGAACATAATACAAATAGAAATTGTTGACTTATTCGGAAGAAAACTCAAGTCATTACAATTAGAAAATACTTTTACTGAAATAAAGCTTTTCGATTTAAAACAAGGAATGTATTTCTTACTCATTACCACAGAAGATAAACATATTGCCGTAAAAAAAATCATAAAAAATGAGTAAATACCTGTTGCGAAAAAAAATTAAACATACATCCCTTTTTTACATTTTAATTTTTGTTTTCAGCATACTTGTTTTTTCTATCTATACCTATATAAACCCTAAGAAAAACAGCAATTATATATCTCCACGCTCTTGGAAACAAATCCAAAAGGACAGCAATTTACGGGTTGGCATTTTATACAATTATACTGATTATTATGTCTCTCACGGTGAAATTTATGGATTTCATTATGAAATGACAAAAAAATTAGCAGAACATTTACATTTACATATTACTTATGAAGTATATAATTCCTACAACGACTATTATATAGCATTGTTAAACAATCAAGTGGATTTACTCGCGATGGATTTTGTACATGACTTAGAAATCGAATCTATCTTTGATTATAGTCTTCCCCATTCATATGCCGGACTAGCGCTTATACAAAATAAAAAAACGATGCCTTTTAATAGTGAAGATTCCTGTTTTTCTTTAAAAAATAATAAAATACGTTTTATATTTCCAATTCATTCCCATTTTAAACCTGCCTTATCATTTATTAATAAGTATTATAACCATATCATTTTATCTGGAACGGACTTAACAACGGACGAAGTTATACGTAATATCAATGATGACAGCACAATGATTAGTTTAACCTTTAATAAAAATATGCATGCAAATTCTATTTTTTACAGAAATATTGATTATTCATACATTCTTACCGACCCTCTGGACTTACATTGGATAGTACGTAATAGGAATGACAGCTTATTGATATTCATTAATGAATGGATGGAAAAATTTACACAAAGTAAAGAGTATGCTTTATTGATAAAGAAATATTATAATCCACATTCTTTTACACGAACTCTACTGAAACAAAAAATTCAGTATACGCCCTTTGGACATATTTCTTCATATGACGCAATCATCGAAAAATATGCTACACAATACGAATTAGATTGGTTATTAGTTGCTGCATTGATATATCAAGAATCCAAGTTTTATGCTCATACAAGTGGTGGTGGTGGTGCTTACGGATTAATGCAATTTATGCCTTCAACAGCAAATTACTGGGGTATTGCCATAGGTGATTCTCCTGAAAAGCAAATTAAAGCGGGATGCAAATATTTAAAATTTCTTCAAAAAAAATATTATGATTCAGGGGTAAAAGACACAAACCAACTCATGAAATTTATGTTAGCAGCGTATAATGCAGGTAATTGCCGTATAGAAGATGCCCGAATCATTGCAAAAAAACAAGGCTTAGATGATACTGTATGGGATAACAATGTCGAACTTGCTCTATTAATGTTATCTAAGAAAAAAAATATTCGTGGAGCAAAGTTAAAATGCGGAAGCTACTCAAGTGGTAAACATACCATTAATTACGTTAACGCTATACTTAATCGATACCATCATTATAAAAATATGAATTATTAAATCAATACATACGATAGTATTTGCCATAAAAAAAACAGTTACGTTGAGGTAACTGTTTTTTTATGGGTTGTCGGGATAGCAAGATTCGAACTTGCGACCTCCTGCTCCCAAAGCAGGCGCGATAACCGGACTACGCTATATCCCGTTAGGTTTGCGGAGAAGGGGGGATTCGAACCCCCGGTACCCTTTCGAGCACGACAGTTTAGCAAACTGCTGGTTTAAGCCACTCACCCACCTCTCCTGTAGCTTAAAAAGGGAGTGCAAAAGTAAAAAA
>JAGOKS010000064.1 GCA_017994425.1 Bacteroidales bacterium | reverse complement strand
GTGTTAGGGTGCCCACCTTAGCATCATTTGATGGCTATGCACCAAGCATTACATAGCTGTGTAATTAAGCTAAGGAGCCCACCTTAACAATAACAGATAAGCATCCAATCATTGGAGCATAACTATGTATTATTCTTTTTACAACGTACGAAAACAAAAAACATCCTTTTATTAATATTTTTTCTTGCTTTCAAAACAGTAATTATTGGAATAAGGTAGAGAAATAGCATTCTATGTCTCTACAATTCTTTTTTCGACTCGAAAAAACCGTCTTTTGTTTTTCGACCTCTGAGGGCTGACAGCTATTTAAAATCCATTCTTTTTTGTAGTTTTATATGTTTAAATTATTAGTTTCTATATATCTTTCCATTAATCTTGAAACAGGATAATTCCCTATTTCATTTGCGTTGATTCGAATATATCCGAAGAGGTGAATAGGTTTTTTTATTTGTATATGAATGAATTGTGTATATATTATTTGATGACTTAAAACGTGTTTGTAAATGGTTGATATGTTCATTATTATCCAGCTTGTTTTTCCAAATAATGAAGATAAATAGGGATGGGAATAAATTTCTTCCGTTGGCAAGGGACTTGGAGTTTCCCATAAAGGGAACTCAAACAATCCTTTCCAAATATCATTGGTGTTACGTTTTTGAATGTATAAGGATTTGCCTTCATGAATAACAAGATAATTGAAGTAACGATTTTTGGTTTGTATTTTAGTTTTTTTTATAGGGAGTGTATGTTGTTCATAATGTAATTTTGCATAGCAAATTGGTGAGAAGCAGCATAGCTCACACTCCGGTTTTAGTGATGTACATAGTGTAGCTCCGAAATCCATCATGGCTTGGTTGAACGTGCCGGGTTGTTTCTTGTTTATTAGTTCGTTGATAATAGTTGTAATCTTTTTTTTACCTGAACTGCTGTCAATAGGTTCATACACACCAAATATACGGGAAATCACACGCAACACATTTCCGTCTATCACCGGATATGGGAGTTGAAATGCAAAAGAGGCTATGGCAGCAGCCGTATACTCCCCAACACCTTTTATTTTGAGGATGTCATCATAGGTTTGAGGAAACCTGCCTTCATGTTTTTCCATAATATATACGGCTCCGGCGTAAATATTTCTTGCCCGAGTGTAATACCCCAATCCTTGCCAATATTTTAATACTTCTTGTTCCCCGCTTTCATAAATACTTTGAATATCAGGAAATCGTTTGATAAAACGTTCATAATAATTCCACCCTTGCGCAACTCTTGTTTGTTGCAAAATAATTTCTGATATCCAAATTCTATAGGGATTGCTTTCTTCTCTCCAGGGTAATTCTCTTTTGTGGATGGCATACCATTGGAATAAAGTGGATGAAAAATTTTCAGGCATGAAATGGAAGTATTTAACGTATCAATGTAACATTTCCTTTGTGGGTATAAAATAGTTCGCCAAGGCAGGTAGCTTCCAGATAAAACACATATACCCCCGGTGAGCAGTCTTGTCCTTTGTAAGTGCCGTCCCATCCTTTATTAATATCTCTGGTTTCAAATATTTTTTCTCCCCAGCGGTCGAAAATAACCAAATATACATCCGTTAATAATTTCCCTCTGACATATAAAACATCATTATTCCCGTCTTTGTTAGGAGTGAAAGCATTGGGAATAAAAATATAAGGCTCATCACAAATTACATCCAACACAAAAATTGTAACAGTGTCGCTTTCGATACATCCGTATTTATCGGTAACTGTTACAGTATAAGTAGTTGTGCTTTTCGGACCGGCTTTTGTCTTTGAAGACTTCGGGTTAGACAGATTTTCAGCAGGCGACCATTCATAGGTAAATTCGGAACCTAAATCGGTTGCATATAAAGTAATGGATTGACTGCGGTATATAACTGAAGAATCTGTCCATGCATCTACTTTTTGAGCAAAATAACTGGAATCTCCTACAAAAATATGTAATATTTTTTGACAACCGTTGCTATCGATAATAGTGAGTGTGTGATTACCATAGCAAAGCCGTTTGGGGTGATTGGTGGTATCTCCGTTGCTCCAGTCGAAGCTATAGGGTGGATTTCCTCCGCTAACTTCAACTATGGCTTCTCCATAGCATACTTCTACGCAAGGAGTTTTATAAACTATATAATTAACATCCAATGAATCGAATTGTAGTAATGTGATAAGCGTATCTGTTTCACAATCATTAGCATCTATTACTTTTAATTTGTAAGTACCTTCCCCTAAATTTTCGAGAGTGTCATTGCCAAGGACATCATCCCAATAATAACGATAGGGAGGAGTGCCGCCGCTGATATGAGCAATTATTTTTCCGTTATAAAAACTGTAACATGAAGGCTGATGTAATTCAATTTCACTGAATAATAGAGGGTCAGGAGTTTTTACGATAGGAAATACGCGTCTTGAACAACGGGCAGTGTCTTTTACCAATATATCATATACGCCTGTACATAAATTACTTGCTGTGTCTTTTGTATAGCCGTTCTTCCATTGATATTCATAAGGAGGACGGCCATCAGCAGCGAATAATTGGATGCTGCCATCGCATTCTCCGTAACAAGAAATATGTTGTATGAGAAATGAAACATTAAAGATTGTTGAATCTAGAATCGTTATTTTAGCCGTATCTTCACATGCATTTTGGTCGGTAACAACAAATACATATTCTCCGGCACATAAGTTCGTAATAGAAGTAGTTGTATCTCCTGTTATCCACCAATAGGTATAAGGGGGAATGCCTCCGGTAGCACCTGCAGAGGCATACCCGCTGCAAGTATCGTTGCAATAAACAAGGGTATTGGTGTCAAAGAAAAAAGTATTAATTTCAGTAGGTTGATTAAGCGTTGTATCAACTTCATATTTGCAATTATTGGTGTCGCTGATAATGACTCTGTAATGTCCTGCCGGAAGATTAATCGCTTTATTTCCAATCCCCGCATGGTTATCCCAAAGGAAAGTACAAGGAAGTGAATTGGAATCGAGATTTATAATGATGTGCCCGTCTTTGTAGCCATAACAGCGGATATGTTTAATGTCTAAGGTGTAATTAATATGAAATACATCTACAAATACTGAATCTTTTGTTTTACATCCGTGTTCATTGGTAAGAGTCAGGGTATATTTTGTAGGTTTCGAAGGTTTGATAAGCGGATGATAGGTAGTGGCACCGGAGATGATAGAAGAACTTGGTTGCCAGTTATAGTTAATGGTTTTGCCTGCTTGATAGCTGAGAATAGTTGCTGTTAAATAAATAGAATCTCCGCTACAGAATTTTGGCGGTTGATTTATATCACTTACAATCTGTGAAGCAAAAACGATAAGGCTATCGTATCGGGAACAATACTTATTCGACATTTTTATGTAATAGATATTGTTGCCCATCAATACATCTTTTCCGACAGCATTGGAAGTTGGACGATTCAAAGTATCTGAAAAATTTTTATTTGTAGACCACACATAATTTGTCCAGCCATAATGAGAAGTAGCTTGAAGAAAGACAGTATCACCCAAACAAGCAGTATCACTAGGCTCAACTTCTAAATATACGGGAATAACGTTTACAACTTGTCGGAAGGTATCTACACAAAAACCATCACTGATATATAGATAATACATTTGTGTAGACGAATTTGAAGCGATAGGATTGGCAATGTTCGGATTGTTTAAGTCGTTTGTGGGTAGCCAAGAATACGAAACATTAGGATTTCCGGCCGGTGAGATACCTATTTGAGTAAAATCACCTTGACATATGTATTTGTCGGGTAAAGTGTCGTTTGAGTTTGACAATACTACTAATTCTCGGATTAATGTATCATAATAATTACAACTTCCGGTATCGCTGACAATGAGTTTAATTTTATAGATTCCGGATTTGCTATATAAATGTGATGGATTTTTTGAAGTAGAATACGTTCCGTCGCCAAAATCCCAATAGTACGTTGAAGTTGAGGCTGATATTACTTGAGAACGATTATCAAAGAAAATGGTAAGAGGAGCACAAATGGTATTTGGACAGGTAAAATCAGCAACTACGGCAGGTAAATTAAAATCTATTTTAACAACGCCTAAATTACAATTGGGACTGTTGTTTGTTTGGCTTACTACTCCCGGAGTTACAGGTAAATCTTGATGACCTCCGCAACTGGAGCAGATAGCTTGGTAAATAAATCCTTTTTTATCAAAACGGCTGGTACCTCCGTCTACATGTTCGCTTGAAATATTTCCGCCAAAATAGGTTGCAAATACTAAACGGGAGGCGTCTTCACTAATACTAAAGAAATAAAAATCATTATTATCGGTAGTTGTTTGAAAAGCATCAATGGTAATCGGTAAGCCGCTTGTTCCACCGGTATTATTTCCTATATTGCTGTTTACACGGGGAGAGCCCCATCCGGAGACATAAATATTTTTACATAAATCTACCAGCAAAGCGGTGGGAGATATATCGGGACCTATGTTACCGGTGCCAAAAGCAGTAGACCAAATAACTTGTGATAAATTAGTAGATAATTTACTGATAAATTGACCTCCATTGGTAGTATACCATGTAGCATTTTGTACCCAGCTGGTGCCGCTTGCATCTGTTAATCCCATGACATAAGGAGCATTTGCACGGTCGAGTTTGATTAAATAGGTTTGATCAAACCCACTTCTCCCATAATAAGTAGAATGTAATAATTGGTCTCCATTGGTAGAGAGTTTCGCGATAAACCCATCGGAGATGCCTCCGGCATAGGTTGGTTGGATCACACCGGAAGTAGTGGGGAAGTTCCTGGAATAGGTTCCTCCGCAAACATACACATTATAAGCATTATCAAAAGCCATACTATAAATCACGTCAGAACTGTCGCCTCCTAAATAAGATGCCCAAATAAGATTACTTAAATCATAATTGAATTTAGCAATCAAACCGTCTTGCCTGCCTCCTCCATAGGTCTTCTGATAGGCAGAAGGAGAAGTGGGTAAGTTGCCCGAAGCAGTACTGGAAACAATATACACATTGCTATATTCATCTACCATGATTTCTCCTCTTACTTCATCGGCATAATTTTTTCGTAGCCGAGGGTCTGTACTGAGTCCGTCATTGCCTGAGCCACCGTAATACGTACACCCTAAAAGTTGGGTACCGGCGGCGTTGAATTTGGCTATTGCTATATCTACTCCGATAAGGTACTGAATGCTATTTGTGAGTATAAATGGAGTACCTCCGTTAAAACTGGTATCAAAAGCATTGGGGGTAACGGCAAAATTCAAGGAAGACGTAGAAGCTAAAACATATAGTTCATTATTATCGTTTACAATCAAACTATGTGGGACTTCACTTCCGCTGCCTCCTAAATACGTAGAAAATAATAAGCTGTCGCCATTTGTACTGTATTTGGAAATGCCGATATCATTGGAACCGGAACCATAGTTTACTTGATAGGCTCCTGTTGTAATGGGATAACCTGTCCCAAACACACTGCCCCCACCATAAAGATTGCCGTAGCTATCATAGGTAGCGGTATATCCCCAATTGTCGGCATAAGAACCGCTGTAGGAGCAAAAAGTTAAAGTGGGATCTATGATTAATGCTTCAGAAGTATCATAGGTGCCGATCTTAAATGTTACGGTATTTTTTTTAATTACGTATTCACAAGGTATTTCTTTATAGTCTCCGGATTTGTCTTTTTGGTAAGCAATGGGTCTTAATTCAACTACTTCCTGTTTGCCGCAACGGATATAAAGATTTCCTTTTTTAAGAAAAAATTTATCCATTCCTTCATATGTCATACTGATAGCTGCGGGATTGCTTCCAGCTTCAATGATAAATTCATATTTCAGCGAATGATTTTTTTCATAATAGTTTAAATGTATACCCTCGTACATATTCTCATAGGTAATGGAATGATATTTTCGCACCATGCTTGCCCATCGAGCAGGGTCTTTGCCAATGTAATAATTATTGTAATCAGGGTATATGTCCGTTCCTTCGTAATCAATGTTTTGTTGTGTATTGTTAAAATGTACTTTATAGGCGTGATAAGTAAGCAAAAAATCTTCTGCTTCGGTAAATAATTCACCGCTAAATTTACGATCAAGTATTTTTTCAACACTTTCCCGGTCTTGTAATACGTAGGTAATACAATTTTTTTCAAAGAAAATAGCTCCTCCCCGAAATTCGGTTTTAAATTTTATCTTTTCATCCCATTGGTTTTTATTTTCAATAAAAGCAACATTGCTATGCTCTTGAGCCAATAGAGCAATTTGAAAAAAACAAACAAAGCCAATATAAAGAATAAATTGTTTCATCGAAACAGGAAAATTTTACAAAGATACAATTTTATTAATGATAAAATATAAATTCGTTTTGTTGCATTTAAAAAAATGTATTTATGGCATTTTTTGTCTTTTTAGAAAATAAGTCAATAGTATTTTGTGGAAGCCTTCGTTGATGTTTGTTTCTACCAAGTCAATTTGATATTGTCCGCAGCGAATTTTAAGTTCATCTTTAAAGGCTTTCATCGATTTTCTATATAAGTCTCTCATTTCATTGGTATTTACTTTTATCACTTCCGTTGTTTCCATGTCGATAAACTTATAGGGTTTGTTGTCGAAATCAAAACGGACTTCGAGAGATTCGTCGTAAACATGAAAAAGAATGACATCGTGTTTGTTATGTCGGAGGTGTTGGAGGGCTAAGAACAACTCCTCTTTTTGGTGAAAATTATCGAACATATCACTGAACACTATTACCAATGACCGGCGATGTATGCGTTCGGCTATTTCATGCAAACTGTCGATTACATTGGTAGTTTGTAGATTTTTATCATCATAAGCGGAAAGTAATTTTTCCAATTCGTTAGTAAGTAGTTTAACATGTACATTGCTCGATTTTGCGCGCGTATGAAAATCAATTTTATCGGAAAATAGCGATAAGCCTACCGCGTCTCGTTGTTGCTTTAGCATCTGTATGATTGCCGCTGCTGCATAGACAGAGAAATATAACTTATTGGGTGATTCCAGCGATAAGTTTTTCCGTTGCGGAAAATACATGGAAGAGGAGGTATCGATAATGATTTGACATCGTAAATTCGTTTCTTCTTCAAATTGTTTGACAAATAATTTGTCTGTCCGTCCAAAGAGCTTCCAATCTATGTTGCGGGTCGATTCACCGGTATTGTAAGGACGATATTCTGCAAATTCAACCGAAAATCCGTGAAAAGGACTTTTGTGTAACCCGGTAATAAACCCTTCAACCATTTGACGGGCAAGAAGCTCTAAATTGCTGAACTGACGAAGTTGATTAATGTCTATGGTACCCATTCGCTGTTAATATTCTTTTGAACAAACAACGGAAAAATATTCTTTTTATTTTTTAATGTATTTTTATGTACTTTTGCAAATAATAAAATATTAATTGACGTATTTATGAATATAAAGCCTTTAGTAACCCTGTTTTGTCTTGTGTTTATTGGTAGTCTTTATGCCCAAGAAAGCACTAAAACCTTAGTTGCCATCAATGCATTCCTTTATGATTCCGTAGGAAAAGAAACAGAAAATCATTTTTATACGGTCACAGATGGCGTAGAAGAAGGTCCCGATAAGACCTTTACATTCTACAATGCCAACGGAAATAAAAAAGAAGTGGTAAGTTTGAATTTATTAAACGATACAACTGAAAAAGTAACTTATCAATACCAAACAAAAACCCTGACAAGAATATCGAATGTGTACTACGGTGCTACATCGACACCACAAGAAAAAATCATCTATTACGGATTGGACGATTATAATGAAGTCGATGAATTGGTTGTTACTTTTTTATTGAATATACCCATGTATGTCTGTGATTCATTTAAAGTTTATTCCTGGAATCAAGGGAATTGGGAAATAGCAACCACAGGCAAATATACATATAATCAAAAAGCAAATCCTACGAAACTTGTCCTTATGCTGAACGACTATGTGCCCGATATGAAAATTGATTTACAAGTAGTTTATCAATATGACACTAAAGATAATTGTACGGATATGTTTGCCAGTGTCTTGTTTTTCAACAGTCCTCTTTCTTTGATGAATGTGGAGCAAACCTTTGATGCTTCTTCAAAGCTTACGGAAACATATATGTATCCCAATGTTAATCCGCTTTTATCTCAATATTTCGGTACGGATGTTACGGAATTTCTTACGGAACAAAAAGTGCGGTATACCTATAATGCGAACAATGATATCGAGACTGTTCTTGTTCTCATAGTCAATAAGGATAACGGAACCTTTGAGCCATATTCAGAGAGAGACTATGTTTATACATCACAAGACATTGGAGGAACCGAACATTATTTAGTCGATACCATTTACGATTATTCTTATGGTACACCGGCTCGTATTTCTGACGTATCTACCTTACAAATAAAAACATATCCCAATCCTTCTGCAGATATTATGTACATCGAAGGAATTGAAGTAGAGGCAGTAGTAACTATTTACGACCTGAATGCAAAGCTGCTGTTAGTAAAAAGAGTAGGTGGGGCAGAGTCGCAAATTCACATTCAATCGCTTACTCCCGGTATGTATGTGGTAAAAATTCAGAATTCAAAAGGGATGTATGTTTCAAAATTTATAAAAGAATAACTCATCCTTTGAGCTTTTCGAGTTCCATGCATTGTAATTCCCATTCGGAAACAAGTTTTTCTACTTTTTTTTGGTAGTCTTGGTATTGTTTGTACAATGCTCCGGAAGCAATGTCATCGACATGATGTTCCGGATTACTTAACTTACGATTTATTTCTTCCATGGCTTCTTCCATGCGATGAATATCGTTTTCGATTTTTTCTATGTGTTTGGATACTTTGCGTAAGGCACTTTCTTTTTGTTTTTGCTTTTCCCATTGGTTTTTAGTGTCGGATTCCGAATGTTGTTGGAGAGTGCTTCCGTTACAGGCTTGGGTGTTGAGTGATTGTAAGGATTCGAGTTGGCGTTTTTCCAAATACTCTTGTATATCCCCTAAATGTACTTTTACAGTTTTGTCTTTGAATTCAAATACTTTATCACTTAATCCTTGGAGAAAATCGCGGTCGTGAGAAACGAGTATCAATGTGCCGTTATAGCGGAGTAATGCATTTTTCAATACATCTTTCGATTGCATATCGAGGTGGTTGGTAGGTTCGTCGAGTAAAAGGACATTGTAAGGTTCCAAGAGTAATTTAGCAATTGCCAATCGTGCCTTTTCACCTCCGGAGAGTACGCTGACTTTTTTGTCAATGTCGTCGGTAGAAAACAAGAAACTACCTAATATACCTCGTATTTTAAGGCGGATGTCTCCCACGGCGATATCATCCAAGGTTTGAAAAACAGTTTTGGAAGGGTCTAAAAGCAGATTCTGATTTTGGGCATAATAGCCTATTTTTACCAATTCACCTCTGTGTAATCTTCCCGATGTTAACGGCAATTCTTGATGCAATATACGCATCAAAGTGGTTTTCCCTTCTCCGTTTTTGCCAATAAAAGCTACTTTCTCTTGATTTTCAATTACAAAATTTACATCCGTCAGCACCTGTTTTTCATCGTATTGTTTCGATAGCTTTTCTGCTTCAAAAACTACGCGGTTGCAATTGGGAGCATTGGGGAAAAGAAAATGTATGTGTGAAGTATCTAATTCGTCAACTTCAACAACCTCCATTTTTTCCAACATTTTCACACGGCTTTGTACTTGTTTGGCTTTGGTGGATTTATAGCGAAAGCGTTCAATGAATTGTTCGATGGCTTGTATTTCTTTTTGCTGATTTTCAAAAACTTGTTTTTGATGTGCAATACGCTCCAAACGGCGGCTTACATAGGTGGAATAATTGCAGTTGTAATCTTCAATCTTTCCTAAGGTAATTTCGATGGTACGTTTTGCTACCTTATTGAGAAAAGTGCGGTCATGAGAAACCAGTATAATGGCTCCTTGATAGTTTTGTAAAAAATTTTCAAGCCATTGTATGGATTCGATATCGAGGTGGTTCGTTGGTTCATCCAATAAAACAATTTCCGGTTTTTGTAAGAGTATTTTAGCCAGAGCCACACGCATTTGCCATCCGCTGCTGAAGGTGTTTAAAGGACGCATAAATTCCGATTTTGTGAATCCGAGACCCAAAAGTACCTTTTCGGAATTTGATTCTATGTGGCCGGCATCTAAATATTCCAAGCGATGGTTTAAATCACTGAGGGATTGTATTAGTTTCTCAAAGGAAGGGGATTCATAATCGCTAATGTCGCTGATTTGTCGGTTTAATTTTTCTATTTGTGCTTCTATTTGTTTGATTTCCGAAAAAGCACTTAAGGTTTCTTCCCATACATTTTTATCGGTCTTCATCACCATTTCCTGGGGTAGATACCCTATTTTATGACCTTTGGTAATGACAATATTTCCTTTATCATAGGCTAATTCTCCGGCGAGGATACGTAATAAAGTGGTTTTGCCGGCTCCGTTTTTTCCTACCAATCCAATGCGGTCGGTATCGGCAACCACAAAGCTGATGTCTTCGAATAAGGGAATGCCCGAGAAAAATATACTTGCATGGTTTACGCTAATCATTGAATGTGTAATGGCTTGACATCTACTTTTTGTTGCGGATTGTGGGAATACTATCGGCAGGAGTAAATGCCTTGGTTTTTAATAGTACTTCTTAGGTAATAGAAATTGTTGTACATAGTCGGTAATTCCTTCTTCAAGCGTAGAAAAAGTTTTTTCGTAACCTGCATCTTTCAGTTTATCCATGACAGCTTCGGTAAAATACTGATATTTATCGCGTATATCCATAGGAGTGTCGATGTAATCGATGCCGGGATTTTTGCCCATAGCAGCAAATACTGACATTGCTAAATCATTAAATGAGCGGGCAATGCCGGTACCGACATTATAAATTCCCGATTTTGGTCGTCGATTGATTAAGAAAGAGATGACTTCAATCAGGTCTTTAACATAGATAAAATCGCGTAATTGTTCGCCATCCTTGTAATTTTCGTTGTGTGAACGGAATAGCTTAATACTGCCGGTTTCATTTATTTGATGGAAGGCATGAAAGATTACAGACGCCATGCGGCTTTTATGGTATTCGTTGGGACCATAGACATTAAAGAATTTTAATCCTGCCCAAAATGGAGGTTCTTCTTCTTGTTTGAGGACCCATTTATCGAAGTCGTTTTTGGAAATCCCATAGAGATTCAATGGTTTTAATTTTTCTACAAGGGAGTGTGCGTCTTCATAGCCTTGTTCTCCTTGTCCGTAGGTGGCTGCCGAGGAAGCATAGATAAGCGGTAAGCGGTATAAAACACAGTTCTCCCATATTTGTCGGGAATAGTTCACATTCAACTCTTGAAATATTTCCCAATTTGTTTCTGTAGTATCGGTACGTGCTCCTATATGAATGATGAAATCAACTTGCTGGTAATTTGTTTCCAACCAGAAGAAAAATTCCGTACGTTTTACTTTATAAATATAGGGCTTGTTTTCAAGATTTTTCATTTTTTCCGCTTTGGAAAAATCATCGACGGCAACTATGTTTTCGTAACCTTGTTCGTGTAGTTTTTGTATCAGGCAACTGCCAATAAAACCGGCAGCGCCTGTAATCACTATATAGTTCATGTAGCATTTAAAGTTTGAGATGCAAAAGTATAATTTTTTGTGATATCAACACCGGAAGAATGGAATATATTAATGAAAAGTGAAAAATGTCGGGAGTGCAAAGTCTAAAGTTCAAGGTCTAAAGTCTAAAGACGGTTTTTTCGTTCCGAAAAAAATAGGGTTGTATGCAAGACTCGTAAAGGGGAATCTCTTGAATGTATCGGGCAAATTAATTCCAATTATCGAATGTGTATGTATGAGTTCCCAAGCTTGTATTGATGACGTCCCCATCTTGTGAAAACGACGTCCCCATCTCGTTTCAACGAGCATGGGAGCTCGTAATAAACTTTCGGCGGGAAGTGTTTAGAGTTTCGGCGAGAACTATTTTGACTTTCGGCGGGAAGTGTATAGAGTTCCGGCGAGAACTATTTTGAGTTTCGGCGAGAACTTTTGCAAGACTTCCCAATGTCATTTTAATCATCTCCCAACTTCATTTGAT
>JAGOKS010000138.1 GCA_017994425.1 Bacteroidales bacterium | reverse complement strand
AGTTACTCCTCAGCTTAGGAATAACAAACAGTGCTTCTGCACCATCAGGAAGACATGCTTCCATTGCATTTTTAATAAAGTTTTCGTTCGTTTCAACAGGAATAAATTGATTTATAATCTCAATTTGTTTCCATAAATCCTTTGGGTGATAACACCGCGGATAAATTAACTCTTCCATTACACACCTCGGCTTTAATTGTAAAGAAGCCGTATATCTTGTATAATACTACTGATATTTTGTCAAAGCCCTTATAATTCAATGGATAGAATACAAGCTTGCGGAGCTTGAAATAGAGGTTCGACTCCTCTTAAGGGCACTAAAAACCTTGTATTATTTTTAGCGGTTTGCTATACTCATATCATAATCATACTTTTCTAACTTGTAGGAAGATGAAAAAATCAGAAAACCAAAGGCAATTTTACGGCACAGTGAATATTGGAGAAAAAGGACAGATGGTTATTCCGGCAGAAGCCCGTAAATCAATGGGAATTAAAAAAGGTGATAAACTTCTGGTATTTGGTATGGGGTGCGACATGATTGCGATTACAAAATTATCTAAAGTAGAACAGTTCGCATCGCATCTTTCTGACCAGTTAGATATAATACGCAAAATTACTGAAAAAATAAATAAAAAATACTAACGTTTCAAGCGGCATCTACAGAAATTCCATTACATTCCTGTTTGTGGTAGATTGTTGTTTGTTCTGTTCTTATTATAATCGTATTCCTTGTTAAAACTTTATACATATTTTTATGAATATTATACGCGTTGAAAATTTAACAAAACAATTTAATGGTTTTACAGTGGTTGACCATATAAATTTTGAGGTAAAAAAGGGAGAAATATTTGGTTTTTTAGGGCCTAACGGCGCAGGCAAATCCACAACTATCAATATGCTTTCTACAATCTTACCCGTAACCGACGGCGAGGCCTTTATTAATGACTTCAGTATTTTATCTCAAAGAGACAATGTGCGAAAATCCATTGGCCTCGTTTTTCAAGACCCGTCATTAGACGACCGGCTCACCGCAGAGGAAAATCTCCGCTTTCATGCCAAGCTCTATGGCGTGCCAAGTGATGAATTTCAAAAACGGAAGCAGGAAGTTTTGAAATTAGTTGATTTGTGGGATAGACAAAACGACATCGTTAAAAATTTTTCTGGTGGCATGAAACGACGGTTAGAAATCGCACGCGGACTCTTACATTATCCAGCAGTTCTTTTTTTAGACGAACCAACAATTGGGCTTGACCCACAAACACGCGCCCATTTGTGGGATTATATTCTACGACTTAAGCGTGAAAAAGAAATGACCATTTTTATGACCACACATTATATGAATGAAGCAGAGTATTGCGACCACATTGCCATTATTGACCAGGGAAAGATTGTAGCGTCGGGCACACCGCGCGAACTTAAAAAACAAATCGGAGGAGACATTATCAGTATGACAAGCAACCGAAAGGCAGAACTCAAAAAAGAAATTGAGAAACGGTATAAAAAGGACGTGAAAGAAAAAGACGGATTCTTACAAATAGAAGTTGAAGACGGAGAAAAATTTTTGCCACGTCTATTCAATGAACTTACAGTTGAGATTGATTCCATTGAACTTCGCAAGCCAACGCTTGATGATGTGTTTCTCTCGCTCACTGGCCGCGCCATTAGGGAAGAAGAACCATCCGATAAAGAACATATGCGTCAACGTATGCGAACGAGACGAAGAAATTAAAATTCTATATTTATGCAATTTATCCAAACAATATATACAATTTGGCAAAGGGAAATAATTCGCTATTGGCGGGATAAAACGCGAATTGTTTCCACGTTTTTTATGCCGTTAATGTTTCTTGTTATCTTCGGTGCCGGCTTGAATGAAACTCTTGCAACAGGAAATTTCGGTGTTGATTTCACCCAATTTATGTATCCCGGTATTATCGCGATGAGCATTATGAACATTGCTTTTTTCTCCACCATCTCTACTGTCTGGGATAGAGAGTTTGGTTTCTTGAAAGAAATCTTGGTAGCGCCCGTTTCGCGGGTAGCGGTTGCTTTCGGCAAAACGCTTGGAGCAACTACCATTGCTTCAATTCAGGCGATTATCTTATTGATTCTTGCTCCACTTATCGGTATAACAATTCATATTACCATTATTCCTCAACTCATTCTTTTTATGCTTCTGCTTGCTTTTGCCATTTCCGGCATGGGACTACTGATTTCTTCTCTTATGAAAACAACTGAAAGCTTTGGAATGGTTACGCAAATTTTAATTTTCCCCATGTTTTTTATTTCAGGTGCCTTCTTCCCTTTAACTTCTGTGCCATCATGGATGAGTGTGCTTTCGTATATAAATCCATTAACCTACGGCGTAGATGCCATACGACAAATTATTTTAGGCAATCAAGTAGCAAGTAATATTTTAAACAATCTTTCTCTACATCCTATTTCTGTAGACGCTCTCTTTCTTGTAGCATTTTCAGCAGTAATGGTAAGCGCCGCTGTATTCGCTTTTAACAAAAGAGCATAGTAGCACCAATCAGTATTTTTTGCTAAAATTGTGTAATATGAAAACTCCAGTTGAAAATATTCCAAACATTGGACCTGCTTACCAAAAAAGATTAAAAAAACTAAAGATTAAAACTTTGGGTGATTTTTTGTATAACTTTCCAAGAGATTACAAGGACTTTTC
>JAGOKS010000063.1 GCA_017994425.1 Bacteroidales bacterium | reverse complement strand
ATGGAAACTTATGCTTATTGAATATGCAAATTCCATAGAAGAAACAAAATGTGCCGATTCGGTCTGCAAAAGTTATACTTCCTTAACTCCCATTATAATAAATTCATGGGATCTCTACAGCGACAGCTATGCTTATTATAATGAAGGATATAAAGCTATTTTTGTCTATGAATATTATGACGACCCTAATTACCATTCTGTAAGCGATGTATTCGAAAATCTAAATTATGATTATGTAAAAGAAATTGTTAAATTAAATTTTGCGCTTTTATATCATTATGCCATCGATAATGTCTTTCAATTCGACACATCACTATCTATTTCAAACTCTCCACTTAATATTTCTAACATTTCTTTGTTTCCCAATCCGTCTCAAGGTACATCTAATTTAAACTTTCACTTAGCACAAGAAGATGAAGTCGGCATAAGCATTTCTGATGTAAGCGGAAAAATTGTGCTACAATATCCTTTTCAAAGATTTACTTCCGGCACAAATCAAGTATTGATTGAGTCTAACCATTTAACATCAGGTCTCTATTTTTGCACATTGCAAACCCTTCATGGGAGAAAAACCATAAAATGGATTGTTGATACATCTTATTAATATTTTCTTATTGCTATCATAAAACATATAAAACTACGTTAATTGAATTACAATTTTTACTATTAATTTTAAAATTAAACATTCATGTCGGATAAAACAACATCAGTTACTTCAGGGTTCAATATACTTTTACTTTTAGTAAGATATTGGAAAACTTTACTAATCATAGGCATTGTATCGGCAATTGTTTCTTTTACATTATCGACACCTTTTTTCATCAAGCCGAAATATAAATCATCGGTAATCATGTTTTCAACATCCAGTAATGCGGTATCCCAATTGATACTTGCAGAAGGAAATTACAATGAGTTTCTGGATATTACACAATTCGGTGATGATGCACATATAGAACAAATGATTCAAATACTAAATTCGCGCGAAATAAAAGATCATATCATTGAAAAATTTAATTTGATTCAACATTACGATATTGATACTACAAAAAAATATTGGAAAGCAAAGTTATATAAATATGTAAAAAACAATGTACAATTCAGTCGTACCGATAATCTCGCTGTTGAAATCACGGTGGAAGATACTGATCCTTTGCTTGCTTCTCAAATGGCTAATGAAATAGCAGACTTTTATGATATTTTAAAACGACAAATCGTTCAACAACGTTCGATAGAAGCTTTCAATATTCTACAAGAAGAGATGAAACTTACCGATCAACACATCATGGAATTAACCGACTCTTTATCGAGAATAATGAGTCATGGAGTATATGATTATGAATCTCAATCGGAGCGACTTACACAACAATATGCCATTGAATTGGTAAAAGGCAATACAGCCGGAGTTAAACGTATTAAAGATGAATTGATAATATTAGAACAATATGGACCTTTGTATGTATCGGTAAGAGATAGATTGTTTTATTTAAAAGAAGCGCAAAAATTGTTTCAGGAAAAATATCAAAATGCACGTGTAGATGCATCGTATACGTTGCCACAAAAATTTGTAGTTGAAAAAGCTATCCCCTCTGACAAAAAATCATATCCCAAAAAATTAATGATAAGCTTAGTAACCACACTCTGCGTTCTATTGTTTACGGTCTTTTTACTTATATTTCAAGAAAAAATCAAATATGGATTTCATGAAATAAGTCAAGAATTGAAACATAAAAAATAAATTTTCTACAAAATCCATGATTCAACAAAGGGCACATAAAATTGTGGAATTCCTAAAAAAAGAAAAGGCTCATATACTGATAATCATCACCAGTTTACTTTTCTTACTTCTTTGTGCTATATTTATAAAATATCAAAAGACTTGGTTTCCCTATACGGTTTTTGCACTTTTTGCTTTGTATCTGCTTTTTTTTAAAATGAATACATTGCTTTATATCATTGCTTTTCTCACTCCTCTTTCAATTGACCTGAAAGAATTCATACCCGAAATAAATTTCGGTTTATCTTTCCCGAGTGAAGCATTGATGATGGGATTGATGCTCTTGTTTTTGGCACGTGTGCTTTATGAGAATCATTATAACCTGGCAATCACTAAACATGCAATCACCTTATCGATACTTTTTTATTTGACATGGATTTTCATCACTTCAGTTACTAGTACTATACCATGGGTGTCATTTAAGTTTTTATTGATGAAATTATGCTTCATTATCCCATTTTACTTTTTTCTAAGCCAATTGGTAGAAAAAAACATCAAAAATAGTATTAACTTTTTTTTAAGTTATGCCTTGGGTTTAGCAGTAGTTGTTTGTATAACTACGGTAAAACACATTCAATTAGGCGATGTTGAAAAGGTTAGCCATTGGGTAATGAGTCCTTATTATAATGATCATACCGCATACGGAGCCATTCTTGCTTTCTTTATTTTTATTCTTGGAGGAATGTTACTTATTCCCGGTATTACCAAAACACAGAAATTCATTACGTTTATTTTTCTTTTGACAGTAAGTATTGGTTTATATCTTTCTTTCAGCAGAGCTGCTTGGCTGAGTGTCATTATAGCTGTAGGTGTACTTATTTTATTGCTATTAAAGATAAAAATGAAAAGTATACTTTTGTTTGTAGGTGCACTCCTCCTTATTTTCTTTACTTTTCAGTCAACGATATTACATCAGATGAATAAAAACGAACAAGAATCTTCTAATAATTTTTTCGAACACTTTCAATCTATCACCAACATATCGTCTGACGCATCGAATATTGAACGTATTAATAGGTGGTCTTCTGCTGTGCGAATGTTTGAAGAAAAACCCGTTTTCGGATACGGACCGGGAACGTATCAATTCAACTATGCCCCCTTTCAGCGTTCTAAGTTCAGAACCATTATTACTACAAATTCCGGTGATGGAGGAAATGCACACAGTGAATATTTAGGACCTCTTTCCGAGTCTGGAATCTTAGGTATGTTTAGTGTGCTCATACTGGTCTGTATTTGTATATGGAAAGGGATCTTTATATACCACCATGAAACAGACAAAACAATTCGAATTATTGCTATTATGTGTACTTTAGCCCTGATAACATACTTCATTCACGGCTTTTTAAACAACTTCCTTGACACAGACAAATTAGCTGTTCCGGTTTTTGGAGCCATGGGTGTAATCACCGCACTTGACATTAATCGTAAAAAAAATCCAACTTCACATACAGAAAAATATGATAAAAAATAAAACACATATTATCCTTCTTTGCTTTATCTTTGCTTGTCTTTTTATTTCATGCAAAAAAAACGGTTTTACAGTAAAGGGTGAGTTTTCCAATAATACATACACATATTGCGTGTTAGATGAAATACAACCTTATGATATCATTCCGATTGACACCATTTTATTAATAAACAACACATTCAAACAATTTGTACCTTGCACAGATAAAAGTTTTTATCGCATTCGTTTTACCAAAGAAAACAGCATCACATTTATTGCCGGTGATAAAGATAATATTTCCATCTCCGCTGATTTAAATGACACTAAAAAAACACAAAACATTTCCGGTAATGAAGAATCTGTTTTATTTCTTGAAGTAAACAAAAAAATACATGAGATGTACCTAATTACGGATTCTTTGTCAAAAATATTTGTTAAATATAAAGGAACCAATGAGTTTGACAGCATTTGCAATCAATTAGATTCTTGTTATTATCAAAACTTTAATTATTATAAAAATTACTTGCAAGATTTTATTATTCAGCATCCCAACAAATTAGCAAGCATTTCTGCTTTCTATCAAAAAATTGGCTATCGTCCTTTTTTCTCTGTTACGGAAAATCGCGAATTAGTAGAAAAGATGATGAAAGAATTATCTATAACTTATCCTAATAATCAACATGTAAAAGCTTTGGGAGAAAAATTAAGCGATGAATAAAAAAGCACGTTTTTCCTATATCATTGATTATTTTAGCAAACATCATCCCGATGCAAGCAGTGAATTACACTATAAAAATCCTTACGAGTTACTGATTGCTGTAATTTTATCTGCACAATGTACTGACAAACGTGTTAATATAACAACCCCTAGTTTATTTCAACACTATCCGGATGCGAAAACACTAGCAAAAGCTTCCGTAGAAGAAGTTTTTGAAATTATTAAAAGCATTTCCTATCCTAACAATAAATCAAAGTATTTAGTTGAAATGGCGAATAAATTGCTAACCGATTTCAACGGAATCGTTCCTGATACCATTGAAGATTTACAAACCCTACCGGGCGTAGGCAGAAAAACTGCCAATGTTATAGCATCGGTTGTTTTCAATAAACCTACGATGCCTGTAGATACACATGTTTTTAGAGTTGCGGCTCGAATAGGATTAACTGAAAATGCCAAAAATCCTCTACAAACAGAAAAACAGCTTGTTGCACATATCCCGGAACCTTTAATTGGCAAAGCACATCATTGGTTAATATTACATGGACGTTATATATGTATTGCACGTAAGCCCAAATGTGAAAAGTGTGAGATACAACAAGCATGTAATTATTATGAAAAAAACCATAAACTATAAATCCAAACTCATGAAGCCTAAAATTTTGGTTATTTATACCGGTGGCACTATCGGAATGATAAAAAACACAGAAACAGATGCTCTAGAGCCTTTTAAATTCGAAGATATCTATACCCATCTACCGATGTTAACCTTGATTGATGCAAAAGTGGATTTCAAAGAATTTGATTCTCTTATTGATTCCTCAAACACAAATCCGAAATTTTGGATTTCTTTGGCGACAGAAATTTACAACAACTATGACAACTATGATGGCTTTGTCATTTTACACGGTACCGACACGATGTCTTATACAGCCTCTGCCTTGTGTTTTCTGTTGGAAAATTTAAATAAACCTGTTATATTAACCGGCTCCCAACTACCATTGGGAGTTATGCGCACCGATGGAAGAGAAAACATCTTAAACTCTATTGAAATTGCTTCCGATTACAAAGACAACAAGCCTATGGTTCCTGAAGTATGCATTTATTTTGAAAATTCTTTGTATCGAGGTAATCGTACGTATAAAGACAATGCCGAACATTTCAATGCATTTATTTCTTCCAATTATCCGAAACTGGCAGAAGTGGGAGTAAAAATTAAATACAATCACCATTACATTCATAAAGTAAATGACAAATCCTTAATTTTACACACCCAAATGGACGATAACATCGCAATATTAAAATTATATCCGGGCATTAGCCTGAAATCCATACAATCATTATTCAACACGCCTGATATAAGAGCTGTCATCATGGAAACATTCGGTTCCGGAAATGCACCTACTAATAAAGAATTCCTTTCATTACTTAAATATTACATTGACAAAGGATTGATTATTTTAAATGTAACACAATGCAAAGGGGGAGGTTCAGTAGAAATCGGAAAATACGGTACCAGTGTTGAATTGGGAAACATCGGTGTAATAAGTGGACATGATATAACAACCGAAGCTGCCGTTTCTAAACTTATGTATTTACTTGGACAAGGGCTTAATAATGATGAATTAAAATATTGGATGCAAAAACCTTTACGAGGAGAAATTACCATTCAATAATCCAAAGTCTATATATATGTCAAACTAAAACTGTCAATTAAATAAAAATAGTTAAATATTTTTATATTTACAATAATAACAAAAGGAAGTCGTTTTTTTAATAGTTAATTAATCGTTATTGCTTATGTCAAATAATTTTACACTTTTCAATAAAAAAGAATCGACCATTAAAGAAAAAGGATGCCCTTGCAGAAGAACCATAATCAGCATCATTAATTATTCGAAATCTATTGAGATAAAAAAAACAGCACAGTTTGGGCAAATGCTTTTTATAAATAATTAATCTCCAATTAAAATTAGTTATCTATTTCCAACAAAACAGGACAATGGTCGGAATGTTTAGCATTCGGAAGAATGACAGAACGTTTTAATTTGTTTTCCAAAGACAAAGAAGCCATATTATAATCAATACGCCAACCTAAATTCTTTTCCCTAGCGTTCGCTCTATAACTCCACCATGTATACTGATGCGGTTCGTTATTAAAATAACGAAAAGTATCGATAAAACCACTTTTAATAAAGCCATCTATCCAGTCTCTTTCTTCCGGTAAAAAGCCTGAAGAAGTTGCATTGCGAATAGGGTCGTGAATATCAATGGGTTTATGACAAATATTATAATCGCCTGAAATTATCAAGTATGGTCTCGTTTTCAATAATTCATGTACATATATTTGAAAATCATCTAACCATCTCATTTTAAATGCTTGACGTTCATCTCCACTACTTCCCGAAGGATGGTAAACACTTATTACAGATAAATCACCATAATCCGCACGCAGAAATCTACCTTCGTTATCATAAGCCGGAATTCCCATACCATAGAAAATATTATCGGGTTTTTGTTTGGTTAAAATAGCCACACCGCTATACCCTTTTTTTTGTGCAGAAAAAGTATATGATACATATCCTAATTGCTGAAACTCTAAAATAGGAATTTGATCCGATTGAGCCTTTATTTCCTGTATGCAAACAATATCAGGGTTTACATTTTCTAACCATTCTAAAAAGCCCTTTGAAATGGCTGCTCGTATACCATTTACATTATATGTAATAATATTCATAACTTTAATTTAAAAGGAGTTAACACTTTTTTGTCTACTCCTAAATTTTAATCTCTTTCAGACTACTTTGCCATTAAAGCAGCCAGTGCGATGGAATAGTTTTTCGATTTTGCCGAATCTCCTCTTGAAGTGAGTATACACGGAACTTTAGCTCCACAAACCATAGCGGCTAATTCACCTCCCCCTAATTTAGTACAAGCTTTGTAAAAAACATTACCCGATTCAATATTAGGGAACACTAAACAATCGGCATCGCCTGCCACATTGCTTGTTAACTTTTTAATTTCTGCACTTTCTTTATCAATAGCCACATCCAACCCGAAAGGACCATCTATGAAAGCTCCTTTAATTTGACCTCTATCAGCCATTTTAGCAATTATTGCAGCATCCACACAAGCAGGCATTCCTGCCAACATTTGCTCCGTAGCTGCTAATAAAGCTAATTTCGGTTTTTGAACTTCAAGAGCCTGAGCTATTTTTATTAAATAATTTGTAATAGCAATTTTTTGATTTAAATCCGGTGCAGGAATAACAGCTACGTCTCCACAAACAATTAATTTAGGATAAGTTGGCGTTTCAATAACAGTTGCATGCGACAATACTGCCTTAGGTCCCGGCATTAATCCATATTCTTTATTAAGAATGGCTCGCATGTATTTATCAGTACTAAGCAATCCCTTCATTAAAACATCACCCTTCCCTTCATTAATTAATTGTACTGCTTTTGAGCCGGCTTTCATTTCATCCGTTTCATGTTCGATTTTAAACTTCGTAACATCAAAATGTAACTGATGACACACCTCTTTAATAATTGTTTCATCACCCACTAAAGTAGCATCAACAACATTTTGCTCAATAGCATGATAAATCGCTTCAATTGTATGTGTATCATTGGCATAAGCAGCCACTAAACGTTTTTTAGGTTTGGTTTTAACCAATTCAACCATTTGGTCTAACTTTGTTATACTCATCTTTAATACCTGTTTTTTTTGTTAAATTTTTTTAATAGATTTAGATTGCAAAAATACAAAATTATCATTCATATAAATGGGAATATATGAATTTTTGTTATAAAAAGAAAAATGTAGATTACCTTTTTCTATTAAAAAAATCACGTAATAACAATGCACACTCATCTTCCAAAACACCGCCTCTGATTCTTGTTGATGGATGATATAATTGCATTTTATTAATGTGTGCATATTTTTGATCGTAAGCACCAAAGACAATCTTCGATATTTGCGTCCAATAAGCAGCACCGGCACACATCGTGCAAGGCTCTAATGTTACATATAAAGCACAATCTTTTAAATATTTGCTCCTTAAATAAAACGAAGCCGCCGTAAATGCTTGCATCTCTGCATGTGCGCTGGTATCACATAAACTTTCTGTTAAATTATGAGCTCTCGCTATAATGGTATGATTACAAACAATAATAGCTCCGATAGGAATTTCATTTTTCTCCAAAGCTTTTTCTGCTTCTTGCAATGCTATACGCATATATTGTACATCATCTTCTAACATAATAATGTGTTTATTTATTAAAACGTTTTTACAGAAAAAAATGTATAAACTAATATAAACTTTTAACTAATCCATATAATCTATTCATTACAAAGTGCTATTTTTTAAAAAAAATAGCACTTTGTATATATATAATGTATATTTTTGCAATACAATTAATCTAATTAATCATCATTAAAAAAATATTTGTATGAAAAAAAATATAATTTTATCTTTTTTTGCTGCTTTATTTTTAATCGCAAATTCACAAGAAATTACAAATATCGGGTATAATAATTCTGGGACACCCGTAAATCTAGATGGACTGACTTTTAACAATGTACCTCAAAACGCTCAAATAACCTTTCCAATATTAATCTATTTCAAAAATACCGGAGTTGATTTAAATAATGGTGACAGTTTATACATAGACATGCAATTTAATGAGAATGCATTGGGAGTATTGAAAATATTTTTTGATAAAACGTTTGCTACTGATGAAACAACATACATTGGTATAAATTTCAACATTCAAACTTCAGCTTTCAAAGATACCAATACCATTTGTTGCAGTTGTATAAAAGTTATCCGATCCGGAGTAGAGGAAACCCTAGCGGGTACACAAAAGTGTGCTACATTTGCTGTTTTATTTGCAAATAGCATAACGGAAAGCCCTGATAATAAAATAAAAATATATCCTAACCCTGTAAAAGACAATCTTTTCATTGAAAATGTAGAAAACTCAAACATATACATATACAACACCTTAGGAAAACTCGTAAAAAAAGTTCAAGATATATCGGAAACTACTGAAATCAACGTTTCCGATTTAAGCAATGGCATTTATGTAGTTAAAATCCAAAAAGGAACTGCTATCCAAACGGAAAAAATTCAAATTTTAAAATAATTGATAAAAAAAATAAATTGACAAGGTGGCATGCATAATGCCACCTTTTTAATTCAACACTCATGAATATTAATCACATCAACAATTATATTGACCACATAAGAACAAATGTAGTACCAAATATGGATGAGAGGTCAGCGTTGGAACTTGCCCTACAATGCCTGGATTTCACTTCTTTAAATGCTACTGATACAGAAAAAAGCATCATTGATTTATGTAAAAAAGCAAAAGTATTACATCCGCAACCTGCCACAGTCTGTGTATATTCTCTTTTTTGTAAAACTGCAAAAAAAGAATTAAAAAACACATCTGTAAAAATTGCTTGCGTTGCAGGAGGATTTCCATCGGGACAACTACCGATTAGATTAAAAATTCAAGAAGTAAACTATGCGATTTCTGAAGGTGCCGATGAAATTGATATGGTAATTTCGAGAGGAAAGTTTTTAGAAGGTAATTATTCCGAAGTTTATGATGAAATTGCTGCCATTAAATCGGAATGCGGAACTGTTTTATTAAAAGTAATTTTAGAAACCGGAGAATTATTAACTTTCGAAAACATTGTCAAAGCCTCTGAATTAGCCATGACTGCCGGAGCTGATTTTATCAAAACATCAACCGGGAAAAGCACTATCAACGCTACTCCTGAAAGCTTTACAACTATGCTTTTAGCAATAAAAAATCATTATAACAATACAGGAAAACAAATTGGAATAAAACCGGCAGGAGGAATTAAGGATGTTAAAGATATCTTATTATATATAAGCGTTTTACATCAAACACTTGGAGCAAACTGGATGAACAAAGATTTTTTTCGGATAGGTGCCAGCAGTGTAACTGACAGCATTGTCCAACGATTACATATCCTGTAACATTGCTTGAATTAAATTATCAGCTCCTTCAGCTATATCAGAAACACTTGCATTCAACATATAACATGGAGTTGTGAAAATTTTATTTTTTCTATCTGAAACAACATCCGTTTGTATAGCATTTATGTGATTAGCTCCCATTTTAATAATATCGTCAGCAGTTGCTTGATCTTGACCTATGGTTACTGTAATATCACCTAAAACTTTCGCAATCAATACCGGAGAAATACAAAGTGCACCTATTGGCTTACCGGATGCATAAGTATCTTTAATGATTTTTTCAATTTGAGGTAACACTTTGGCATGAACACCATCTAATGTATACGAAAAAAGATTTTTAGCAACACCATATCCCCCTGGAAATACCACAGCATCAAAATTTTTAACCGAAAACTTATTAATATCTTTAATATTTCCTCGAGCAATCCGTGCCGCTTCAATCAATACATTTCTTTTCTCCGACATTTCTTTTTTCGTAATATGATTTATAACATGATACTGCTCTATATCAGGAGCAAACATTTCATATTCAATACCTCTTTTGTCTATCGCTAACATAGTCATTAACGTTTCGTGTATTTCGGCACCGTCAAGATTGCCACATCCGCTTATAATAATTGCAATTTTTCTCATACTTTTTTATACTTCTTTTTCATTATTTTCATTGTAATCTTGCTTTAAAATATACCCTACAAACAAAACAACTAGAGTCAATATCAAGAATCATCTGGCTATATATTGCTAATTTCACATGCAAAAATACTAAATTTTTAATTCATTTTAAACCTTTCAATAAAATAATTTGATACTTTTGCATTACATTCTCTTAATCAGATTTTTATAATCAAAAATGTTTTTTAATGTATTCTAAAGATAATGAGGAATTTATGCAGCGGTGTTTAAAGCTGGCTCAACAAGGTCAAAACTATGTAGCTCCCAATCCTATGGTAGGTTGTGTGATTGTCAATAATGGTCGAATTATTGGAGAAGGATATCATGCAAAATATGGAGAAGAACATGCTGAAGCTAAGGCTATACAATCTGTTAAGAATAAAGAACTGCTGAAAGAATCAACGTTGTATGTCAACTTGGAACCTTGTTGTCATTATGGTAAAACACCACCCTGTGTTGAATTAATCATTCAACATCAAATACCTGAAGTTATCATAGGAACAACCGATATAAATCCAAAAGTATCATGCAAAGGAATACAGTATCTCAAAGAAAAAGGGGTTAATCTTCAGATAGGTATTTTAGAAGAAGCCTGCAAAAATATCAACATTCGTTTCTTTACCTTTCACCGAAAAAAACGTCCTTATATTATTTTGAAATGGGCAGAAACCTTGGATGGATTCATGGATATTGATAGGAATTTAAAAGAAAAAAACAAAGGCTATTGGATAACAAATGAAGCCTTAAAGTTAAAAGTACATCAATGGAGAGCCCAAGAAAGCGCCATTTTCACAGGAGCCAATACTATCATTAATGATAATCCACAACTCAATATACGCTACTGTGCTGGGAATAATCCTATTCGTATAACGTTTTTAAAATCACCAATAGCGACTAAAGCACATTCTTTTTTCGACAATACACAAAAGACTATAATATTCAATCCTTTCAAAGAAGAAATCAAAGATAAAACAGAATATATTTTAATAAAAGACGATAATAATATTGAAAAAGAGATGCTTGAAAAATTATACGAAAGAAACTGCCAATCAATTATTATTGAAGGAGGAAAAAAAACATTGGAAAAATTCATAGAAGCTGAACTTTGGGATGAAGCACGCATACTCGTTGGCAATAAATTTTTCGTCAATGGATTAAAAGCTCCCTCCCTCTCTATTATGCCACATAAAATTGAGCAAATAAATGAAGATAAAGTGATATATATAAAAAATCCTTTAGTTTAAATGTATAATGCATAAATACATTATCATATGCATTCCTAAAAAACCTTAGGCAAACACATAAAATGAAAAAACAAAAAGCAATAAATCAGAAAACAGCTAATATTTAGTGGTTATTCATTAAACAAAATATATTTATATATCTAAATAACAAGGCTTTTAAAAATATTTATTTTTTTTTCAAAAAACTTCAAATATGTAAGAAAAAGATTGTACTTTTGCAGTCCCAAAACGTACGACTTAAATTTAAGTTAATTTTTTGGGAAAGTTCTTTGAACGAATGGAGATCAGCAGCAAATATCCCGCT
>JAGOKS010000062.1 GCA_017994425.1 Bacteroidales bacterium | reverse complement strand
CAATACACACACGTATTATCCTCCTTAGCTCAGTTGGTTAGAGCATCTGACTGTTAATCAGAGGGTCGCTGGTTCAAGTCCAGCAGGGGGAGCAAAAAAAAAATATAGTCAGGATATTACATCCTGACTTTTTTTATGCCATCTTGATAGTTTAGATGAAAATCCCTTGAAAATTAAACCAGGAATTAAACTAAAAAATTCCATGAATATTTTTATTAACATTGTCTGTTATAGACAAAAGACACTTGCCAATGGTGAAATAATAAGGATATCTATGCCTAGACTGATTACACCTTTATCAATGAAATAATATTTTCGTCGGGGATGCCTGTTTGTTTGCTGAGGTATTTTCTGCCTTTGAGGGCTTCTATTTCGAGTATAAAAGCGAAGCAGAGATTGTGTTTAGAGAGCGGAGCAAATTGCGCATTTTTCGATTCGTTTGCAAGCAGTTTGTAGGTAGCTTCTGCGGTGCCGCCTGTTGCCAGGACATCATCAAAGATAAGTATATGGTCGTGATAATTGAGCAACGACACATCCACACTGAGGCTGTCGGTACCATATTCCAACTGATATTCAAGCGTACGCAACGAATCATAAGTAGGGAGTTTCCCTTTTTTACGAACAGGCACCATGCCGGCTTCGAGCATACTTGCCAACACCCCACCCAAGATAAAACCGCGGGCTTCAACAGCTAAGACTTTAGTTACAAAAGGTATGACTTCGGAAACCTGTGTTGCCAAATCGGAAGAAGCGGCATGCAAGGTTTTCCAATTCGCTAACAAAGGATTTATATCCTGAAAAAGAATCCCTTTTTTCGGAAAATCCTGTAATTGTCTGATTAATTTCTTATATTCTTCCATGTGTTTAAAGTATTTCTTGTTGAGAACGCATCAATTGAATAAAACAATCTTCCGTATTGGGAGATATGTGTTTTATATCGGTATAGGTTATATTAGCCGTTTGCATAAATTGTGTAAACTGTTCGGTTTTCCCTTCATCAGCTAAGACTACATTCACTTGTTGACCGGAAGCATAGGCATTGTCTATCCAATCCATTTCTTTTAATAAGAGAAGGAGTTTATATATTTCTTTGGTAGCCACTGCGAGTAAGCGTCCTTTGAATTCGGAAAGAATTTTCAAGGGAGTATTTACATCCAACAAAGTTCCGTTTTGAATCAGTGCAATACGATTACACAAAGAGGCTTCGTCCATATAGGAAGTTGATACTAGGACGGTAATATTTTCTTGTTTTAGCATTTGCAAAATATCCCAAAACTCACGACGCGACACCGGGTCAACACCGGTAGTCGGTTCATCGAGGACTAAAATCACAGGACGATGTATCAACGCACAACACAAAGCCAGTTTTTGCTTCATTCCACCTGATAAGTTGGCGGCAGTTCTGTCTTTAAAAGGCAGAAGTTGCTCCCATATCGGACGTATCAAGGCATAGTTTTTTTCTATACTTTCGCCATAGAGTGTGGCGAAGAATTCAAGGTTTTCAAGGCAGCTTAAATCCTTATAGAGTGAAAATTGTCCGGGCAAATACCCGATAATTCTACGTATTTCTTTGTATTGTAAATGCAAATCATAACCGTAAATACGAGCTGTGCCGCTATCGGCATTGAGCAACGTAACGAGGATATTAAAAAGTGTTGATTTCCCTGCTCCATCCGGACCTATCAGTCCAAACAATTCACCCTGTTCAACAGAAAAAGATACTTCCTTAAGGGCGGCTGTTTTACCAAATGTTTTCGATATATTTTCTGTTTCAATAACTTTCATTTGATTTGGGCGCTAATTAAAAAACTACGTCCCCGGGCATGCCGATTTTTATATCTCCATCATTGGTAAGCCCTATTTTCACAGCGTATACCAGATTTACCCTTTCGTTTTTGGTTTGTATCATCTTGGGGGTAAATTCCGATTCACCGGAAATCCATTTTATTTTTCCTTTATAGAGTTTCATTTCCCCATCCTGTTTGTCGATACGTACTTCACAATCACCTCCTAACTTCAAACTTGAAAGCTGATCTTCGGTAACATACACTTTTAAGGTCATTTTTTCAAGATTAGCAACTTTAAAAATTGGACGACCCGTACTGATAAGTTCATGGCGATTCACATATTTCTTCATCACTACACCATTGATAGGACTGCGTATCAATGATTTTTGTATGACGTCTTCGAGGGATGAAATCTGGAATTGCAAGGCATCAATTTGAGAGAGAACGCTTTTATTTTGTACGGTCAAATTAGATCGGGTAGCATCCAACTGGCTTCTTACCACTTGTATTTCCGTATTCAAATCATCCATTTGTTTATTGGTTGCTGCATTGGATTGCAACAGACTTTCCAAACGTTTTTTTTCATTAAGCATACCTCTGAGCTTTTCCTGTAACGCTCTCACTTGCATCGGAATGTCGGTCCTTTGAGCCAACATCGCTTCAATCTGTGCATTCAGTTGCTGTTTTTGTAAATATAATTGCAGGGTATCAATCAAACCTACGTATTGGCCGGCAGTCATACGCTGACCTTCTTCCAGATTTAATTCAATAATTTTTCCATTTCCTTCGGCAGAAACAATAATTTCTTCCGCCTCGAAAGAGCCATAGGCATCCGCTTCTCCATATTTATTTGAACATGAAAATAAAAGAAATATAGCAGTTGAAAATAAAAATGCATAGCTGTTGTTCATAAAACAATCTTTTTTAAATTTATCAATTTTGCAAAAATAGCAAATAATAAAAAACAAAAGACCATTTATAATGAATTGTAAGAAAAAAAATCAATAGTAATGAAATAAAATTTATCATGGATTTTGCATGCACTCTTCTCTCTTGCTTGGTTAATTTTACTACTTTTGCAAATGCCTTTGCCTAAAACGAGTAAAGGCATATGTCAATCTATGAGCTTGAATACTATAGGAATTAAAACATTGGGTTGTAAACTCAATTTCAGCGAAAGTGCAACTATCGAACGTTTGTTGACCGAGAAAGGCTACCGTATTGTCCCTTTCGAGGAGGAAGCGGAAGTATATATTATCAATAGCTGCGCCGTTACGGCAGAAGCCGAGAAGAAATGCCGTTACTATGCCCGCCAAGTTAAAAAAAAACATCCGGCATCGAAAACAGCAATTATCGGTTGTTTTTCTTCGCTCAGATTGGAAGAATTAATCCGAGAACACGATGCTGACATTATTCTCGGCAGCAATAACAAAACCGAAGTTGTGAACAAAATTGAAAGTCTGCTGAAATCACCATCGCAAGACTTACCCTTATATCAAGCTGAAGACAAAACAACTTTTTTCTCTGCCTACTCCTTGCATGAACGCACCCGTTCTTTTCTCAAAATACAAGACGGCTGTGATTATTTCTGTGCATATTGTACGGTTCCCTACGCACGCGGGCATAGCCGTAGCAACAGCATCGCCTCTGTTATCAAGGAAGCAAAGACTATTGTTGCTAACGGCATAAAGGAAATTATTCTTTCCGGTGTCAATATCGGAGATTTCAAGACAGCCGAAGGTGAAAATTTTTACAATGTATTGGAAGCACTTATTAAGGTAGAAGGACTTCAACGCTTGCGCATTTCTTCCATAGAGCCCAATCTTTTAACAAAAGAAATCATTGAATTAGCTGCATCGACGAAGCAAATTCTCCCTCATTTTCACATCCCGTTACAATCGGGATGCGACGATGTTTTACACCGTATGAAACGCCGTTATAAACGAGAGGTTTTTGCCGAAAAAGTACATTATATCAAACAATTAATGCCTGACGCCTGCATTGCCGTTGATGTCATTGCCGGTTTCCCCGGCGAAAGTGAAGCAGATTTTAGAGACAGCTATGACTTTATCCATCGATTACCCATCAGCTACTTACATGCTTTCCCTTATTCGCGACGCCCGGGTACACTTGCTTATGACATACCTAATCAATTAAGTAAAGCCTGTAAAAATGAAAGGAATCAACAACTTCTGGCATTATCGCATGAAAAGAAACATACTTTCTATACAGAGAACCTCCACAGAATACGCGAAGTATTGTTTGAATCGGAAACAAGTAGCCGACAACTTGTGGGTTTTACGGATAACTATATCAAAGTAAGCGCATCCCTGCCAAACGATAATATAAATGCAATCCGTAACATACAACTAAGCGAACTCTTAGACGATGATACTGTCTTGGGAATAGATATATACGAATAATCTTATAAAAATCGTAATTCTTTTCAAAAAAAGACGTACCTTTGCAAGAGCTATCCTTAGCATTTAAAAAATTGATAATTATAATAAAACATCATTAGACAACATGAGCGAAGACAAAAAAATAATTTTCTCCATGGTGAATGTGAGCAAGACACACAATCCTGGGAAACAAGTATTAAAAAATATTTATTTATCTTTTTACTACGGAGCAAAAATAGGCGTTCTCGGTTTAAACGGAGCCGGAAAATCATCATTATTACGAATCATTGCCGGTGAAGACAAAGCCTTTAACGGAGAAGTCGTTTTCTCTCCGGGTTATACGGTAGGTTTTTTACCGCAGGAACCAATATTAGACAACAGCAAGACCGTCAAAGAAGTGGTTATGGAAGGCGTTGCTGAAGTAGCACATATTCTAAAAGAATACGAAGAAGTCAACAACAAATTTATGGAGCCGATGAGTGATGAGGAGATGAACAAACTCATTGAACGTCAGGGAGAGCTCACAGAGCTCATTGAACAGCATGATGCTTGGGAATTAGATGCCAAACTCGACCGTGCGATGGATGCCCTCAATTGCCCTGATGCCGAACTGTCGGTAGCTACCCTGTCGGGAGGTGAACGCCGCCGTATTGCCTTATGCCGTCTCTTATTACAAGAGCCCGATATTTTGCTTCTGGATGAGCCTACCAATCACTTGGATGCCGAATCGGTACAATGGTTAGAAATGCATCTGCAACAATACAAAGGAACCGTTATTGCCGTTACTCACGACCGTTATTTCCTCGATAACGTCGCCGGTTGGATACTGGAACTAGACCGTGGGGAGGGCATCCCTTGGGAAGGAAATTATTCCTCCTGGTTGGAACAGAAAACCAATCGTTTGAAACTGGAGCAAAAACAAGAATCCAAACGTCAAAAAACACTGGAGAGAGAATTGGAATGGGTTCGAATGGCTCCCAAAGCGCGACAAGCCAAATCGAAAGCCCGTTTGAATGCTTACGACAGATTATTAAACGAAGACGTCAAAGAAAAAGAAGAACGTCTGGAAATCTTTATCCCCAACGGACCACGACTGGGAAGCAATGTCATTGAAGCTGTTGGGGTAGCCAAAGCTTTTGACAACAAACTATTGTATGAGAATTTAAATTTCACTCTCCCTCCCAATGCCATCATAGGTATTATCGGTCCCAATGGCGTTGGAAAAACAACGCTCTTTCGCCTCATTATGCAAATGGATACCCCCGACAAAGGAGAATTTAAAATAGGTGAAACGGTCGTATTAGGCTACGTTGACCAGCAACACATAGATATTGACCCTGAAAAAAGTGTATGGGAAGTCATTTCAGGGGGGAACGAACAAATACAATTAGGAGGAAAACTCATTAATTCACGTGCTTATATTGCCCGCTTTAATTTCAGCGGTGCCGATCAAGGGAAAAAAGCCGGTGTGCTTTCCGGTGGTGAACGCAATCGTTTACATCTGGCGATGGCATTGAAATCGGAAGCCAATGTTTTGCTCCTCGATGAACCCACCAACGACATTGACATCAACACATTGCGAGCATTAGAAGAAGCCCTCGACAATTTCGCCGGCTGTGCCGTTATTATTTCCCACGACCGCTGGTTCCTCGATCGTGTGTGCACCCATATTCTTGCCTTTGAAGGGAATTCCGAAGTATACTTTTATGAAGGTAACTTTAGCGAATATGAAGAAAATCGCAAAAAACGTTTGGGAGATATTACCCCTAAAAGAATACGCTATAAAAAACTAATCGGTTAATCTTAAACAAAAAAATGAAACGACGCTATTTCACCACCTTCATAGTTTCTTTGCTATTTATCCTCATTGCAGGTATTGTTCTGATTTCACAAAACAATGAGCAAAAGCCCGAAAATGAAGATTACCATAAAGCATTCTCCGGCAGTTATGCCTTGTATTCACCTCCCCTGCCCGATAGTTTACACTTTGCAGGCGAAAGCGTTCCTTTGGACCAATACCATATTCGGGAAGCACTGGACAAAGAAATATTGGTAAATGTTTATTGGCAATCGAATATATTGTTATATATAAAACGCGCCTACCGCTATTTTCCTGTAATTGAAGCTGTTTTAAAAGAAAATAATCTTCCCGAGGACTTCAAATATCTCGCTGTGATTGAGAGCGGACTGACAAATGTTGTATCCCCTTCAAAAGCGGAAGGCTTCTGGCAATTTCTAAAAACCACAGGCGCAAATTTCGGTTTGGAAATAACTCCCGAAGTAGACGAACGTTATCATCTGGAAAAAGCAACAAAAGCAGCCTGCGATTATTTGAAAAATTCCTATAAATTACACGGTTCCTGGACTGCCGCTGCTGCTGCTTATAATATGGGAGACGGTGGCTATAAACGCACTGTAACTGCACAAAAAACAACTTCTTATTGGGATTTATACCTGAATGCCGAAACAGCTCGGTATGTTTATCGCATTTTAGCTGTGAAATTGATCTTTGAAAATCCCGATATTTATGGTATTAAATTACGATTAAAAGATTTGTATCAACCCATCCCTTGCAAAATTCTAAAAGTAGATACCGGCATTGTTAATTTGGTGGATTTTGCCTTGCAACAAGGAATAGATTATAAAACACTGAAAGATTTTAATCCTTGGTTAAGAAGCACCTCTCTCACCAATAAAACAAACAAAACCTATGAAATTTCGATTCCTGAGAAAGAATATTTAAGCTACCAAAAGCAAATTGAAGCCATCGAGCAACACGAATTGTATAAGGGAGAGAAACCTTAATGCTTTCTTTGCTGTTCCAGTAAAAGAGCAAAGTCATACAGACTTTTCACTTCGATATCTGCTTGTATGCGTGTATTATTTTCTTCATTTACCCATACTGTTTTCATTCCCGCATTTTGTCCGAATAATATATCGGTATAAGAATCACCAACCATAATTGCTTTCGTAAAATCAATACCCGGGAAATCTTGTTTTGCCTGCAATGCCATCCCTATATTCGGTTTACGCATGCGGTGATTTTCGTTAGCCAAATGGGGAGAATAATACACCTTATCGATGGCATAATCCAATTCCTTCATCATATAATCGTGAACTACAACCAAATCATCTTCGGTCATAATTCCCTTTCCTATTCCTTGCTGATTGGTTACAACTATAATTTTCCCGAATATTTTTCTAAGTATTTGAAAAGATTCTTTTACCTTATCCAATAAAATAAACTCTTCTGTTTTCGTAGCATAGCCATCATAGATGCGTTTATTGATAACACCGTCTCTGTCGAGGAATAAAGTCCATGAAGCATCAATAGCTTGCAAAAAAACTGATGAGGATATCATATACAATATATTATGTGACTCCGGAGGGATTCAAACCCCCGACTTTCAGAACCGGAATCTGACGTTCTATTCAGCTGAACTACGGAGCCTGTACTCGTTAAAAGATAAAACCGAATTGAAATTCAAATCCGCGGGTGTTGGCTTTTATCCGTTCGGAAGTAATGGCATTTATATTTTTTTTATTAAAAACATTGGTAAAGCCGTTATTAAACGCAAAAGCAAAAGAGGCTTTGGTATTTCCTTTGATAATAAAATCAAAACCCACACTTACCAAGAGGGCTTCTCTGATAAAGAGTGTTTTTTTATAGCCATCTACCTTTTCATAGTCTTGGTTTTCAACATTGTCATTACTTTTTGAAGACACACAGATGCTGTTATCCATCCCCACTGAACCAAAAATCACAAAGCGTCCAAAAGGATCTGTTTTCAGCTTAATAGCTACCGGAATGCTTAAATAAGCCATATTATATACTGAACGCACAAATGCACTATCTTTGGTTGTGTTTGCATCAACCACATACTTATCTAAAAATGATAATTCCGAACGAATATGGCGTGCATTGATACCGGTATGAAAATAATAATTTTGCAAGGTCTGCACTAAATTAATGTCAACACCTACTCCATAGACGCCTCCTATCTTAGCCCCTTCATTCTTATATCCATCAGTTTTCGGACTTGCCCACATAATAGTCGGACCTCCAAAAAATCCGACTTCTACCAAACGGGGTCTTGTTTCAAATTGTGCAAAAAGCGTTTGCATGGATAAAATGCAAACCAAAACGATAATACTACTATTCTTTTTCATTTTTTCGGTTTTAATTATGGATGCAAAAATACTATTTTTCTCTATACCAATGCAAGCTTATACAATTCTTTTTAAACCAAAGTCTGTTAAAATTTACACATTTATAATCGTTGCTTCACTACTTCAAACAATAGTATACCGGTGGCAACCGACACATTGAGTGATTCGACACTTCCGAGCATGGGAATACGCACATTCACATCGCACAAAGACAATATCTCGGGTGAGATACCTTCTCCTTCATTGCCCATAACAAGGCAAAGCGGGGCTGTCATTTCCTGCTCGAAAAACATTTTTTTTGCTTTTTCGGTGCAACCTATCAAGCTGATTCCGGATTGTTTGATATACGTTAATACTTCCCTGGGGCTATCGTGACGACAAATCGGAATTTTATGCAAGGCTCCCGACGAGGTTTTAACGGCATCTTCGTTGAGTTGAGCCGTGTTTTTGGTCGGAACAATAATTGCCTGTACACCGGCACATTCCGCACTTCGGGCAATAGCTCCCATGTTGCGAACATCGGTGATTTTATCTAAAAACAATAAAAAAGGAACTTCTCCTTTTTCATAAATTGTTGGAATAATATCATATATACTTTGATATTCAACCGACGACATAAAACAAACAACACCTTGATGATTGCCTCCCGTAAAACGGTTTAGACGTTCAACCGGTACGTATTGAAAGGGAATGTTACGGTCGCGTATCAGTTGAAACAATTCACGAAACATTTCGCTGTGGGCTCCTTTTTGTAAAAGGATTTTATCTATGTCTTTATTCTCATTGATGGCTTCTATCACAGGACGAATACCATAAATTAAATTCGGATTTTTAACACGTTGCTGCTTAAACATCATATTTTCTTTTTTGCAAAAGTACACAAAAAAACACTATGCAAGGGTGGTGATGTGATGATTTAGTTTTCAGTTTTCAGTTTTTCAATGCATTGGAAATAACACGCGGATGATGTGGATGCGACGGATAAACGCCGATATGTAAGCGGGTGATTTACATTCACCCGCTTACTCTGAAAATGTACAATGTGTTTTACTTACTGATTTCCACGAATTAAAAAAACTATCCGCTGTAAGTTCTCTATTTTTTATAAAGAGACATAATCGATACTATAAACCTAAAAATCCGAGTAATTCAAATATATGATTATTTTCTGATAATAGATCTACAATGTTTTAATTATCCTTTTTATCTAATTCTATCCTGTAATAATATTCATAACCGGAATCGGGGGATTCTTTTAAGATAAATCCTGTAATAGCGTATTGATTGTTAGCTATTTTCTTATATGTAATATTTGAAAACGAATAATCAGCATTACTTTCAAATGTAAAAAGAAACTCACCTATATAACTTGGAATATAAGCACTATCTTTACCATTAAAATTTACGACTAATTTACCGGGATTTATAAAGATTCTCAATCCTTTATCTATACTATCGGGAATATGAATTTGATTATACTTACTTCCTTTAGTTAGGGTTATTAACCATCCTTCGCCTACTGTTAGTTCGTCTTCTTCATTCCCATCTAAAGAAAAAACAGAGATTTCATAAAGTCCGGCGAGTTTATCCGCTTTTATTTTAACGGATTTCGTTTCACTTACTTCTTCTGTCGTAAATGTGGCAATTTGTTCTCCGACAAGATTATAATCAATACCTGATACACTTACACTTGAGCCATCGGATGCACTAACGAATTTTAAGACATCTTGGTCGCTACTTCCTAAATCAAGCATTATATCCCCCGAAAAAGATAAGGTTACTTCCTTTTTACAAGAATAAAAAGCAAGCATAAAAAATACTGCAATAACTGCAAAAATACTTTTTTTCATTTTTCTAATTTTTAAAATTATTTTATTTCATTAATTTTTCATTCACTTTTCTTTCAAATAAAGGGACTAATTCTTCAAAAGTGCATTTTTCCACAAAAATGGTATCCCCATATTCTATTAACCTGTAATGTTCATCTAATTCATATTCTTCGTAAACATTTTGTAATAATTTTTTATCAATAATAATATTATCTTTCGACAAGCTATAATTTTTTATTAAACTTTCTGCAAAGTTACTTGTAGGATTATTATCATATAGAATATAATAAATCTGATTTTTTTGAAAATCTTTCAGATTATTCTTCATTTCAGACATTAGAAACTTTAAACAACTTCCACATGGATAATTTAAATTAATAATGATAACCAAAGAATTTTTAGGAATATGTTTCTTTTTTAAATACTTATTAATTGAAATTTTATGCTTCTTTTTCACAACCATTTTCGTTAAATGATTTTCTTCATAATTTTGCCATGATATTTTTTTAGGTGTTTTTTCCGGTAAAACCAAAAAGGATAAATTATTGTGTTTGTTTAATGATGACAATTTATTATTAAAATAATATGGTGTTTTATAGTTTTTGTTATCAAACATATAAGCAATGTGATTAAAATTTGAATCCATTACTTCTATAATTAAAGATGGTACGTAATTTTTATAATTCCAAATAGAAAGTCTTCTAATATACACATTTTCTATATCATACCATTCAGGCTTTGAAAACCTGATATCCATATAATTTTCATTATTTTTCCGAGAAGCAATATCAATATTTTGAAATGTATTATCATAAATGCATTTAATCAATAACAAACTATCTAAATCAAAATCATATTGGTATAAATAATTTGAATAAGGAAAAAAAACAATAAGATTTTGATTTTTGTCATAACATATTTTAATAAAAAAATAATAACTATCCGAATGAAATTCTTTTCCAATATCCTGCATCGGAAATTTAACATTTAGCATTTTCAACGTTTTATTAGCTAAATTATATGAACATAGTAATTTCGGATTAAATTTCAAGAAATTTTTATCATAAATAGGCGGGCTATAAATTCCTAAAGGGATTAATAAATTTCCATTTATGATTCTATTTTCCCTAATATCTTGAATAGCATATTCAATCATATAATCAACATTTCCTTTATAAATATAAGGAAGTTGATTTAAACTATAGGTATTCACAACTTCACCTTCTTTATTTATTAATATAAAATCGAATTGATTATCAGTCTTATTAAAGATAAACACTCTTCTATAAAAAATAAAAATGGAATCATGATTATGATAATATATATGATTAATCGAATAATGAGGCGTTTTCTTTAATTCTATTGTTTTTACTTGGTGTTTTTCATAATTATACACAAATAAAGTATCCGATCCTGAATTTAAAGCGACAAAAAACAAACTGTCATTTATTTTATTATAACACTTATGATCTCCCCACATTGATAAAGTATGACTATCATTAAAGTTAATAAAATATTGTTCCTCTTCATTAACTTTTACAACTTTAAAATCAAGAAAAGAAAATAATTTATTAATGTTTTGGCAGCTATTTAAATGGATTATAAAAAGAATCAGAAACAAACAAAATGATTTTTTCAACATAATAGTTATCTTTAATTTTTTATAAAACACTAGTCCACTCTATTGATTAAATGAATGAGTGAACTAGTATCAATAATATTTGAAAATTTAATCCCATTTATATGCATATTTCCATTGCATACCATCATATGGATCTTGGTAATGTACCCATATTCCTACTCGAGTTGCATCGCCATATTCCCATTCGGCATCTCCACAAGTATTTCCAACATACTGACAATGTATATCAATTAATCTACCGTAAGAATTAAACACAACTGAACCTTCTCCTCGAGCTTTATCCCTTTTAGGGCTGGGAAGTCCTAATATAGGAATTCTATCTGTATCATTTGCCCAATAATACACATCAGGTTCATCTTCATATTCATAAAAGGCGTCACTCATGTCTTTTTGAATTTTATTTGGATTTGAAGCAAGAGTGTTATCATTAATAGATTCTTTCTCGCATGAGACAAATATTCCTACGCCTATAGCTGCAACACAGAAGGTTGCTATTATTATTTTTATTTTTTTCATATTCTTATAAATTTAAGAGTTAAACTTTATTTATTCTTGGTTTTTATACATTCTTTGCATGTTTTCTATCTGTTTTTTTTGTACCTTTGCAGGGACAAAATGTGTCAAAGTCAAATATAAACTTTAGGGTTTAATCCTCCTTGGAAGTGCTTAAGGGATAAGTATTAAAGTGCTTCAACTCATTGTAC
>JAGOKS010000137.1 GCA_017994425.1 Bacteroidales bacterium | reverse complement strand
GAATAAACACTGTTGTTGGAGATCCTAACTTTATATGCTTTATCCGGTATTATATCGTTGGAAGTGTATATTTTTGAATTATCGTTAAGATAGTATGAGAGATAAAAGATTCTGTCTTCATTTGAGTGTAAAAATGTTGATTTCAATTTGATCATTATATCGTGGTTTCCAAACGGTAATGAATAGGTTTTACTTCTTCCCGTGTAAAGATCATCTTTGTACTCACCATCTATATAAAGCTGCATCGATGTTGAATCACCGTTGCCATACTCGGTGTTATTATATACTGTGAGGTTATACGGAGAAATAATAAATACACAGCCCGAAAACATGAATACCAATACCCCCATAAAAATAAGCAACAAACTCTTTTTCATTATATTTTACCTCCTCATTCAAATTCAAAAGAATCAAGAAATTTATAAAAAGTTTCAAGACTTGAGTCAAAGGTATTATTATCAGCAGCAAAAGTAACCACAAACAAATAATCCTTCTGTATCGACCATATTTTTAGTATTTTCTGACCGTTAAACGTGTAAGTTACCCTATAAGCAGAGTCAGAACCGAACCTATAGTTGCCTTTGTCTAAAACAACTGCTGATGAACCGCTTTTTTTAAGTGAGTTTGGATCATTAGCTTTTCCAAGCGCATTCGGATCATTTGCCCTGCCCAAAGCATTGGGATCATCTGCTTTTCCCAGAGCATTCGGATCACCCTGATTATTTATATCCTTTAAGAATTTTTCCACAGTATCTGTAAGTCCATAATACCTGCTTATCTGATTGATCTCGACAGTCACATATCCGCTGCCATAGTACTTGGAAACTGACATCTTTAAGTATCCGCCGTATCTGCTGGAAGACTCATCTAATATATTCCATGTTCTGGGATACATAAATGAAAAGTCATAGTAATTATTATCGTACCTTGTAAAATCCTTGTAGTATCGCTCGTAATAATCATCATCTGACCAGTTATCATCATAATTGCCATAAACGTATCTTGATACGTAATACTCTTTTATTGCCGGATAATACTCTACAGCATACTTTCCGTCATAAAGTTCTTTTAATGCAATATAGACAGCCACTTCTTCATCACTATACCTGTATCCTTCCAAAAAATCATTCAGTACCATTCTTGCCTGAAAATAATCAGAGTCAGAAAACTTTCCGCTTATCCATTCTATTCGTATCCTGTCATAAATTTTATAGATAGTGGTTTTTGACGGCTGATCAAATTTTTTTGCCAAAGTTTTGTCTATTCCAAAGGCAAATAATGATACCATCAGAAAACATATAACCATTAGCTTTTTTGACATAATATCACCTCTTGTTTTTTCTTTACCAATATTTTAGCAGATAAGAGAACAAAATAAAAACCTTTTCTGCCAAAGTGCAAAAAAAGCTTGCTGAAACGACAATAACAATGATATTATACATCAAAGAATTAATACGGTAAATTACTGTGTTCTTGTGATTATAAACGTATATTCCGAGATAAAAAATATCTTAATGCCAAAAGTATGTACCCTGCGACGACAAAACAAACAGTAATAGCACAGGAAAACCAAAACACGTTGAGCATGCTTCCGATTCCAGCCGGATATTCTGCTGTGGGATTAATGAACCAATAAGGATAAAAGCCTTGGAATTTCCCACGTATGAGTGAAATTATAAGATAAACTATGGGATATGATGTCCATAATAAAGGAAATATCCAATTTATATATCTTTTATCGTAAAAAACTACAAAGTAGCCTACCATGCTCCATGGAACAACATAATGAAGCAGAACATTAGTTATACTTTTTATTCCGGACGGATTATGAATTGAGGAAAGAAAGATATGGTACAAAACGCCGGTGATCATTATCCAAATTGCTATTCCACCTATGAAGAAGTATGACGCTTTGGTTCTTTTCTTTTTAAATAGAGAACAGTATACCAAAAAGCCCATACATATAAAAACCATAATGTTTGTCTGCATTGTATAAAAACTGAGCAGCTGAAGGCCATTTTCAACGCTAGAACTTGAAAAAAATTCGACGAAAATTGCCACGCCTGATACTAAAAATAATATTATCTCTATTATAGTTCTGAATAAACTGTACAAAGATTTTTTCATATATGCTCCTTAAGCAGTCATTTTGATATAATTATGAATTTGTCAAAAATGTATAGTCGCAGGTGTCTAAAATATAAAACAGTATGATTTTCAGTTCCATAGTTATAGTTGCTTTTATCTGCGGTGTTTCTTGTTAAGCTTGTGCTTATCGGTGTATTGCAATAACGGTAACTATCCATCTAGTAGCTTTATGTTCCAATATCCGGCCTTATTAGATCCAATTCTTTCAATATAGCCATACTCTTTTAGAAAATTAATGTTGTTCTGCATAGCTGTTTTACCTATTCCAATGATCTGCATAAGCTGTATTTGGGTAATGTTAGGATTGTTTCTTATTTCTTCTAAAATCCTTTTCCTCCTTGGATTAAGGGGTATTTTATTCACCACTTTATCCCCCACATTATAGTCTATATGTCTATTAATTCTGTTGAAAGGAATATTAACTACAATAGAATTTTCTCTAAAATCAAAAACATCTTTTCCATAAGTATCTATTATCTTAGGAACACCTCTGCCAGAGCGTTCACTGATGTGTAATTGAAGGAATATATCCGACAGTTTTTGATTTACAGGAATAGATTCTCCAAGATAAAATCCTTCCATTGTTTGATTAGGAGCAAGTGTCCCTCGTGATAAAATTTCTATTCGATTACTATATAC
>JAGOKS010000061.1 GCA_017994425.1 Bacteroidales bacterium | reverse complement strand
TATGGGACAAAAAGAAGATAAATCTAATTTCTTACTCATGCATGCGGTAAGTGCTAATGTGGGTGGTCAAATCGGCTCTGTTGTTGCCGGTGGACTTATTTTATCGTTAATACCATTATTTATTTAAAATTTAAAGGAGGACAATACTATGATTTTATATAATTCAGCAAATGTAATTGCAGCGTTAGAAGTAACAGGTATCGGAATGGCAGGAATTTTTGTTTTTATGATTCTTTTCTATTTTATCATTAAATTAATTGATAAAGCATTCCCTCCTAAACAATAATTTAACATTTAATTAACGTATTATAAAACAACAAGACTAATTAAATCAATGATTTAATTAGTCTTGTTTATTTATGCAAGTATTTAACTTAAAATACTTACGATTTCCTTAAAATAAATATTCTTATCAATCGGAACAACTCCAACCGATTCACATACTAATCCGCCTGCTATATTCGATAGCTGTGCTATCATTTTGGGTGGAAAGCCATATATGTACGCCAAAGTGGCTATACTGATAACCGTATCACCGGCACCCGATACATCGACTATACTACGTATATGTGCCGGTATCCATTCACTCATATAATTCGATTGCTGATTGTAAGCTACCATCATTCCTTTATCCGATAAGGTTGTCAGTACCGTTTCATGGTGATTATTCTGCATGAAAATTTCTATATAAGATGTCATATCAGCAAATGTCATACGATTTTTATCTAATCCCAACCCGTTTATCAATTCTGAAAGATTAGGCTTAAACAAACTTACTCCTATGTAATTTAAAAAATTACGTTTCTTCGGATCCACGGTTATCGGGATAGACTTTGATTTTGCTAAGAGGGTTACTTTCTCAATCAATAAAGGAGTAATGCAGCCTTTATCGTAATCTTCAAATATAATGGCATGAATAGTTTCTTTTAATAAAATCGACTCAATTAGTTGATATAATTTAAGCGTTTCTTCTTCCGAAATTGCTTCATCTTTTTCCTCATCAATGCGTACAATTTGCATTTTATTCCCGATAACTCGGGTTTTTGTCGTTGTGGGTCTGTCATCCACAAACAACATACCTTGTGTTGACATGTTATGCTCTTCCAGCGTTTTGATACATTCATAGCCTTTCACATCTTCGCCTAATATTCCGCATAATATGGGTGTTGCTCCCATAGATTGTAGATTAATAGCTACATTGGCAGCACCTCCCATACATATTCTATGTTCACGTACATTGACTACAGGAACAGGTGCCTCAGGAGAAATACGTGTTACTTCACCTTGAATGTAACAATCCATCATTACATCTCCAATGACAAGAATTTTACTTCCTCGTATGCATTCTTCCCATGCTTTTAATTCTTTCTTATCAATTTTCATCTATTATTTTTTCTGTAATTTATTTGCAAAAATATATAAATTTTAGGTATGAAATTAAAAAAAAAATAACGAACTTTGCAGAAGGAAAACACATATATATATTATATTGTATTTCAAAGAAATATTCAATATTTATAAACATTCACACATCATAAAGCATGAGAAAAATTAAAAACGCATTAATTACCGTCTACAACAAAGAAAAAATTTCAGAAATTGCCGCAACATTAACAAAATTAAATATTACGATTTACTCTACAGGAGGCACCTATGAATATTTACGTCAACAGAGCATTCCTGCCATTGAAATAGAGACTCTTACCGGGTACCCCTCTATTTTTGGCGGCAGAGTAAAAACCTTACATCCTACCGTCATGGGTGGTATATTATATCGCCGGGATAATGAAAAAGACATGGAACAAGCAGCCTTCTATAAAATTCCTCCTATCGATTTAGTTATAGTAGATTTATATCCCTTTGAAGAAACTTTACAGAAAACAAATGATCCTGCTGAAATCATAGAAAAAATCGATATCGGAGGCATATCACTCATCCGTGCTTCCGCAAAAAATTTCAATGACGTGATTTGTGTTCCTTCCCGCGATTATTATCAAGACATCTTAGATATACTCGAAAAAGACAAAGGAAACACTACCAAAGCACAAAGACAAGAATTTGCTACTAAATGTTTCAAGGTTTCTTCCCATTATGATACAGCCATTTATAATTATTTTACAGGAACTACCGCCCTTCGCTATGGCGAAAATCCCCATCAAAAAGCAAACTATTACGGTAATTTGAATGAAATATTTGATAAACTAAACGGAAAAGAAATTTCCTATAATAATTTACTCGATATTGACGCTGCTGTTTCGCTAATGAGCGATTTAGGACCTTGCAGCTTCGCTATCATTAAACACAACAATGCATGCGGCGTTGCCCAAAGAAATACTTTATTGGAAGCCTGGAATGCGGCTTTAGCCGGTGACCCTGTATCAGCCTTCGGCGGTGTATTGATATGCAATGAATCGGTAGATATAGCTACTGCAGAAGAAATCAATAAACTTTTCTTTGAAATTTTGATTGCCCCCGACTTTCAATCAGAGGCGTTGGAAGTATTAATGTCGAAAAAGAATCGTATCATTCTTAAACAAAAACCCTTTACCTTAACAACTAAACAATACCGGAATTTATTAAACGGGATTATCGAACAAGACAGAGACATTTCAATTGAAAGCATAGATACCTTGACCTACCCTACCGATAAAAAGCCCTCTAAGGAAGAATTGGATGATTTATTCTTTGCAAACAAATTAGTGAAACACACTAAATCCAATGCCATTGTTTTTGTGAAAAATAAACAATTACTCGCTTCAGGAATGGGACAAACTTCCCGAGTAGACTCCCTGCAACATGCCATAATGAAAGCTAAGCATTTTAATTTCGATTTAAAAGGTGCGGTTATGGCTTCGGATGCGTTTTTCCCTTTTAATGATTGTGTGGAAATAGCAGCAGAAGCCGGAATAAGTGCCATTATACAACCCGGAGGTTCCATTCGTGATAATGATTCCATTGAAGCATGTAACAAAACCAATATTTCCATGATATTTACCGGAGTTCGTCATTTCAAACATTAATATTAATAAATCGCAACAAAATATTCTTTTTTACGTATTAAGTAAAGATTATAAATATAAAAACAATGGGATTATTTTCCTTCTTTACAAAAGAGATTGCTATAGACTTGGGCACTGCCAATACACTCATTATTCACAATGATAAAATTGTGATTGATGAACCTTCAATTATAGCTATCAATCGTACAACCAATAAATTAATGGCTGTTGGAACTAAAGCTTTGATGATGCAAGGAAGAACACATGAAGACATCAAAGTAGTTCGACCATTGAAAGATGGTGTTATCGCCGACTTTCAAGGTGTTGAAATGATGATTGTTGAATTTCTTCGTATGATGAATGCCAAACAAAAAAGCTTGTTCCCTCCTTCGCTGAAAATGGTGGTATGTATTCCTTCCGGTATTACCGAAGTTGAAGAACGTGCCGTTCGAGATTCGGCAGAACAAGCCGGAGCTAAAGAAGTCCGACTTATCCATGAGCCTATGGCTGCTGCAATCGGTATGGGGCTGGATGTGTTAGAACCTACCGGAAATATGGTCATTGACATCGGTGGTGGTACCAGTGAAATTGCCGTTATTTCCTTAGGGGGTATCGTTAGCAATAAATCTATCAAAACTGCCGGCGATGAATTTAATCAAGACATTGAAGAGTACATGCGCCGTGAACACAACATGTCCATAGGAAAACGTACATCCGAACTGATTAAAATAAACGTCGGAGCTGCACTTACCGATATTGAAAACCCACCGGATAGTTATGAAGTTCGTGGTAGAGACTTACTTACCGGTATACCAAAAGCTATCTATGTAACACACCAAGAAATTGCTATCGCCTTAGACAAATCCATTCAACAAATAGAAGTAGCCGTTTTGAATGCATTGGAAAATACCCCACCTGAACTTTCTGCCGACATTTACAAATCAGGAATATATCTTGCCGGTGGCGGCTCCTTGCTCAGAGGCTTGGATAAACGCTTACAGTTAAAAACTAAACTAAACGTCCACATAGGTGAAGACCCTTTGCGTGCCGTTGTCAGAGGTACTGCCATTGCTTTGAAAAACTTCGATCGGTTCCCCTTCTTAATCAAATAGTGGAATTCGTATTTCTATTCTCAATAAAATTCTTTTTCCTTGAATAAACAAATACTACGACTGGCTATTCCTAATATCATCACAACCATTACGGTTCCCCTATTGGGCATGGTTGACGTTGCCATTGTAGGTCATCTAGGCAATGAACAATACTTAGGGGCTATTGCATTGGGCACCATGATTTTTAATCTTATTTATTGGAACTTCGGATTTTTACGTATGGGGACCAGCGGCTTTACGGCACAAGCCTACGGAGCTGTAAACAAAGAAGAAATTATGCATATCTTCGGTAGAGCCATGAGCATCGCCCTTGCAGTCTCTTTGTTGTTAGTGATATTTCAATATCCTATAAAAACACTTGTACTCCAACTCGTACAAGGGAGTCAAGAAGTTGAATATTACGCTGCTGTTTATTTCGACATTTGCATATGGGGTGCTCCTGCCATTCTGGGCTTATATGTTATCAAAGGCTGGTTTATCGGCATGCAAAATGCCAAAACACCCATGTGGATAGCCATTCAAATCAATGTTGTCAATATCATTTTCAGTCTACTATTTGTCTTTGGTTTTGGAATGAAAATCGAGGGAGTAGCTTTAGGCAGTCTGATTTCCCAATACCTGGGATTGATAACAGCCATGGCATTATGGTTTGCTTATTACCGCCAATACACACCTTACTTCTCCTTGAAAAAAATTCTGGCTTTCGATAAGATGAAAGCTTTCTTTAAAGTCAATGCCGACATATTTCTACGCACCCTTTGTTTGATAGCCGTCTTTACCTTTATTCCTGCCGAAGGAGCTAAAATGGGCGATAGAATATTAGCCATCAACATATTATTAATGCAATTCTTTACTTTGTTTTCTTACATCATGGATGGTTTCGCCTATGCCGGCGAATCGCTCACGGGAAAATACGTAGGGGCTCGGAATAAGACTTCTTTGCGATTATCTATCAACTACTTATTTCGTTGGGGTGCGGCATTAACCGCCTTTTTTATTCTACTGTATGCCTTTTTCGGAAAATACTTATTAGCCTTATTTACAGATAATATAGCTATTATCGAAGATGCCCATGATTATTATTACTGGGTGTTGTTGGTACCTGTAGCAGGCTTTGCCGCTTTTTTGTGGGACGGCATCTTGATTGGCGCTACCAAAGTAAAAATTATGCGTAATGCAAGTTTTATAGCCACCTTCGCTTTCTTTGTCATGTTTTACCTCCTTGAAAACCTTATCGGCAACCATGCACTATGGCTGGCTTTTGTATTATTTCTCCTCTTTAGAAGCCTTTTGCAAAGCATTTGGGGACCCAAAGCCATTTTTAAGAATTTACAAACCTAAACACAACTTACTGCTACCTAACATTAGCAAGAAAATAATACAAATTGTAATATCATAAACTAAATTAATATTTTATAAAACAACTCATTATTAAAAAATTAAATCTATGGCTATTATTTACACAACAAGAAAAAGAGCCCAGCCGGGTGTAAAAGGCGGTGGCAACATGAAGTACTATGCAGATATTGTTATCCAAGGCGTTGACAAAATAGACGATTTCATCAAAGACATTGAGAAATCTACCTCTTTGACAGAACCCGATGTCGTAGGAGTATTAAGTGCTGTGAAATATCAAATTAAGAAAAGATTAGCTTGTTCTAGAATTGTGAAATTTGATGATTTACTTACTATATACCCCTATATTCACAGCACTGGTTCCGATATAGAATCTGATGTTAAGGTATCGAATATAATTTCAACCGACATACGTATTACTTCGGATAGAAAATTAGTAGAATATCTGCAAGAAGTACCTTACGAAAAAGCGAAGAAAATCATATATTTATAAATAACAAATTAGTAATTTTCATAAGAGTAATTATGTTTTAATAATTACTTAACTATGTTCGTTTAAAAACTAAGCTTAGAAATTTAAATACTAAGCTTAGTTTTCATCAACGGAAGGCTTGTTGTTTGGTAAAACTAAGCTTAGATTTTCAAAAACTAAGCTTAGTTTTCATAGGCGCATAACTATATAATGAAAAGAAGACAGCCTCGCAACTGTCATTAGGATGCTATGTAAGGTGCATGCACTAGTTTTATGTTGCTATTTGTATTCGTTTTTTTATACTTTTGCAGTAATATACACTCATAGATTATTATTCATACATTATTATAACTCATGTTTCATAAAATAAGGATTCTAAGCATTTTCCTTTTATTGGTTTACCTAATGACGACGGGAGTTTATTCCCAAACATCTACCGACAACACAGAACCTGCTGCAAGGAAAAACGAAAAATATAGTGGTGGCATGTTGGTACTTCAGGGCGGACTCATCTCCTATCACAACACACATCAGCAACTCCAAAAATTCAGTTACGGTTTTGGAGGCATCTTGCGTTTATATGTACATCCATACATCTGTGTAGGCATTTATGGAGGTACACAAAAAATGAACTACTCCACCCAAGATGCTAAAAGTTCATACCTACAAATAGGTTATGGAGGTCCTTTGATAGGAATGAGTACAAAGAAAAACAAATTTCGCTATTCCTGCCTGGTAAGTATGGGAGGCGGCAGCATTAAAAACTTGCATATCAACAAGCAATCGGATAATACATTAATAGATGCTTCCTTATACAAAATTCCCGTCTTTACACTCTCCCCGCTTTTAAGTATAGATTATGCTATCAGTCCGAAAATAGCATTCACCCTACAAGCTACCTGCTTATTTGGCTTTAACAAACAACAAAATACCCTCTATAACCCTTGTTTGCAAATGGGAATATTATTTAGCCATTAATAGCTTTTATTTTCATTAATCTTAGACCTTGCACCATCCTTTTTTTCGTCTTGCTTCCTGCAATTTTAGACTTTTTCCCGGGAAATTATTATAAAAGTTCGAAAGTCATAAATATTCTCCCCATCCTTCATTTATTATTAAAAATTGAGTATTTTTGCAGATAATTAAACGAAATAATACATAACTGGAATAATTACTTTATGGAAGCAGACAACGAAACACTTTTTACAATCATAAAAGAAGATTTACAAATACTTATAAATCATAAATCAAGACAAGATAGCAAAGAAAAAGGTTTTGGATATGAAATAATACAATGCAACCAATGTACAAACGCAATAGTTGTTGGCGGTATGGTACGTGAACATAATTTGGGGATAGATAATCAAATTACTAATTTTTATACTATTAATTTCAATTAGAAATGGTCGAACGTTGGACAAAAGAACAAACAATTGTTGCATTAAATCTCTATTGTAAAATACCTTTCAATAGAGTGAGTTCACTTCATCCAGATATTTTAAAATATTCAAGTTTAATTGGCAGAAGTCCAAATTCTTTAAAAATGAAAATTGGAAATTTTGGAAGTTTTGACCCAGAATTAAAAAAACGTGGCATTGTTGGACTTTCAAATACAAGCAAATTAGATGAAGCCATTTGGATTGAATACAGTAATGATTGGGAAAGACTTGCGTTTGAAAGTGAGATTTTAATTTCAAAATTTGAAGGTAAAGACATTGAAAAAAAATTAGAAGAATTTGATTTTGATAATAAAGAAGGTGAAGATAAAATCAGAAATGTAAAGACAAGAGTAAATCAAAACTTTTTCAGGCAAACTGTTTTATCATCTTATAATTTTTCTTGTGGAATTACAGGTTTAAAAATACCAGAAATGTTAGTAGCAAGTCATATAATTCCTTGGAAAGATAAAAAAGAAACAAGAGTTAATCCAAAAAACGGAATAAGTTTAAATGTTTTTCACGATAAGGCTTTTGATAAAGGATTTATTACAATTACAACAGATTTTAAAGTTAAAGTTTCAAATTTAATTTATGAAAAATATGATATTGAAACAATTAAATGGTTTAAAGAATTTGATAATTCAAAAATAATTTTACCAGAACGCTTTATTCCTGATTTAGAATTCTTAAAATATCATAATGAACATATTTTTGAAAAATGGTAAAGGTAGTATTATTGTTTGGCAAAGAAGAAATTAATGTTTTTCTTGAAAAGAATGAATTATCAAATGAAATGAAAAACAATAATTTAAAAACATATTATTTTAATACCGAAATTGAATAAAAAGCATTTTTAAGAGGTGCAAATGAAGCTGTTGGTTGGCAAGAAGTTTTAGAAATTGAAAATTAAATAAACACATATTGTTTTTCATTACACCACCCATGACTCCAAGACCTAAACTTAAAGACCTTATAATCGGAACGGCTACTATCCTCACTATCTTAGGTTTTATTTTTTATATGGATAGATTCACATTACCTAACGGATACGGTACCGATATGAATCCATTTTTTACGTATGATCATAACATTGGAATTATTACGATATCAAGCAATAAACTTCTGTTTAGCCTGATAATCCTTGCAACATTGACAATCTGGTTAATCAATAAGCGTATCATCGGAAAAAAAGCAATCATAGTTTTATGTTTGTCTTCAATTAGTATCGGACTTTTATCATGGATAGAATTATGGTATGGTTCAACGTTTTATTATGGTGAAGTAAGAGACAAACAAGGTCTTATGTTCCCTTTCCTTAGCGTTTTATATTTCGCCTACCCGATATGGAATATAAAAATATCAAAAAATAATAAAATAGATAGTATTAGCAAATGTATGGTAACATTGATACTTGGTATTGTACTTTATGTATTTTTTAAGGCAATGGAAGCACCTTGGAATTTAATACAATCATAATTCAAACCAATAAAATATTCAGCCTATCCTACCGAAAGAATTTTCTTACACAACTCCCCTGCTTGTTCGATGAGTTCCGGAATAACATCTTGATATTTACCGACAATTCCATAGTCGGCATGATGAAAGATAGAAGCTTTGGGATTTTGGTCGATAGCAATGATTTTACCGGCTTCTTTGATACCGGCAATGTGTTGTATAGCTCCGGAAATACCTATGGCGATATATAATTTAGGACGTACGGTTTTGCCTGTTTGTCCGATTTGCCGTGCATATTCAGCGAAGCCCTCATCGACAACAGCTCGGCTGGCAGCCCATTCGGCTTTGACACCTTGCTTTTTAAAGGCTTCTGTGAGTTCTTTGACAAGGCGTAAATTATCAGCCGTAGCTCCACGACCTCCGGAGACGATTACGTCGGCTTCGAAAAGATGCTGTAAGCCACCTTCCCCTCTGACAGTTTGAATAATTTCCGTACGGAAATCCGCATCCACTAAAACAGCTTCGAAAGGACAAATGATACCTTTACGTTCGTTGTCGGCAAGCGGGACTTCAAACGTTCCCGGACGGGCAGTAGATATCTGCGGAAAAGCAAAACCTAGGATAGTCGCTAATTTACTCTCTCCGTAAGTAGGTCGATGGGAATGCAATATCGGTTTAATAATGACTTGTTCTTTTTTATTCACATACTCTCCTATTTCCAATTTTGTACAATCGGCCGTTACCCCGCTGCCAGTATGTACGGCTATGCGTGGTGCCAATTCCCGTCCCGAAGTAGTAGCGGCAAACAAAACAATTTCGGGTTTATTGGCTTGTATTACTTGCGTAAAAATGGAAGCAAAAGGCAATACCAGGTATTCTTCCAAGCGAGCATCGTCAACAACAAGCACTTCATCGGCACCATGTGCAATCAATGTTTGCGCCTTGTCGCTTATTTGATGTCCTATCAACAAGCTCGTTATTTTAGTATCTTTATCAAGCTGAGTTGCCAATTGGCGTGCTGCCGATAGAATTTCAAGAGACGAACGCGTAATGTTCCCCTCAGCAACCTCTGCCCAGCATAGTATACCTTTGTATCCCTTACGTATATCGGTTACTGGAAAATCCGGCACTTCCGCTTCCACCCTTACTTTTCTTTGTTTTTTCTCTACGACAGTAGTTTCTTGAGCATACATTTCAATCAAATGATGCACCTTTTCCCGTTCCGTAGCACCGACTGTCATTTGCAGCGGTGGACGTTCACTATGCATTTCAACAACCTTACTCACAATAGTCGGGGAACCGCCGATGCCTATTTTTTCGGATGATAAGCGGATATCCGTAACGCTTAACGTTGTCAGTTGAGAAATGCGTGCTTTCATGGCAGCTTTCAGTGACGGTTTACGCGGTGAAATACCGGTAGGTGTGAGCGAAATCACACAGGGCATCGGCAGTCGCATCATCTGATAGCCCCCTTCAATGATACGTTTCGCTATTACATGCGTTTCGCCCTCCGCTTGTATCCTTTCGACAAAAGTAGCTTGAGGTATATCGAGATTGGCAGCCACTTGTGAGGGAACATGTGCCGTATCCCCATCACTGGTTTGTCTGCCTGTGAGGATGATAAAAGGATCTTCCCTGTCATGAGTAAAACCCAGATGTTTCAGCAAAGTGGCAATAGCCATACCGGTAGCAAAGGTATCGCTGCCCCCTAATTTTCTATCGGATAACAAATAAGCCTCATCATACCCCATGGCAAGGGCTTTACGCAACGAAGCCTCAAAAGACTTGGGACCCATAGAGCAAACCATCAACCTGGCATCGGGATAGACTTTTTTGAGTTGCAAGCCGGCTTCTAAACCATATTGACAATCCATATTAATGCTTGATTTGGCTTTGGTACGATCCATCAAGCCGTCTTCCCCCATACGCATCTCGGAAGGCAGCGGCACTTGTTTTATTAAGCTTATGATTGTTAATGCCATAATTTTTCTTACATATAGTGATAATCCGGTCCGTTATCCCCATTGGGAAGCATCCAGCTAATTCCATCGCCGGGACTTTTGATATCGCAGGTTTTACAATGTACACAATTTTCAAAATGAATGCGTAATTCTTTGTTTCCGTTTTTATCCGTACGAATTTCATACACCTCTGCCGGACAAAAATACTGACAAGGAGCCCCGTATTCTTTTATATTAATTGCCGCAAACGATTGCGGATTATTGACTCTTAAATGAGGCACCTGATGTTCATCGTGACGGGTGCCGCTATAATACACATCGGTAACTTTATCAAAGCTAATCACTTTATCAAAATCCAATTCATGTTCAAAACGTTGACGGAAAGTCTTACGTTTAAAATCTTTCAATCGCTTGGTCGTTTCGCTATCTGCCAAAGGTCTTATTCTGCCGCTGATGCCGGCACCCTTAGTAAGCAACAAAAAGGCAGCCCTCACAAAACCGGCAATAAGTCCGCCTGAAAACCCTTGACGGAAATTCCGAAACGGATAGAGTTCCTTGTATATCCTGCTTTTTTTCAGCATCTCATCGTAATGACGCAAGCTTGCTTCAGAAAAATCGTTTGTTGACAATGCTTTTATAGCTGTTTCGGCAGCAAGCATCCCCGATTCCATGGCAAGATGAATACCTTTTAAAGCAGGCATGGCTAAGAAGCCGGCACTATCACCCACTATCAACGCATGGTCTGTATACACTTGCGGGATAGCATAAAAACCACCTTCAGGCAAGGTCTTCGCTCCATATTCCAACAATTTACCCCCTTGGAGCAATGCGGAGATAAAGGGATGTGTTTTCCAAACTTGAAAGGCATGATGCACATCGAAAGTAGGATCTTCGTAATCCAAGCCGACAACCAAACCCAGTGCCAATGTATTATCGTTTAAGCCATAGATAAAACCACCGCCAAACTCATGCCTGTTCAAAGGATAGCCCATACAATTATACGCCGTTCCGGCTTGTATTCTACCTTCGGGAATATGCCACAACTCCTTACATCCCAAGGAATACATCTGCTTATTGCTGTTTTTATCCAAGCTGTACTTGGCAATAAGCTGTTTGCTCAATGTGCCCCGTGTACCTTCGGCAAAAACAACTAAATCAGCATAAACAGCCGTCTCCGCTTGGAAATTCTCCATTGGATTACCCATAGCATCCACACCGGTAGCTATGGTTTTAGCTCCGGCTACTTTCCCGTTTTCATAGAGTATCTCATTGACAGAAAAACCGCTATATATTTCTACTCCTTTTTCTTCCGCTATCTTTGCAAGAAAACGAGAAATGGTGGCAAGTGATGCCAGATAATTTCCCTTATTCCGCATAAACGGCACCGGAAAAGGAATTTTTATTTTCCCTGTCTTGCTCATTAACATGACGGCATCGCGTTTTACTTTGGCATCGAAAGGGATGTCCTTGAAATCGACCTCAGGCAATAACTGCTTAAAAACACTTGTCTTGATTACTGCACCCGACAGAATATGACTGCCAATGGCATTGCCTTTGTCAACCAAAACTATGCGTCGTTGCAGCTTGTGATGTTTTAAAAGATCAGCCAACCGAATAGCCGTTGCCAAGCCTGACGGACCTCCTCCAATAATTAATACATCGCTATGAACACTATCTACTTGATCCATCATCTTTTTATTGCAATCGTAGGATATACCCCGGACTTACGATTGTGTTTTTGGTGAATTTATTGAGTTTACGTAAAGACTTTTCCGTTATCCCATAATATTGTGCAATATCGCGTAGGGTTTCGTTGGGGAGAATGCGATGTTCTTTGTTATTTTCGGAACGTTTGGCTTTGGCACTGATATACACGATTTCACCTTCACGGAGCTCATACTTTCGGGAGCTAATGTCGTTGTAATTTTTCAATTGCCCTATCGTAAGTTGCACGTCTATGGC
>JAGOKS010000060.1 GCA_017994425.1 Bacteroidales bacterium | reverse complement strand
AATATTTTTTAAATATTTTTAAATCAATTTTTTAAATAATATTGCTTTTTTATAATTTTAAAAAAACAATGCCATATAAAGAAAAAAACATTGAAAAATCCTTTTACAGTATTGGAGAAGTAGCCAAAATCTTTAAAGTAAATACGTCTTTGATACGTTTTTGGGAAAAAGAATTTGATATACTTAAACCTTTTAAAAATAAAAAAGGAAATCGTTATTTTACCCCGGAGGATATCAAAATACTTGAAACCATATTCTATTTGGTGAAAGAGAAGGGGTATACCTTACAAGGAGCAAAAGATAAACTTGGAAAAAACAGAAAAGAAATTGACAAAAATGTTGAACTTCATAAATCTCTGACTAAAATTAAGGATTTTTTATTGGAAATAAAATCAGAACTGTAACCCTATTTTTCATGAAAATTTTCTCCATTCCCTTTAATCATTTTTTAGTAAATACGTATATTTTACAATCGGAAAATAATGATGCTTTGTTGATCGATCCTGCATGTAGTAATACAGAAGAGGAAGAAATCTTGGCATCTTTGATAAAAGAAAAAAAATCGATTATTAAATATATAATTTTCACACATACCCATATTGACCACATAGCAGGGGCTGAATTTGCAAAGAAAACCTATCCGAATGCGGTTATGATGATGCATAAAGATGCCTACACTTTGTATCAACATGCGGATAATTTTTGTCTGGTAATGGGATTTGAAAAACAGAATTTACCGGAAGTAAATCAGTTTATTGATGAAAATTATACTATTAATATCGGAGGTGAGACACTAAGCATATTTCATACCCCGGGACATGCAAATGGGAGTATTTGTTTGTATAATCAAAAGGATGGCTTTATAATTACCGGAGATGTCTTATTTCAACAAAGCATAGGACGAACAGATTTGCCGGGAGGAAATTATAATAATTTGATTGATAACATTAAAAATAAATTATTGACATTGCCACCTGAAACCAAGGTCTTTCCGGGTCATGGTGATGTTACTTCCATAGCATTTGAAAAGAAAAATAATCCATTTTTACAACAATAAAATTTACTTTATGCAAGATACATGTGAAGGATACGAAAGGAAAGATATATATAACGAAGAAATTACTCATAAACTGAAAGAACATTATTTTGCCATTTTGCAATTATTGGGTGAAGATACACAAAGAGAAGGATTACTTAAAACTCCCGAACGGGTAGCTAAAGCGATGCAATTTTTTACACAAGGGTATTTTGTAGACCCGCATGAAATTCTACGTTCGGCCATGTTTAAGCAAGATTATAAAGAAATGGTTATTGTCAAAGATATTGAAATTTATTCGTTGTGTGAACATCATATGGTGCCGTTTTTCGGGAAAGCACATATTGCCTATATTCCGGATGGTTACATAGTGGGTTTAAGTAAAATTCCACGTGTTGTAGATGCATATGCACGACGATTGCAAGTTCAAGAACAATTAACAACTCAAATAAAAAATTGCATACAAGAAACATTAAATCCTTTAGGGGTAGCGGTAGTTATTGAAACACAACATTTATGTATGTCAATGCGGGGTGTTCAAAAACAAAATTCCGTCACAACCACTTCGGATTTTACCGGTGCTTTCTTAAAACAATATAATACCCGTCAAGAGTTTTTGCGTATTATAGGTGCAAACTTACATTAAAAGGAATTGGTAATAAAAAAAAGGAGATGAATTTTGCAGTCATCTCCTTTTTATTATTAATCGTTTAATTATTATTTAACAGGTACATTTTTTAATGTAGCTATCAAGAAATTCCAGAATTTTCCAACACTTTCAATGTGTACTCTTTCATCGGGCGAGTGAGGATTGCGAATGGTAGGGCCGAAAGATATCATATCCCAATTTGGATAAACGCCACCCAACAAGCCACATTCTAATCCCGCATGTATTGCTTTGATTTCAGGTGTTTTCCCATATAAATCTTTATATGTTTTTTGCATGGTTTTCAGAATAGGAGATTCCATATTGGGTTTCCAACCCGGATAAGCGCCCGATAAGGTAATTTTTGCACCTGCTAATTCAGCAATAGCCGACATTTTTTCACCCACAGCTTCTTTTGCTGAATCAACGGAACTCCGGAGTAAACACATGATGATTACTTTATTTTTTTCTGATTTCACGATGGCTAAATTCGTTGAGGTTTCAACCAAATTCTCCATAGAATCGCTCATACGCATAACACCATTTGGTAATCCATATACTACATTTATAATTTTTTGCATACAAGAACCTTCTAAGATATAAGAAGGCATTTCGGTTGGTGTTGCATCTATTGCCATTGTAGGTTCTGTGGCTGAAAACTCGTTTTGTATCATTGCCCTAAATTCATGTATAAATTTGAGGAATGCATTAACATTTTTTTCGGGGATTGTTATGGTAGCAAATGCTTCACGTGGGATGGCATTACGAAGGCTTCCTCCTTCAATGGAAGCAAGTTGCATACCGTAAGTGCGGGCAGCACTTTTTAATAATCGGATGATAACTTTATTGGCATTCGCACGACCTGTGTTAATGTCCATGCCTGAGTGTCCTCCTTTTAGTCCGGTTACAGCTACTTTGAAAGCTTTCATGTTTGCAGGGACAGGAATTTGTTTATATCCAATTTCGATAGTAGCATCCAATCCTCCGGCACAACCTACATACAATTCTCCTTCATCTTCGGAATCAAGATTCATCAAAATATCACCCTTAAATAAACCGGGTTTTAATCCAAACGCACCGGTCATACCTGTTTCTTCATCTACTGTAACCAAGACTTCTATAGGACCATGTTCAATATCTGTTGCTTGTAATATACTCATAGCCGCTGCACAGCCAATACCATTATCAGCGCCAAGTGTAGTTCCATTGGCACGTACCCAACCATCATTTCCGATTATAGGTTCAATAGGATCTTTTGTGAAATCGTGTACTTTATCCGAATTTTTTTGGGGAACCATATCAATATGTCCTTGTAATATAATTCCTTTGCGGTTTTCCATCCCTTTGGTTGCCGGCTTGCTAAAAATTAAATTGCCTGTTTCATCTTGTTTTACACTAATATTATGTTTTTTAGCCCATGCTAAAAGAAATTCTAAAATTTTTCCTTCGTGTTTGGAAGGATGAGGGATACTGCAAATATGACCGAAGTTTTCCCACAAAGGTTGTGGTTTTAAGTGTGATAAATTACTCATGATTTTTTATTTTGATTAGTTAATATTATTTCGTTGATAAATAGTTTATTATTTTACAATTTTTGCTGTTAATCCTCGCATAAGCATGGTGTTTGCTATAGGTTCCAATTCAGAGTAGGAACCATGCTTTACATCACATTTTCCGTAATTATGTGTAATGAAAGCGCATTGAAAGGCTTGTTCATAGCTATGATGGCATAATTCCATTAATGTCTCAATCACAAACTCGAATGTATTGAAATCATCATTTATTAATAATAATGTATAGATATCGTCCAATAAAGCGATTTCATCTTCTTCAGCGTGAGTATGTGTTTTTTCTTGATTCATTGATTTACCATTCGTCATTTATTACCGGTTTGGGTTCCATAGCGGCTTCCAGATTTTCCATTAATCTTTGTATGCTTTCATCCACTTGACGTAAATGTTCGTAACGCATTGGACTCCATTCAGGTTTACTATTGTCAAGCCAAATCTCAATAGGTTGGTTGGCAGCTCCTTTGAGATTGAAATTGGTTATGGTATATCGATAGCGATCAGGTCGTAATTCGATTTTTAAATTGTATGTTACAATACCCGCCTGGACTTGCGTTTTCCCATCTCTCGATGGGGTAGTTATTTTCATACTCGAGACACATTCAATGACTTTTTTTTCTGTATCCGCAGTTTTGATAACTTGTGAAGGATTTTGATAATAGGCATTTGCCCAAGTCAATGCTCTTTGATACAAGGTATCTGCTTCGCCTTTCATTTGAATGGTAAACTGATAAGTTATGAGTTGAGTGTTTTCATCTATGGGTAAAAGAGGAGGAACAATTTCGTCTTTTTTTTGCCCTTGAACAGTTAATGCACTAAAAATTAATAATAAATTACAGATGATACAGGTAAATCTTCTTTTAATCATATCATATTTTTTTCTTTTTTAACGTAGATTTGGTATAAAAAATTATACATATGTTTTTCGTCTGCAGCATGGAATGTTTCTTCTATTAAAAGCCAATCATTTATATGTATTTTTGGGAAAAAAGCATCGGCATTTTTAAATTCAGCATCTATTAAAGTAAGATATAATTTGTCGCAAAGCGGATAAAATTGTTTGTATACAGAGGCTCCTCCTATAATAAACGTTTCTTCTTCTTTTTTACACATCAGTATGGCTTCTTCAATTGAATAAGCCATTTCACATCCTTCATATACAGTATCTTTATTCAATGTTAATACTATATTTTTACGCTTAGGAAGAGGACGAACGGGGAGAGATAAATAGGTGTTTTCACCCATTAGAACGGTATGTCCACTTGTGATTGTTTTAAAACGTTTCAAATCATCAGGTAAATGACACAAAAGTTGATTGTTTTGTCCGATTTCGTAATTTCTGCCTAAAGCAACGATTATAGATAACATGTAAAGTATTTAAATTAAAAACTTAAAATTTTATTTGAAGAAGTTGATATAGTTTGTTCTCAATTTCATTGATGGCTATACGCTCTTGCAGCATACTATCGCGTTCTCTTAAAGTAACTGTATTGTCTTCAAGTGTTTGATTGTCAATTGTGATACAGTATGGAGTGCCAATGGCATCTTGTCGGCGATAGCGTCGTCCAATAGCATCTTTCTCGTCGTATTGACACAAGAAATGATATTGTAAAGTTTTGAGTAATTCTTTTGCTTTTTCAGGCATGCCGTCTTTTTTAACGAGAGGCAGTATGGCAAGCTTTACAGGTGCCAGCACGGGAGGTATGCGTAATACCGTTCGAAGACTATTGTCTTCCAAAATCTCTTCAGTGTATGCATGGCTTAGCACTGCTAAAAACATTCTGTCTAATCCTATAGATGTTTCTATTACATAGGGCACATAACTTTCGTTAGTTTCGGGGTCAAAATATTGTAATTTTTTACCTGAATATTGTTGATGTGCTTTTAAATCAAAATCTGTACGGGAATGGATGCCTTCGAGTTCTTTAAATCCAAAGGGAAATTTAAATTCAATATCGGTAGCGGCATTGGCGTAATGTGCCAATTTATCGTGGTCGTGCCAACGATATGCGTTTTTAGGCATTCCTAAAGATTCGTGCCATTGCATGCGTTCTTTTTTCCAATATTCAAACCATTGGAGTTCTTCTCCCGGACGAACAAAAAATTGCAATTCCATTTGTTCGAATTCTTTCATGCGAAAAATAAATTGCCGAGCAACAATTTCATTACGAAAAGCTTTCCCGGTTTGAGCAATGCCGAAAGGTATTTTCATTCGTGCTGTTTTTTGTACATTCAAAAAATTCACAAAAATACCTTGAGCTGTTTCGGGACGCAAATAAACGGTGTCGCTTCCATCTGCAACGGAACCCATTTGAGTGGCAAACATTAAATTGAATTGACGTACTTCCGTCCAATTACGGCTGCCGGATATAGGACAAACAATTTCAAGTTCATCAATTAACATCTTCAAACTAACCCAGTCGGAGGATTCCATATAAGTAGTAAAACGACTATGTATTTCATCTATTTTACGTTGATATTCAAGTATGCGAGTGTTTGTGTTTCGATACATCCCCTCGTCAAAGTTGTCAAAACGTTTTGCTGCTTTTTCAATTTCTTTGTCAATTTTATCTTCGATTTTTTGAAGATAGTCTTCAATAAGTACATCGGCACGGTAACGTTTTTTGCTGTCTTTATTATCTATCAAAGGATCATTAAATGCATCCACATGACCTGACGCTTTCCATACGGTTGGATGCATAAAGATTGCACTGTCAATGCCTACAATATTTTCATGCATATGTACCATGGCTTTCCACCAATAATTTTTAATGTTGTTTTTAAGTTCACATCCATAAGGACCGTAATCGTAAACAGCACTTAATCCGTCATAAATTTCACTTGAAGGGAAAATGTATCCGTATTCTTTTGCGTGGGAAATTATTTTTTTAAATAAATCTTCGTTGTTTGCCATGTAATTAAGATCATAAATTATAGATGCAAAAGTATATCAAAAATGCATACAATCGATTGTTGTTATGTAAAAATATTACGTGAAAAATTTCATTCAAAATTATAGTATCGAATCAGACAAATAACGCTATGCTTTTTCTATCGTATAATAAGCTTTTAAATGTTTAATGCTTTTCTATCTATAAAAACTAAGCTTAGAAATATAAATTACAAGGCTTACTTTTAGTAGAAACTAAGCTTAGAAATGTAAACTACAAGGCTTTCTTTTAGTGAAAACTAAGCTTAGAAATGAAGGAAACAATACTATCGAATTAGTGAAAGATAATTATACGATTACGATTTAATGCTTTTCTAATCATTATTGTCTTGTTTTGTCGGGCTTGGTAGTACAAGTACAAAATGAAGAAGAAAAGAAAAAAGCAGGCAAATATTACCGTATTAGGGCCTGATTAGAATTATGCATCATATGGAGTTCTTATTTATGTTTTTGTAAAATAAGTAATTATGTTTTAAAAGATAAAAAAGAAAAATTACTCAAATATATAATGATGAAAAGAAAAAAAACATACTTTTGCAAAACATAACGTATAAATTAAAATAATAAATGAAATAGTTAAAACATTATATAAATAAATATATTCAATATGAAATTAAAAGCAGTATTAGTAGTCATTTTTGTTTTTTCAATGATGCTTATTCAAGCACAAAATCAAGAAGATAATAAAGTTAAGTATTCAAATATTACTGAATGGGGATTGTTGGGAAGTCCCAGTGAACGTTTTATAGCATTTGAAGGTACAACCGTCAATGGATTTGCCATTGGAGGGCATAATTTAGGAATTGGATTAGGACTGGGATTAGGCGGAGATATGGATGCTGCAGAACCGGGGGTTTATTGTCCTATATTCATTAATTATCGATATTACTTTAATCCTTTAAAATCATTTACCCCTCATATTAATGTTGCTTTAGGAGGAATGTCTCGTGTGGAAGCAATGGGTATTTATTCAACATTGACATCCGGTTTCCGTAGTCATAAATTTTCATTTTCATCAGGATTTTTCTTTCAGGCGTATGAAAGTGAAATTTGGGATTATGATCAGTACGGTGTTTATTTTAATACAAACAAAAAAGAATGGAGATATCCATGGGGAATCATGATAAAAGTTGGATTTTCATTTTAAATAAATAAAAAAAAGACTATTGAAAAATAGTCTTTTTATGTTTTGAAGGGGAGAGATTTATTTTATTCTTGTTTACAAGTTTTTCCCATTTCATGGTGTTTTCTCTTACCCCAACATCCGTATTCATCAATTAATGCTTTTTGAGCTTCAATGTCTAATTGATCAATAGTACTCCATTTTGTTTTAAATTCTTCTCTTTTAGCTTTTGCTTCCGCCTCTTTAGCTTCCCATTCTGCCATTCTTGCGTTTATTTTTTCTTTCTGTTTACTAATTAACTCAGCTTTCTTTTCAGGAGTTTGATTTTCCCAGTCTTTCCAAGCATCGCAAAATGCTTTTTCTTCTGCTGACATTTCTTTACAACAATTGTGCTTTTTTTCTTGTTTTTGACATTCTTGTTTTGCTTTACAATCTTCTTTTACAGTTGTTTCCTGAGGATTTGAACAGGAAGCAAAAACGAAGCAAACAGCTCCTAATACTACGGATAACTTTTTCATTACGTTCTTTGTTTTAATTAATATTATAGTTATTTATTGATTCGGTCTATTTCTTGAACAAAAATGATGCCTTTTTTAAAGTATTAACAAATGATAAAAAAGATAAATAATCAATATTAAGGAATGGAAAAATACTTTTTTTCTTTTTCTAACTGTAAAAAAAGATATTCTTGCATTAATTGATTTATCTTTAACAAATAGGATTGTTTGAATTTTTTACAAGAATCATTTGTTCGTATCTTTGCAGAATGATGATATGCTTTAGAAATATCCTGTAAACGATCATTGATTTTTTGTGTCTCTTTGTTAAAATAGCATTTACTAAAACATTCCCATATATAATCGATAGCAAGGGAAGAAGGGTGTATGTTGTCGGAATTATAAAAGCGATAATCTCTTAAATCATCCATCATGATTTCGAAAGAAGGAAAGTAAAACGTATTTGGGAAAATTTTAATCAACTCGTTTATACATAATCTTAAATTTGCTTTACTTAGACTATTCTCCATAAAGTCATTTTTAATATAGCGCACAGGACTCAACGAAAAAATGAGTTTGATTTTTGGATTGATGATGCGTAAATTTTCGATACAATTACTTAACATATCTACACTTTCATTCAGCGATAAGTGAATTTTAGTAAATTCTTTTGCCGGAATTTTATGACAATTTGAAACAATCTTTTGGGTGGAGTGTAAGCGATAGGCAATACTTGATCCTAACGTAATCAATAAAAAATCGGATTCTTCCATAAATTTTTTACTTTCATTAAAAATTTTATTGATATGTTTAATGCATTTTGATTTATCCGGATTTGAAAAGTCACTGTGATGTTTATAACTAAACCATACTTCATTGAAATAATGCAATTCTTCTTCGGGGATTTTGTCATTTTTAATTAAATCGTTAATGCATTGTGCTATGGAAGCAGGATTGAATAAAATTCCGTAAGGATTTAAGAATACATTAAATTTATGCTCTTTCAGTTTCTCACTGATGTGTTCAACAAAACATGAACCGATGAGCATAAGCTTATGCTGGTGATTAAGTTTGAAATTGCTATCAGGAATGTGAATTTCTGTGCGAAAATTAATGTTATCCATATATTATTTTGTTGTTAGATAAGGTTTAAGTTTAGTAAATAAATCATTGTATATATGGGTTTGGGTTTTCATTTCTTCCAAACTTTTGAAATTTCCGTTTTTTTGTCTATATGTAAAAATGGATTTAGCTAAATAATAATCAATGTAAGGATGTTTTATCATTTCCTTGATGTCAGCAGTATTGATGTTTATTTTTTTTATATTGGTTGAAGTTAATAAAAGGTAAGGTTCAATTTGTTGATATCGATTCGAATCAATACCATATACTTCCAATAATTGTTCTTTGTAAACAAAACCACCCAATTTATCCCTATATATAATAATTCTACTTGCTGTTTTTGCTCCTATACCCGGAATCGTTTGCAGGCGAATACTATCCGCAGTATTAAGCTCAACGGGTTCAGCAGAGAATTTGTTTTTCTTTTCTTTATAATTGTGTATAATTGGATTTTCTTGTGGAATATGTATATAAGGTTCTAATATACGGTAATCATATTCAGAGATGCAATATATTTTTTTTAGGTCTTCTTTGCTATAAAATTTTCCACCCTTGGCTTCATAATTTTTTATGGTTCTAATTTGTTTGTCGGTAAGTCCTAGCTCTTTCCAAGTGCTTTCGGGTAAGTTGTTTGGATTAAAAGGGAATGGATGCAATGTAGCTTCAGCGATGGATTGGTCAATGTGATAAAAGTTAATTTTTTTTTCAGAGTATGTACTGACGTACACACTTTTTAAAGAATCTTCTATATGTTTTTGTCGAGCATAAAATGTTTCAATTTTTTTTTCGACATCTTCTGGCATCTCTATGGATGTTCTTTGTAAATAGATATATGAGTAACCGACACGAAACAAAATTAATATAAATAATATAATGGTTAAGACTAAAATTCCTCGTCGCTCTCCGCTATTAAAATCAAAAAATCTCTGAATGCTGGAAAAAAATCGGATTGTTTTCATTTGTTTGTTTTTTAGTAAGTTTTAAATAAATTTAAGAATTAAAATAAACTCATCTGACCTCCATTTTCTTTTTCATCGTCGAGTTTCATTGATGAAGTTATGGTTTCATCTGTTGTTGTTTCATCCGAAAAATTATCTGACTCGTCAGATGGTATTTCGGGAGTATTATCTTCTTCCGTATACGGTAGAGGGTCCATGGTTTTAAATGAAGTAATATTGGCAATAGGAATACGTTTTCCTCGTGCTTTTATTTTCATTATTTCAACGAAATCCGCTATTTGAATAATTTGGGATTGTTTTTCGTTTTTATTTTTATAAATAATTTCAACTTGAGGTAAAAAATCAACACTTAAGTATTGCAAAGTAGCCTTGTTATTGCCGGAAAGTAAATCTGTTTTTTTATACGTAATTTCTGGCAAAGAGCGTCTAATAAAATGCTTGTCTTGTTGTTTATCGTAGTATATAATGGTAACGGGTTTAGTGGGATTCAATTTCTCAATATGAAGGAGATTATCATCAAAATGGGTAGTTGTATCAAATCCGGTAATTTTATAATAGCCCGCTTTGTAAAATGCAATGATTTTATCGTTAGCTTCAAAACTGCCTAAATCAGTTCCTCTGTTATCGGTATTTAACTTATTGACGGAAGAGTCATACCAAATATTTAGAGCATTCAGTGTCGACGTTCCCTTTTCAATCAAATCAATACGGCGTATCTGATGTTTGGTTAAAATATTCCCAATGGAATTTCTTCCTTTGATGGCAAGTTCACTGAAATCGAAATCAAATTGCAGTTTTTTTAATTTGGGTTTGTGTTTTAAGAATACCCTGATTTTTTCGGCTTCTCCGTTTTTATTAGCCGTAAAATAAAGTATTTTAGTGTTTTTCTTTCCTTGTGTAAGGTCGTATTCTTTATCGCGGGTAATTCCACCTATGGCAAAACGTTTTACATAGGTAGCGCCTAATGGCCCGTTGTTGTATGCCAAGTTGTAAATGGTACGGTCATCGCTACGGAAGAAAACATCGGCAAAGAGTATGTTTTCCCCCACGAATGTTTTTTCAGTGACTTTGGTAACGATGAAGGTGCCGTTTTCACGGAAAACAATAATTTCATCAACATCCGAGCAATCACATACATAATCGTCTTTTTTCAAGGAAGTCCCGATAAAACCTTCTTTAGCATTCATGTACAATTTCTGATTGGCTACGGCAACATTAGCTACTGTAATAGTGTCGAAATTACGAATTTCAGTTTTTCGTTCGCGACCCGGACCGTATTTCTTTTTAATTTGCTTAAAATACTGTATCGTATATTCGGTAATATGGTCAAGGTTATTAAGAACTTCTTCTATGTCAATTTCAATATTTTCTATTTGTTGTTCGGCTTCTTTTATGTCAAATTTTGAGATTTTTCGAACAGGCTTTTCCGTTAATTTTAATACATCGTCACGGGTAATTTCACGCTTGAAATGCGGGCGATAGGGGTCGAAAGCTTTTTCGATATCATCTATTTGAGCTTCATAGCTTGCTTGATCTTTTTCGAGTTCTTTATAAATTTTCTTTTCAAAAAAGATTTTTTCCAACGAAATCCAGTGCCATTTTTCATTCAGTTCGTTTAAAAGTATTTCCAACTCCAGTTTTAACAATCGCAAAGTGTTGTTTGTGCTGATACGCAGAATTTCTTTTATATCAACGAAATGTGGTTTGTAATCAATGATAACACAGGTGTTGGGAGAAATTGATTTTTGACACAAGGTAAATGCATACAGAGCATCTATGGTTTGGTCAGGGGATGTGTTGGGAGCAAGTTGAAGTACAATTTCTGCATTTTCAGATGTTTTGTCGAAAATTTTATTAATGCGGATACGCCCTTTTTCTGCTACTTTGGCTATGGAATCGATAATAATCTGAGTAGTGGTTTCATATGGGATTTCAGAGATAATTAACGTACGCTTATCTTGTTGTATGATTTTTGCACGCACACGTACACTTCCTCCTTTTTGCCCATCGTTGTAATTGTTGATGTCAATATATCCCCCTGTAGGAAAATCGGGATAAAGGATAAAATCTTTTTTTTCTAAAATGGCAATAGAAGCATCTATTAATTCATTAAAATTATGGGGTAATATTTTGGATGCCAGTCCAACGCCAATTCCTTCGACCCCTTGTACCAGGAGTAAAGGAAATTTAATGGGAAGAAAAATAGGTTCTTTATTTCGACCATCATACGATAGTTTCCAGGGTGTTGTTTTAGGATTGAAAACTACTTCATTTGCAAATTTTGATAAACGAGCTTCTATGTAACGGCCGGCGGCAGCGCCGTCTCCTGTGAGGGTATTTCCCCAATTTCCTTGACAATCAATCAATAAATCTTTTTGTCCTAAATTAACCAAGGCATCTGCAATAGAAGCATCTCCATGTGGGTGATATTTCATAGTATTGCCAACGATGTTGGCAACTTTATTGTATCTCCCGTCTTCTAATTCCCACATGGAATGTAAAATACGTCTTTGTACGGGTTTGAGCCCATCGTTGATGTCCGGAACGGCACGGTCTAAGTTTACATACGAAGCATAATCAAGAAACCAATCCTTAAACATATTTTTGATATGAAGAATTTTTTGTAAATCATTAGTAGAGGATTCTTCATCTGTACGTTCTTGAAATTGTGAATCATTGCTTATTTCTTCGATGTCTTCCATAAATTTCGAATGTCAAAATATAGTATATTTCGCAAAAATACATAAAATACTTATAAAATTTCTTTATTTACGGATAAGATTTCAACCGTTTTTTCAACAAATAATACTTTCCAAAAGAAAAAAATGAAAGGTAAAAATAAAAATAAAAAAAATAAAAAATTATTAACATTTAAACGTTAATATTAAAATTAAAGATACATTTGTAACATTATA
>JAGOKS010000005.1 GCA_017994425.1 Bacteroidales bacterium | reverse complement strand
TAACAGTACTGACTTAGCTAGAAATATAGCTATTGATAAACAAGGAAATACGTATGTCATAGGTTTTATATCCAAAGATTTGGGAGATTTTCAAAATCCAAAAATGCATACCTTTACTTTCCTTTTAAAATACGATGTGAAAGGGAAACTTCTATGGGGAAAAGAAATCTATGGAGATTATGGCAATGAAGGCAAAGCTATAGCCCTGGATGAAGAAGGGAACATCTATATTTCCGGAATTTTTGTGAAAACAATACGTTTAGACGGTAAAAACATGATAACCGACACTGAAGATGCAAACGCTTATATTGCTAAATATGACAGTAATGGTAATTATATTTGGCATAAAATATTACGCCCACATCAGGAAGGTAAGTCAGATGCACAAGAACACGATGAACATGCTGAAAAGCATGAGGAAGCAGAAGGAAATGGGCAGCATGACCACCACAATCATTTTCACTCCATTGTTCATCACATAACAGACATGAAAATAGATACTGAAAACAACATTTATCTGATTGGATATTTCAGTAAAGAAATCGATTTTGATCCTTCGGAAAAAGAAGTTATCGTAAAAGCTACCGATCCTATGGATGCATATCTACTTAAATTGGATAAGCAAGGAAATTATCAATGGGTTAAAACCTTGAGTGGAAAAGGAACCAATAAAGGAAATTCACTTGCACTGGACAGTAAAAACAATATTTATTTTACAGGCTCTTTTCAAGATAAAGCAAGTTTAGGAAAATTATCCATACAAACAGATGGCGGCACCGGCATATATATTGCAAAAGTAAATAACAAAGGCGAAGAACAATGGATTAAACAAATAACGAACACAAAAAATAACGCAGGCAATCATATACATATCAATAAAAAAGACAACATCTATCTTACCGGTTACATAAGTTCCCGTACCGATTTCCCTGAAATTGACACAGAATTAACAAATGTAGAAGAAAACACACCCAATTTATTTATTGCCGTATTAGATTCTGACGGCAAGTATCAATGGGTAAAATCCATCAAAGGAAACCCTGCCTGCTCGGGTGAATGCATACTTACCGATGCCTTTGACAACATTTACGTATCCGGATATTTCACCGGTTCAATTGAAAGCCAAGATGCTAAGGTTGAAACTTCGGGCAAAGAAGATGGATTTATCATGATGCTCAATAAAGAGGGAGACATTTATTACACCTATCCAATAGGAGGTATCACCTATGACAGATCCTCTAAAATGGCTATTCATTCCGACAATTCTCTTGTACTGCTTGGTGCCCATAACGGTCCTTTTTTCATTGATCCCCTAACATTTACTAATTATATTGATTTTACAGGTGTTACAGATGCTCATATCATTAAATTCAGTCATACACTAGAAAAACCAAATTTAAAACTTAGCAACATCCAGCCTAAATCAATACAAGTAGATTGGGATGCACAAGCTTATGCCAGCGGATATGAAATCATAGTGGATCAAGGAAAATACAGTACCCCCTATTATGTAGGGAACAACAATATTGTACTTAATCCGCTTTTACCCGGCACTGCGTATACTATCAAGGGAAGAGCCTATAGTGACAGCAAACACAGCGAACAATCAAGTGTGAAAATAATCACTCCTCCCCTTGCACTGGAAGGGAAAAGTGTTAAATCTGAAGAATTTACTGCTAGCTGGACTAAAAGCAAAACAGAAAAATTTAAACTTTATGTTTCTCTATATGAAGATTTTTCAGTATGCTTACCCGAATATAACGGAATAGATGTAACAAAACCTTCCTTACCCATAATCAATCTAAAGGCAAACACTACCTATTTTTATCGTTTGCAAACGGAAATGGAACACTTCTCAAATACTGTAAAGGTAACCACTAAAGAATAATTAGATAACAACATTCACATGTCGGATAAAGGAAAGAAATTCATACAGTTATTCATATTTTTATCTTTAGGTGTCTTTTTTATCTGGATATCAATTAAAGATTTAGATTCTGAGCAAAAAGCTACTATCATAAACAATATCAAAGGGGTTGCCTTCGATAATCGATGGATTTTTCTTATTTTCAGTGCTGCCATAGGTTTTATTAGTGTTATTTTTCGTGCGTTTCGTTCGATTCAGTTGTTAGAACCACTTGGATACAATGTTTCTAAAATAAACTCCTATCATTCGGTCATGATATGTTATATTGCCAACATAGCCTTTCCGCGATTAGGAGAAGTATTGCGATGTACTTTTATTCAACGCTATGAAAAAGTTCCTTTTCAAAAAACGTTCGGTACTGTTGTTACCGAAAGAATCATAGACATGTTGAGTTTCGGCTTGGTTTTTCTCTTTGCTTTATTAGTAGAAAGCGAAAAAATTCTTTCGATATTTCAACATAAAACACAATCATCCGAGACCGCTTCCTTTTTAAACAATCCAATGATTATAGTAGCGCTAAGTATCCTTTTACTAATTATTGTATTTTTAATTTTAAGAAAACATATCGTAGAATGGAGAATATATCATAAAATAAAACAAATCATTCTGGGTTTTTGGAGTGGCTTGCTATCTGTTGTCAAGTTAAGAAAACCGTTATTGTTTGTTTTTTATACTTTTATGATATGGGTTTGTTATTTCTTCATGTTTTATGTAGCCATTTTCGCATTTCCGGAACTTATAGCAACAGGAAATCAATTGTGGATGGCTTCTCTCTCTTGCGTTGTCATTGGTACCATAGGCTTTATCATTTCTCAGGGAGGTCTGGGTGCTTATCCTTTATTAATATCAAGCGTATTACTTTTATACGGTATATCTAAAGAATTAGGCCTCGCCGTGGGTTGGGTAGTTTGGACAACCGAAACCCTTTTATATGTTGTGGGAGGAATTATCTCTTTAATTATAGCTCCTTTTACAAATCCTAAAAAAAATAGAAATGAACCACTTGGAACAAATCAAGCATAAAATCATTAGCAAAGATGCTTTTCGCTTACTCCAACAAAAGAAGCAATTTGCCACTAAAAAAATTGTCTTTAGCAATGGTTGTTTCGACATATTGCATCGCGGTCATGTGGAATATCTCGCTCAAGCGGCAGCTTTTGGCGATGTACTCATCATCGGTTTAAACAGCGACAGCTCTATCAAACGAATAAAAGGGGACAATCGTCCAATTATGGATGAAACTTCCCGTGCTATTTTAGTAGCATCCCTATCGTTCGTTGATTACGTTATTCTTTTTGAAGAAGATACACCTTACTCATTGATTAAACTCATACAACCCGATGTATTAATCAAAGGCAGTGATTATACCGTAGACACGATTGTTGGGGCTGATATTGTAAAAGCTAAAAAAGGAGAAATTATTACGATCAATTTAGTTCCAGATATTTCTACCAGTATTATTATTGATAAGATTAAAGAAAGTTATTGACAGATGCATAGCCCTTCTCATTTGTTGGATATCTCCGAACTAGACCTCACAGGTCAGGAAGAAATATTCGAAACGTTATTATCTGTTAAAAATGTGCATATTAAACGTATTGTTTCCTTTGGACAAACCAGTAATGAATGGTACAATCAACCGACGGATGAATTTGTGATTTTATTACAAGGAAAAGCAAGCATTTTGTATGAGAATGGAGACTTGGTATCTTTACAAAAAGGAGATTCCTTATGGATAAAAGCACATGAGAAACATAAAGTTACTTATACTTCATCCGCTCCTCAATGTATTTGGATTGCTGTTTTTTTTAAGAACGAATAAACACAATCTTCACACCTGCACTTTTTATCAACTATTTATCACAAGCACATACGAAATATCGTTTATCTCGTAAGATAATACACATTCTTTTGTTGACAATTAAATCATTCAATAAAAGGGAACCTTAAGTTTTTTTATACTTTTGCATAATTATATCTAAAAGCAATCGCACTATTATGAGTAAACAACAAACGTTAAAAGCAAAATGTAGCCTGAAAGGCAAAGGTTTACATAACGGTAAAGAAGTAACTATCACTTTCTGTCCGGCAGAAGTAAATCATGGCATTATTTTCAAACGTATAGATGTAGAAAATGACAATTTAATTCCTGCCTCAGCAGAATTGGTTACAGAAACTTCTCGCGGAACGGTTATTTCCAATAAACAAGGGGTTAAGGTTAAGACCATTGAACATGTCATGGCATCACTTGCCGGTTTGGAAATCGACAATGTGTTGATAGAAATAGATGCAGAAGAAATTCCCATCTTGGACGGAAGTGCATTAAAATATGTTCAAAAATTAGAACAAGCCGGGATTTGTGAACAAGCCGCAGAAAAAAAAGCATATGAATTAAAAGAAGTTATACATTGGAAAGACCCAGAAAGTGAGATTGAAATCACAGCTATTCCTTGCGACACCTTTAAAGTTTCTGTTTTAGTAGACTATAAAACCAAGGTGTTGGGACAGCAGTATGCTGAATTGCAAAACATAAATCATTTTTCCAAAGAAATAGCTCCCAGTCGCACTTTTTGTTTTTTACATGAAATTTTACCCCTTATACAAGCCAATTTAATCAAAGGCGGAGATGTTGAGAATGCCATTGTTTATGTTAATAACATATTGGAGGAAAAAGAATTAAATCAAATAGCAAGTTTTTTTAATCGACACGATATTAAAATTGAGAACACGGGAATTTTAAATAATGTAAGCCTACACTTTGAAAATGAGGTTGCCCGACACAAATTATTAGATGTAATCGGTGATTTGAATTTAATAGGGCAATCACTTAAAGCTCATATTATTGCTAAATATCCCGGACATACTACCAATACACAATTTGCTCGTTTATTAATAGAGAGAATCAAAAAAGAAGAACTGATTCCAATTTTTGATATCACAAAAACACCTATTTATACGAGTAAAGAAATCAAGACAAAACTCCCTCACCGCTTTCCTTTCTTATTGATAGATAAAATCATTGAATTATCAGACACACGGGTAGTAGGAATTAAAAACACAACTGTAAACGAAGAATTTTTCAATGGACATTTTCCTCAAGAACCCGTTATGCCTGGAGTTTTAATCATTGAAGGACTGGCACAAACAGGAGGCATCCTTGTTTTAAATCAAGTTCCTGATCCGGAAAACTATTTAACATTTTTTCTAGGCATTGATAAAGTGAAATTTCGCGCCAAAGTAGCTCCGGGTGATACCTTAATATACGAAATGATTTTATTGGAACCCATCCGCAGAGGGCTTGCCCATATGAAAGGAAAAGCTTATGTGAATAATAAAATAGCTGCTGAAGGAGAATTTTTAGCCCAAATTACGAAAGGAAATTAATACCTAATAACGATATGCAAAAAGATCCCATAACCAATAAGTGGACATATAATTATACCTTTAAAGTTTCCGCAGCCAAAAGACGAGAAATTGAATCGTGTGCAAAAAGAAACAATATAACGGTTAATAAGCTTATTAAAGATTCTATCGATATGTATATTAAAACATTGGACGGGAAATACTCCAACGGGAATGGTATTTTACGAAACCAGCTGGAACTCTTTTAAGTGAATGAATTTCAAGTTATGATTTTCTTGTATTTATGTAATTTTTTGAAATTTGTTTAATTTTTTTTTAAACAATCTAGTTTTGTTTTACATAATTTGCTTAATTTTGCACAAATTTTATCAAAATAATTTTAATAAATTAATAATTCTATCATGAAAAAGAAAATTTTATCCTTAATCGTATGTTTAGTTGCAGCTTGCACCTATACCTTAACTGCACAAACCCCACAAGAAGAAAGTGTTGAGTTTAATAAAAAAATGGTAAATGCCGTAAGTCTTGAAATTCCGGATTTGGATGTAGCTACTGTTACTTTGGCTATGGAAAAGTTTATGGAAAACAACGGCTTAAAGAAAACAGGCATGAAAGGATTCAATGCCTATCTGAACCAACCTTTTGCCAAATTAAGCACACAAAACCTTGATATGTATACTACGGTTATTTCAAAAGGGAAAAAGAAAGATGCAAAGACCTATGTTTATTTTTTATTAAGTAAAGGAAACGAAAATTTTGTAAGTTCACAGGAAAATGCAAGTGAAATCATGAATGTCAAAACACTTTTACTTGAGTTCCTTCAATACAGCGGTCAATTTGCTTTAGAACAAAAAATCGCATCTGTGAATGATAATATTGCTCAATTAGAAAAAGAAAAATCCAAGATTGAAAACAACGGAAAAAAGATAGAAAAAAAGAAAGAAAAAATTGAAAAAGAAATTAAAAACAACGAAGAGGAATTAAAGAAGAAAAACGAAGAAATAAGCAAAGCCAAAACACAATTAGAACAATTGAAATCGCAATCCAAGAAATAAAATTTCATAAATTTTTACACTGATTTGAAAACAAGGATTTGTTCAGGGAATTTTTCCCGTATCACAATTTAAAAACTTAAAGGAATAATATACCTTCTCAAATCTTCAAATCTATTAAACTTCTCAATTATGTACATTGAGAAGTTTTTTTTATGATTGAAAGGATAGGATTAATTATTTGTTACTATACAATCTTGCTGAATTTTAATTAGATTAGGGATTTTAGATGCTTCATAAACAAATTGTTCAAAATCGCCTAAGGCATTGCTTGCGTATATTATTTCACAACTTAATTCGGTTGCATGCATAAAAGCAGTTGTTTGGAGTACTTGAAATGATTTCAAACGTAGTGTAGGATAATTTTGTAATATTTCCATGAGTTTGATTCGTAAACCCGCTTCATCTTTCTCCGAAAAATACAATTTAATGATTCTACCATTTTTATAATAATTCTTACTGATAGACTTTTTATTAATAAATGAAGCTATAGGTCTGATTGATAGATTTAGACTTGCAATAACAGCTGCTACAATAAAAGCTTCAACAAGTAAATGAAACCCTGTCAGAGAACCTACGGCAGCAGAACACCAAATGGTTGCTGCAGAATTTAATCCGTGAATATTTACTCCGTCTCTCATGATTACACCGGCACCTAAGAAACCTATTCCGGCCACGATTTGTCCCAATACTCTTGAGGGGTCCGTAATTGTAGAGCCATTACTTAATATATCCGATGCCATTACATAAACACAAGCCCCTACTGCCACCAATGTATTCGTTAATAATCCGGCACTTCGCAATCGCCATTCCCTTTCAATGCCAATTAAAACGCCGGCTAAAACAGCGGCTCCCAAACGTATTACAAAATCCAAAATGTCCATCGCTTACTCTTTAATATTTTTCTTTTGCAAAATTATATTTTTTTTAAATACATTAAGCATTTATTAACTTATTTGTATTTTATATAAGAAAAATCAAAATCTTATAATTCATTAAGAAGTCGATATAAAAAACGTTAAAATAAAAGACCAACATCTTCGTTAATTAGTAAAAATTTTGACAATGGATTATAAAAAATTTACACGAAGCATTCAAAATCGTAAGATTGCAGGCGTTTGCAGTGGTTTAGGTACCTATTTTAACATAGACCCGACACTTGTTCGCATTATTTTTGTCTGTTTATTTTTATTTGGTGGCAGCGGATTATTTCTCTATCTCATCATATGGCTTTTAACTCCTGAATTATAAAAAGTAATAATAATGAATAAAAAATTTGCACGTAGTAAAGACCGTAAAATTGCCGGTGTTTGTGGTGGCATAGCCGAGTATCTAACTATTGACCCCGTACTTGTTAGAGCAGTATTTTTATGTTTACTCTTTTTTGGTGGAAGTGGTTTTATCATTTATCTGATTTTACTAATCGTCATGCCGGAGCAAGACGCTCATTACACTGACTATGTAGAAGTAAATGAAGAAGAAGCAAAAAAATCAGAAACCACAGAACCGGAAAAAACAATGAATGAAATCCCAAAAAAAGCTTTAAACACAGGCTCTCTTATTTTTGGATTATTGTTGATTTTAGCCGGCCTATTTTTCTTTTTAAGGAACTTCTTCCCTTTTTTCCGCTTCGAATATTGGTTGCCTTTGGTTCTGATAGTTATAGGTATTTTATTGATTTCATTTAGTAAAAAATCAAAAAAACAATAAATCATGAGATATAAAAACATATTTTGGGGTATTTTCTTTATAACAATTGGCGTTTTATGGCTTTTGCATAATCAACAATTAATTTATATTGACTGGAGAAATCTATGGCATCTTTGGCCCTTTATTCTTGTTTTAATGGGAATCAGCATTATTCCAGTAAAAGATATCTATAAGATTATTATGGATGTAATCGTTATGGGCATAGCTATCTTTGTGATGCTTACACCCTTCAATCAAAATGAAATAAACAAGCAAATACCTTTCTCAAAGCTTATAAACGTTGATCATAAAGATAGCACCCATTTTCACACGGCAAGTTTGTCATTGGAAGCCGGAACCGGAACGCTTATTTTTGCTCCCGGCAATTCATTAATTCAAGTTTTTGGTCTCAACGGACAAGCATACGATTTGAAAATAACAAAAAAGAAAAAAAATAATTTCTCACATGCAAAAATTGATTTGGAAATATATCCTTTTAAACAGCTTAGTAAGCAGTCTGAAGCTGTCATTCAATTAGACACAGTTCCCGTTTGGGATTTAGATTTTGATTTAGGCATTTCTAAGAGCAAGATTGATTTAACAAATTTTAAAATTAAAGAATTAGATTTGGATGCCGGCATTTCCGACGTTGAACTTAGATTGGGAAGTTTATATTCAAATGTTAAAGTTGAAGTATCGACAGGCGTATCCTCTGTTAAAATTGAAGTCCCTTACTCAATGGGATGCAACATACACAATGAATCGGCACTCGGGAATTATCAATTCGTTGATTTCGAAAACCAAGGAGATGGTTATTATACAAGCTCAAATCCACAAGACAGCCTCATCGGACATATTGATATCTATATAGAAACGGGGGTTTCTAATGTTACTGTAATTAGATATTAATATTTTATCATTAATGATTTTGTATAATTATTTTCTAAAAAAAAGGAGATTGTTTCTTTCTATATGTGTTTTTCTTTTTACATTCACATTAAGCTATGGACAAAGCATTCGAATGGAAAATGAAGTAGATACTATTAAAAATCAGATAACAACAAGCATTTTTTTTAATAACATACCTGCAAAAAACACTGCTCGCTGGCAACAGATTTTATCTCCTTCTGCAACCTTACTTCATCTGGACACCACAGGAATTCTATGGGACACAAGCCATCATATATTAACGCTAATCTGGGAAAAATTTCCTGCAAAAGACAGTTTTTCTTTCACTTTCACTGCCCTTTTCACTCCTGTACTACCCGAAACATTTTTTTGGGGAGAAGGAGCTTTGTTATTTGAAAACACAAACAATAAAATAGATAAAATTAAAACCGCTGCTCAAACAATTCAATATAAAACCATATATCAAGAAAAAGGGGAATATATTTCCGACTCAATTTATTTCATACAAGTAGGTAGCGGCAGGAATAACCGTGAATCGGATTATAGGTTATATCGTGGCGATAAAATAAGGAAAATCAAAGTCAAAAATATATATAAATATCAAATTGGACCTTTTTATAGTGAGGAAGCTGCCAGAGAGCGTTTGCTGTTTTACAAAAAACAAGTGCCCGATGCATTTATTGTAAAAGAAAAAAGATAATAATAAATAGTAAAGGTTATTTTTCAATAACTAAAGCATCAGCAATTATTTCTCCTATACTTTTTATTTTTACGTTTAATTTATAGTGATGATTTAATTGCATTAACTGATCAACACAGTTATGACAAGGAGTAACTACAATGCTTGCACCGGCATTACGTATCTGTTCGGCTTTTATCTCTCCTATTTTGATACGACGGTCATTGTATTCGCTCATTGCTAATTGACCGCCACCACCCCCGCAGCAAAAATTATCGTTTCCATAAGGGTTCATTTCCACAAAATCGTTGACAGCACTTTTCACGGCAAAACGTAATTCATTTACTAAGCCACCATTGCGAACTAAATTACAAGGGTCATGCATAGTAACACGTTCTTTTATAATAGTTTTATCTAATTTAATCCTCCCCGAACGAATGTAATCGTTAATTAGTTCTGCTACGGTAATCATATCAAAATCGTATTTCATTCCCAAATAATTAGGACCTTCCCAACGATTAGCTCTGGAGCCATGACCACATTCCCCCAAAACCAGCATTTTTGCCTGTAATCTTTTAACTTCATCATGCAAATGCCTTGCTATAATACCGGCTTCTTCATTATTTCCATTAAACAAACCATAATTAGTAACATCATACATCGTTGATGATAACGTCCAACTTTCTTTTGCCACATAGAATACTTTTGCCATAGCAGAAATAGAGAGAGGAAAAAATTTAGGTTCTCTCGGATTCAATGTATACAAAACATTTTTATTCATCTCATCCAAAGGAATACGCGCATTTTCATCTTGCATTTCATCTATCAGTTCTTCTTCCATCCACTTAATGGTATCGACAAATTCTTCCGTTGGAATAGCCATATTGTTACCGGTTGTTAAAGCAGCGTCAACTGTAGCTTGTAAAGTTGCAGGAACCAGGCCCATAGCCGCAAGCATTTGCCTTCCTGTTCTCACAACATACGCAATATCTACTCCTATGGAACAATGTTTTACACAACGTCCACAAAGAGTACAAGCACCAAAAAGGATATCTATCATTTCTTCTGCCATTTTCTCGTCCAAATCACGTGCGTTTACAAGTTTAGGAGCTATCTTTCCCGTAAGGGTACAATAACGTCGATACAATGAAGCAACTAATTCTACTTTGCGGGCAGGTATAAATTTATCCTCTTTCATGCTTTTGTAATACATGCAGCTATCTGCACATAAGCCACAATGCACACAGGCATTTAAATGCGTTACTAACTTGCTGTCAGCTGGCATTTTCAATATTTTCAATGCCTTATCTATCTGTTCTTGCGATAATTTTTCCATCTTATTTCACTTTTTTAGGAGGCCATGTATTTCGCCATCCGTAGAAAAAACCTAAATGATAACGGGCTGCAAAAAAATAAACCACGTGTTTTAATTTACCAACGGTCATGTACAACAACAATATACATACAAAAATATAATAGTTTGTTTCCACACAAGGACATAATAAATAGCCTATGGTCATTCCTTGAAAAAGCGTAACTATTAAGTTAGAAAGATAATCATCCAAATTACTTAAATTACGCATATTTTTAACTAATAAACGTTTTACAAACAATATAAATCCACAAATTGTAGAGATTGATAATCCGGTTATTAATATCCATTTTAGCCATAAAGGCAAGGTAAATTCCAATGCAATATTGATAAGAAAAAACACAAATAAAAACAAAGAAACAAAGGTGCCTACATGATAAACCATCCCTGCAAAATATGTAGGGATGTGCAAGTAAGCTGATTCTTTATGATCTATCATTGCAACAGTGGAAGAATAAGCCACTCCTTTGGCAACACTTCCGCTTTTTTTGGAATAATCTGTAGGATTACCCAAGCGAATTAATCGAATAAAATGTGCAAACAAAACCAATGCACAGATTGCCAATGCTCCCAAAGCCATCCATTGATACCAATTCATAATATATTGTTTTTAAATATTAAACACAACCATCAGGTTTTGGTAAACCTGCTATCCGACATGCCCCTCTGGCAGGACCTAAAGGAAATAATTCATAGATTTCTCTCAGCTTCAAATTGGTTTCTTTACATATAACTCTTATCATCGGAGCCATCCCTTTTTCGAGATAGTTATTACGTATCACATTAATTACAGACCAATGTTGTTCTGTTAGATTATGAATGCCATCTTCTTTTGCTATTTCCACTGCAATATCAACATTCCATATTTCGGGATTAACCAAAAAACCGTCTCCATCAAATTCTATTTGTGCCATTTATTCTAATTAGTTTAAATTATTAATCATTATCTTCTTCATATTTATCTAAAATATCATCCGTACTGAGTTCTGAATCCGGTAAAACAAAATCAGGACAAAAATGAAAACGTACGCTAGTTTGATATCGTTTGCAATTTGAATAAAATTTATTCGTTGAAAAACAAAATGTTTGCAAATAATACTCTTTCACTTCTCGAGTAAGAAAATCATTCTTATGAATAAGTATACAACCGTCGCTATTAGGACATTTATCGTATTCCATTTTTCAAGTTTTAAGTTGCAAAAGTACTAAAAAATAGATAATAAATTTAATAAATGGTTTACGTTGATAAAAAATACATGAAGAAATAAACTTTATTTTAATTAATACGTTAATTTATAAACCAAGTTGAAATTTTATGAAAAAAAGTAGTTTTCCCTTATGGATTAATTTGATATATCTTAAATTAAAAGAGATAGCAGGTATTAGCGAAGACACAGACATAGAAACGACCATACAAACAATTTCTAAATCTGTTGAATTTAAGGGAGTAAATGTTTGGATTTTAGCATTTGCAGTCATTGTAGCTTCGGTTGGATTAAATGTAAATTCTACTGCAGTAATAATTGGTGCCATGTTAATTTCTCCATTAATGGGACCTATTAATGGTATTGGCTTGGCGATAGGTATCAGTGACAGTGAGCTATTACGTAAATCCCTTAAGAATTTCACAGTAATGGTAATTATAAGCATTATAGCTTCTTTTACCTATTTTTTAATATCTCCCTTAAGTGATGCTCAATCAGAATTATTAGCACGCACTCGCCCTTCAATGTATGATGTTTTCATCGGATTTTTTGGCGGTTTATCTGGAATAATAGCTCTTTCACGTAAACAACAACCTTTTACAGTTATATCCGGAGTTGCCATTGCAACGGCTTTAATGCCTCCATTGTGTACAGCGGGTTACGGTTTAGCAACAGCACAAATCTCCTATTTTTTAGGTGCCTCCTATCTATTCTTTATTAATTCATTTTTTATCGCTTTAGCTACTTTCTTAATGGTTCGTTTTTTACATTTTCCGCACAAAAAGTATGTAGATGTAAAAAAGCAAAAATTTGTTAAACGCACCATTACGTTATTTTCTATTGTAATGATTGTGCCCAGTATTTTCATGTCTATCATTGTTATAAAAGAAACTTCCTTTAACAATCAAGCAATAAAATATATCAATGACATCCAAGAATCCTCACTTTTTGAAAATATTCAGGTCCTCAGTTCTAATCGTGAATTCAATCGAAAATCACAAACTATTACTATTTCTATTATCGGTAAAGAATTAAAACAGAAAGATATTGATTTCCTCAAAAAAGAATTATTAAAATACGGTTTAGAAAAAACAAATTTAATAATCAAACAAACAGGTAGTGTATTAGATGTAAATGTACAAGCTGATTTTCTTGAAAATCTGTTAGATAGAAAAGAACAACAACTAACGGATAAAGACTCTATCATCAAAACATTAGAAAATCAAATTGCGAATAAAACAAAGATAGACATCCAAAAAATTCAAATTGCTAAAGAAATGGCCGTACAATATCCCTTCATTAAATCATATTCCATTGAAAATACGGTTTATATAAATACTAAATCTCTTGAAAAAGACACTATTATTACCATGTATGCTGTGTGGGATACAATCCCGAACTTCCATCAAAGAAAACAGTTAAAAAAATGGTTAAAAATTAGATTAAACGTAGACACGTTAAAAATTATAAATTAACGAATTATGTTAATTTTACTTTAGGATCAAGGAATGCATATATCACATCAACTGCAATATTTATAAGTATCAATATAATAGAAATATAAAGCAAACTACCCATAACTACAGGGAAGTCATATTTCTCCAATCCATTAACAATCATCACTCCTACTCCTTTATAGTCAAAAATATATTCCACATAAACAGCTCCTGCCATCATTCCTGCCAACCATCCGGAAATAGCTGTAACTACCGGATTGAGTGCATTTTTAACTACATGCCTACGAATAACCGTAAAAAAACTTAATCCTTTGGCAAAAGCAGTTTGCACATAATTTTGAGATAAAACTTCCAAAACAGAGTTGCGCATCAATTGGATAACAGTAGCTAAAGGTCTTATACCTAAAGTAATTGCAGGTAGAATTAAATTTTTAAGATCTAAATATTCCCCTTCACCAAAATCACTCATTGTATATAGACTACCAAACATATTTAATCCTGTAATATCGGACAATAAAAACGCAAAAATCCATGCAAATAAAATAGCAGCAAAAAATGAAGGTAAGGCCATTCCCATAACAGAAAAAACAATAGCACTTTTATCAAACCAACTGTCTTTTAAAACAGCACATAAAATACCTATGAAAACGCCAACGATAATAGCAAATATAATAGATATAACAGCAAGCAAAGCCGTTTTAGGGAAAGCTTCATTAAGCATTTCCAATACAGGACGTTTACTCTGATATGAACGGCCCAAATACGGCGTTTTCAGCACACATACATTTTCTTTACCGAAATAGAATAGTGGTCTGGCTGAATATTTTGATGTATTTAAATAAAATACACTTTCTTTATTTATTGCATTATGAAAAGATAATGGTAAAAAATCATTACAGAAATTAATATAACGAATACTTAAGGGTAAATCCAATCCTAAATCTTTTCTTACAGCTTCTTCCGAACTTACATCAGAACGTTGTCCCATAGTCATAGTGGCTGAATCAATCGGTAATACTGCAAACAGTAAAAAAACGACAGTGAAAACACCCCACATCACCAACAATCCATACCCCATGCGTTTTAATATAAAGACAAGCATTTTTAAACTATTTGCTGCATAATTGCCATTAATGACTCTTTATAGATAGTGTTTTTTTGTTTTACAACAATTTCTATTGCACTTTCAAGTTCACTCTTAATAACGGATTCCGCATAGGCAACTCCTCCATTCTCTTGTATAATATCTATGATTTTTAATATATTACTGTCTTCATTCCGATGATTTTCATATAATGAAATAAGTTCCTTCTTTTGCAAGGCATTCAACTTTTTTAAAACATGTAACAAAGGAAGAGTAATGATATGTTCCTTAATATCTTTAGCAAAATCCTTATCTTTCAAATTTTTATCATAATCTTTCAAATCATCTTTGATTTGAAATGCCATTCCAATTTTTTTACCTATTTTTTCAAAATCATCCATTTCATCTTCGGAAGCAGATGTTGAATATGCACCTAAATACATACAGGCAGCAAATAAAACGGCAGTTTTTGCTTCTATAATATGATAATATTCTTGTTCACTAATTTGAAAATCATTGATTTTAGTTAGTTGAATCAGTTCTCCTTCTGCCATAAGATTTACCAGATGCCCAATATAGTTATATAAAAAAGTGTCGTTGAATTCACATAAAATTTGCATGCACTTTGATAACAAATAATCACCTGTTAATACAGAAATTTTATTACTCCAAATAGCATTTACCGTATGTTGGTTTCTTCTAATAGAAGCATTATCAATAACATCATCATGAACCAAAGATGACATATGCAATAATTCAATGATTGTAGCAATCAGATATGTTTTTTTATTTATTTGTCCTGTCATTTCTGCTGACAATAAAACCAATACGGGACGAATGCATTTCCCATGCGTTATTGTAAGATGATGCAAAATATCATTAATGTCTTTATCTCTGTTTTGAAAAATTTTCAGATACTGTTTTTCAAATTCGATAAATTCCTTTTGAATTGAAAGCGGTATATATTTTTGCATTTCTTAATTGTAAATAAAGATTTGCAAAAGTACATTATTTTTAAAAATCTCACAGTTAATATTTCATATATTCTTTGTTAAATACACAAAAATAATATCTTTTTTTTCTACTTTTGCAAATCGAAATTAAATTAAAATCAGGCATGAAAAAAAAAGTGCAAAAGAATAAAAAATCAAAAGCTAAAAAAAGAAAGTTATCTTTTATGAAAATCATTTTTTATGCTTTGTTATGGTTTTTCGGCTTAAGTATTTTTTTTACTCTGGCATATCGTTGGATAAATCCACCTATAACTCCTTTAATGATATCAAGAGCTATTATAGATAAGGAAAGCATAAAAAAAGATTGGGTGAATTTGGAGGAAATATCACCGTATATGATTGCAGCTGCGATGGCTGCGGAGGACAATAATTTTCTCGGACACAATGGTTTTGATTTTGGTGCCATTCAGAAAGCTATTGACGGAAACAAAAAAGGGAAACGCAAACGTGGTGCCAGTACTATTTCTCAACAAACTGCGAAAAATGTGTTTCTTTGGTCCGGTCGTTCATGGATAAGAAAAGGATTGGAGGTGTATTTTACGTTTTTAATTGAAACATTTTGGACAAAAGAACGGATCATGGAAGTGTATCTGAATGTCATTGAAATGGGACCGGGCATTTATGGCAGTGAAGCGGCTGCTGAACACTATTTTCATACTTCTGCAAAAAAAATATCCAAACGGCAAGCATGTCTTATTACAGCTTGTTATCCAAATCCTCGCAAATGGAATCCTGCCAACCCAACCAATTATATAAATAGAAAAGCAAATAGAATTTCTGCATTAATGCCTAAATTGGGAAAAATCAAATTTGATAAAGAAAGTATTGCCAAAGCTCAAGAAAGGTATCAAAAAAGAGAAGAAAAAAGAATAAAGAAAAATGAAGGGAAAGTTATACAATTATGAAAATATATGAAATTTTCATGTAATTTTGCAATCTAATTTAAAAATCATCCTTTATGATTCAACGTATTCAATCCTTATTACTTTTATTAACTGTTATCTGTTTAGTCCTTGGGGCGCTTATGCCAATAGGAAGTATTACAACTACAGAAGCGCACTATATTTTTACCCCTTGGGTTTTAAAACTTAACATACCTGAAGGAAATATTGTAATGACAACCTATTATATTGGCATAGTTCAAATTGTATTGACCATCATTGCTTTTATTGCGATTTTTATGTATAAAAACAGGAATGCTCAATCAAAGTTATGCATGGTAGGAATTTTCATTAATTTCATCTTGTTATTACTTATGTTATACATTTATCCTGATCGCATCTTTCCTGCGATGGATATTTTTATGTATGAAGATATAAAAGTAATTTACAATCCTTGGTGTATCACATCAATACTTTCAGTAGCATTTTTGTACTTTGCCAACAAACAAATTATCAATGATGAGAAAAAAGTTCGTGATGCTGATAGACTTCGATAACTGAATTATTTTCCATTTCAGTTACACTAAATAGACTCTTTTATGGACTTTACATTACACTCTCCTTTTTCTCCATCGGGAGATCAACCGGAAGCCATTCAACAATTAGCAGATGGTTTAAATCAAGGTATTAAAAATCAAACTCTTTTAGGAGTAACCGGATCGGGGAAAACATTCACTATCGCAAATGTATTTCAGAAAATAAAACGTCCTGCCTTAGTTATCAGTCATAATAAAACATTAGCAGCTCAACTTTACAGTGAATTTAAAGAATTTTTTCCGGAAAATTCGGTAGAATATTTTGTTTCCTATTACGATTATTATCAACCGGAAGCATATATACCAACCACAAATACGTATATAGAAAAAGATTTGTCTATCAATGAAGAAATTGAAAAGTTAAGGTTAAAAGCTACTTCTTCTCTTCTTTCCGGAAAAAGAGACATTATTGTAGTGTCTTCAGTATCTTGCATTTATGGCATAGGCAATCCGGAAGAATTTGCTAAAAACACTATACATATTAAAAGTAATCAAAAGATTAGTAGAAATAAACTTTTACATGATTTTGTTAACAGTTTGTATTCCAGAACTGAAACACATCTTGAAAGAGCTAAATTTCGAGTAAAAGGTGATATTGTTGACATTTTTCCTGCATTTGGAGATATTTCTTATCGAATGACATTTTGGGGAGATGAAATAGAAAGCATCCAATCTTTTAATCCCCTAGACGGACATAGCATTGAATTTCTTACTGAAATTACCATTTATCCAGCTAACATTTTTGTTACTTCTCAAGATATTATTCATCAGGCTATACGTGAAATTCAAATAGATTTAGTTCAACAAGTAGAATATTTGAAAAATACGAACAGACACATTGAAGCAAAACGCTTAGAAGATCGTGTGATATATGACATTGAGATGATTAAAGAACTTGGCTATTGTTCCGGTATTGAAAATTACTCGCGATATTTTGACCGACGTCCTCAGGGAGCCAGACCTTTCTGTTTGTTAGACTATTTTCCGGATGATTACATTTTAATTATCGATGAAAGTCATGTTACAATTCCACAAATTAAAGGCATGTACGAAGGAGACCGCTCTCGAAAAACAAATTTAGTCGATTACGGATTCAGACTTCCGTCTGCTTTAGACAACCGTCCCCTTCGCTTCGATGAATTCCAATCAATAATCAATCAAACAATATATATTTCTGCTACTCCTGCCGATTTTGAACTGAATGCATCCGAAGGTGCTATTGTAGAACAAGTCGTTCGACCGACTGGCTTACTGGACCCTGTTATTGAAATCAGACCTTGTATTAATCAAGTAGATGATTTATTGGAAGAAATTGATAAAATAATTGAAAAAGGAGAACGTGTTCTCGTTACTACTTTAACCAAACGTATGGCAGAAGAACTCACACGTTATTTACAACGTATTGATATTAAAACACAATACATTCACTCTGATGTTGACACACTAGAACGAGTAGAAATTCTGGATTATTTAAGAGAGGGAGCTATTGATGTACTCGTTGGCGTAAATTTGTTGAGAGAAGGTTTGGATTTGCCCGAAGTTTCATTAATAGCTATCTTAGATGCTGACAAAGAAGGGTTTTTACGTTCCGAGCGTGCATTAACACAAACAGCCGGAAGAGCCGCTCGAAATATTAACGGTAAAGTTATTTTTTATGCAGATAAAATTACCAATTCAATGCAAAAAACCATTGATGAAACAAACAGAAGAAGAGAAAAACAAATTGCTTATAACATTAAACACAACATTATTCCTACCAGCATTCAACGCTCACGTAAATCATTACACAAATCCAACAATCAAAACACAGGCTATAATAATTCTACTGACACTCCTATTGCAGCTGAAGAAATCAACACTAAATATCTTTCCACTAATGAAATTACGAATCTCATCTTATCTAAACGAAAAGCCATGGAAATGGCAGTGAAAGAGTTGGATTTTTTAGAAGCTGCTCGATTGCGAGATGAAATTAGAAGTCTAGAAAAACTAAATAAATAAATTTTTATTGTTAATCAACACATTACTTTTTAAAAAAAATATAATTGTATTTGTTTTTTTATGCAATATTTCGTACTTTTGCACATCTTTTCAAGCTTTATTTTTATGGATAAAACATTAATAGAATTCGATCAGGTTATTAGTAATTGTAAAAATATATTTGTAAAAAAACTTCACGATTATGGAGTTGCATGGCGTATTTTAAGACTTTCATCCATTACAGATCAAATATATATCAAAGCACAAAGAATAAGAAGCATTGAAGAAAAAGGCTCCCATAAAGTCGATGAAGGAATTATCCCTGAATTTATCGGTATTATCAATTATGCAATTATGGCTCAAATACAATTAGAACTAGGCACTTCTTCTATCGAAACCATTTCCCTACCGGAAGAGGATGTAATTAAATTATATGATAAGTATGTTTTAAAAGGCAAAGAACTATTAATGAATAAAAATCATGATTATGACGAAGCTTGGCGAAATATGCGTGTGAGTTCCTATACAGATATTATTCTCATGAAAATTCTTCGCATAAAACAAATTGAAAATATTGAAGGTAAAACGTATATTTCTGAAGGCTTAGATGCTAATTATTACGATATTTTTAATTACTCCGTATTTGCCCTTATTAAATTAAATGAAAATAATTAAAATAATAAATTATGAAATATAGGCACAATTTACACAAAGAAAAAAAGGACGGAATATATTATATCCGACATTTCAGTCGTCTATTTATCGGGTTGTTGTTCATATTTTCCGGTTATGTAAAAGGAGTTGATCCATTTGGATTTGCTTTAAAAATTGAAGAATATCTTGTTTCTTTTGGAATAGATTTTATGACACCTCTGGCTATGACTTTATCCTTTTTCGCTATCTTGGCTGAATTTGTCATTGGAATTGCTCTTATTTGTAACATTCAAATGAAACTAACATCCTGGGCATTATTATTATTTATGGGCTTTTTCACTGTGCTTACGTTTTGGCTAGCATATGCATTAGACATAGTCAATATAATCAATTCCATTTTTAATAAAAATTATAATATTTTTGTTGTTACCGATTGTGGTTGTTTCGGAGATTTTATCGTCTTATCCAATACGGAAACATTCTATAAAAACATCATATTCTTATTCTTTACTTTGATTATCGTTCATCAACGCAAAAAATACAAACACATCAATTTCCATTATATAACTCAATGGTTACCTATCCTTTTAGGAGTTATTTTTGTATTATTTATGACTATTTATTGTTTAAGACATGAGCCTTGGCACGATTTCCGTCCATGGAATAAAGGTAATTTTATTGCAGCTGAAACTTATTCCGAAGCACCCGACTTAGATTACATTTTCCAATACAAAAATAATAAAAACAATACTATTGTAGAATATACCGTTGATGATTTAACGAAAATTTCTGAAGATAGTGTTAGAAATGAAGATTTTGAAAAGAATTACACCTTTTTAGACCGTAAAGAAAAAGTCGTTAAAGAAGGCGTCAATGCGAAACTTTCTGATTTTACACTTATCGATATGGAAACAACACAAGATTTAAAAAAATCAATAATTGAACAAGGAGGGTATCATTTTATATTATTTATCCACAATATCTCTAAAGCAAATCTTAATAACTTTAATGAAATTAAGAATTTTGCAAAAAAATGCGAGGAAGAACAAATCCCTTTTATTGCCGTTACAGGATCAACTCCAAAACAAATAGAACAATTTAACGAATCTCAAAATAGTAGTTTTAAATTTTATTATAGCGATGAAACTCCTTTAAAAACAGCCATTCGAAACAATCCGGGATTAATTTTATTGAAAGATGGATACGTCATTGATAAATGGAGCTTCAGAGACATACCAACGTTTGACACATTCAAAAAAAGAATTCCTACGTATGAAGCTAAACTTAAAAAATATAAAACCATTCTACCTCCAACTCTTCCCAATAAAACGAATTTAGATTCTATTAATTATTCAGCAAATAATGAATAAATTAGAGCAAGATATACAGGATTATTTTTTAGATTTGATTCTTACGGATGCAAAGATGGAAAAGGTTATCCAAAAAATGCAATCAAAAATCACTTCTTACGTCTCTGATAATAATTTAAAATCTTTAGTATTAGGAATCTCCGGAGGAATTGACAGTGCTTTTGCAGCTGCCCTTTTACGACCTGTATGTGATGAAATCAATATCCCTCTCATTGGGCGTTCCATTACTATTGAAACAAATAAAAAGGATGAAATTGAACGTTCAATTCTTATAGGAGAAAACTTTTGTCATAATTTCAAATATATGGATTATACTTCATTATTCCAAACATTTCAAAAAGAATTCCCTCTTATTGATTGTAGCCACTTATCCAAATTGCGTATGGGAAACTGTAAAGCACGTATACGTATGATAGTTTTATATGACATTGCTCAACTACACTCAGGATTGGTTATTTCTACCGATAATTTCACTGAATATTTAACCGGTTTTTGGACCTTACATGGGGATGTGGGAGATTATGCTCCTTTCTGTCATCTTTGGAAAACAGAAATATATTTTGCCTCTAAATTAATTGCAAAAAAATTACATTTAAATTCCAAAAAAGCACTGCAATTATGCATCAATGCCATACCTACAGACGGTCTTGGTATTTCAAATTCCGATTTGGATCAATTAGGGGTCCCTACATATAAAGAGGTTGATAACTTATTTATAAGATATTTTAAAGGTGATAAATCACTAGAGAATCATATACTTATACAAAGATATATCCATAGTTTTTATAAAAGAAATAATCCGATTATTCTTCATAGAAGTACTTTTATATAAATTAATTTCAAAAAAACATATTTACTTTATTTTCAATATTTTAAGATTTAATTTATATTTAAAATCATTACATATTATCATATAATAATATTATCAACAATATAATATGTAAATTTATTCATAAAAATAACATCAAAAAGTTAACAAAGCTTCGAAAATAGGGTTTAATAATAAGGTATATTTTTGTACTTTTGCTTTTTAAAAGAAAAAAAAGTAACTTTTTAAAAATTATTGAAATTGTTTGAAACATTTTGCATGAAAAACAAGTATAATGAAAGAAAGTTACGGAAATATAAATAAAAAAAAAGAAGAATGTCTGAAAGATAAAAAGATATGAAAAATAAGAAAATTTACATATTATTTTTGTTTGTATTATTCGTACTAAAAAGTAACGCACAACAAGATCCACAATTTACACAATACATGTATAGTGATTTGCTTATAAATCCGGGAGTAGCAGGTAGTGCTGGCATATGCGCTACAGGCATGTTCAGACAACAATGGGCAGGATTTCAAGATACATGGACAGATTTGGAAACTGGTAAGACAACAAATTATTCAACTGCTCCTCAACAGATTCTTCTTACTTTGCATGCTCCTATTAAAGTACTACATGGGGGATTAGGTTTATCGGTTTCTCAAGATAAATTAGGTTATCAAAATGACATTGCAGCAAAATTAGCATATTCTTTTAAATTTAATATAAGCGGTGGCTCCTTAGGTTTAGGTATTGCCGGTGACTTTTTAAGCAGAACCGTACATGGTTCAGATTATCATCCTATAGATCCGGGAGATCCTGTGATTGCAACTTCTGATAAATCTGATTTTTATATAGACCTATCTTTCGGAGCTTATTATCTGAATCCCAACAAATGGTATGCAGGTATTAGTGCTACTCATTTATTAACGGGCGAAGGCAAAAACACACATCAAAAAACAGCTCGTCATTACTATTTGTATGGTGGATATAATTTTGCACTTCCGTTTAACCCGAATTGGACAATGAAACCAAGTGCAATGATTAAAACCGATTTTGTCAAAGCACAATATGATTTAACAGTAGTAGCTGAATGGAACAACATTGTTTGGGGAGGAGTAAGCTGGCGTATTGCTAATGATGCTGTTGCATTATTAGTTGGAGCTAAACCTTTTATTAACTCATCTAATGCTATTAGAGGCTTGGAAATAGGTGTATCTTATGATATAACAACTTCTAAATTAGGATATAATCACGGGAGAAGTTTTGGTGGTCCTGAAATAATGTTAAAATATTGTTTTACTATTATTCCTCCTACTTCTGTCTACGGTTATCAAAACACTCGATTATTAGGCAATAAACCTATTGAATATTAGAATAAATAAAAAAGAAAAATACAATAAAAGTGAAAAATAATAGTTATTCATATATAAATTTTAAGAGTATGAAGAATTTGATCTTAACATTAATAGTTGTTGTTGCATTATTTTTAACAGCTTGCAACAATTCAGGTAATGGTCAACTAATTGGAGCTCAAGACAGAATAGAATATAATGAGGTGGAACCATTCGGTATGAAAATTATTCCTCAGGGGCACTTTAAAATGGGAGTGGGTGATGAAGATCCAACCTATTCTATGACCTATAGTGCTAAAAATGTTACCGTTCAAACATTTTGGATGGATGAAACAGAAATTACAAATAATGAATATCGCCAATTTGTTGAATGGGTTGTTGATTCAATTATCCATGTACAATTAGGTGAAACATTGGATGAAGAAGATAACGAACATTACATGAAATATGGAAGAAATGATGCTACTGAAGACCATGATGAAGGTGAAGTTATAGAACCCAAACACATCAATTGGGAAACAGAAATTGATTGGGAATCTACTAATGAAGAGTATAGAACTGCTTTAGCATACCTCATTTTAGACCCTAGCATAGGAAATGAAAGGTATTATCACTACAAAATGAAAGACATGGATATTAAGAAATTAGTATTTGAATATTGGTGGTATGATAAAAGAGCATATAAAGATGATGAAGTACAAGGAGCTGCTTTTAAAGAATTTGATAACGTAGACCCTCAAACAAAAGACATGGGAATGTTTTCAAACAGACCTACAGCGTATAACCAAGGAGCAAAGCCATTCTTACGACATGAAGCTATCAATATTTATCCTGACACTTTATGTTGGATACATGATTTTGTATATTCTTTTAACGAACCTCAAACGAATACTTATTTTTGGCATCCTGTTTATGACCACTACCCTGTTGTTGGTGTTAGCTGGAAACAAGCAAGAGCATTTTGTGCTTGGCGTTCACATATCAGAAATAACTATTTAAGTACGCAAGAATGGGCATATGAAAATGAATTCAGATTACCCAATGAAGCTGAATGGGAATGGGCAGCAAGAGGATATTTAAGTGAAAACCCTTATCCTTGGGGTGGTCCATACACTCAAAATATCAATGGATGCTTTTTGGGAAATTTCAAACCTAATCGAGGTAATTACAGCGCTGATGGTGGAGTCTTAACTGTTATAGTTGCTCATTATCATCCAAATGATTGGGGTTTATATGATATGGCAGGTAATGTAGCTGAATGGTGTGAAGATGCTTATAATGAATCTGCTCATAATTTTGCTCACGATTTAAATATGCAATATACTTACTTTGCAAAAGACAGCGACCCTCCTGTTTTGAAAAGAAAAGTGGTTCGTGGTGGATCGTGGAAAGACATCAGTTATTATATGAATACTGCTACAAGAACATATTGCTATCAAGATACAGGTAAATCATATATTGGATTCCGTTGTGTACAATCTTATTTAGGCCGTGTATATGGAGATAATTTGGCAACAGCTTCCAATGTATATTAATTAATGTAAATAATTTAATCTAAATAATAACATAAATAATAACAATTAAAAAATTAAATCTATGGGTTTTAATGAATTAGTAAGAAGTAAACCGTACAAAAACTTTATGGCAAAGTTATACGGATTGGGTGCATCAGTTGTAATTTTAGGTGCTTTGTTTAAAATTTTGCACTTACCTGGAGCCGATATAATGCTGATGGCAGGTATGGGTACAGAATCTATTATTTTTGCTTTCTCTGCTTTTGAGCCTCTTCACGTTGAATACAATTGGGCACTTGTTTACCCTGAATTAGCAATGGGTTTAGAGGAAGAATCTTCCAGAAATAAGAAAAAAGCACAGGGTTCTATCAGCCAACAACTTGACAATGCTTTGCTACAAGCTAAAATTGGACCGGAACTTTTAGATAGTTTAGCATCCGGAATGAAAAATCTTGGTGAAAATGCAAAACAACTTTCCGGAATGTCTGATGCCGTAAATGCTACTGACGGTTTTATTACAAATGTTTCAAAAGCATCTGAATCAGTAAGAAACTTAACAGTTGCTTATGATAAAACGACTGATACATTAGAAACATCGGTAAATAAATCACAAGGCTATTTTAATAATGTTGAAAAAGCATCTTCTGCTGTAGGTGAATTAGCAAATGTATATGAATCTACAATAAGAAGTATGACAAGTGGAAGCAATTACAATGAAGAAGTCTCAAGACTATCTAAAAATCTTGCAGCCATCAATGCTGCCTATGAATTGCAATTACAAAGCACAAACGAAACTTTAAATATTTCCAAAACTTTAGATGAACATCTTAAAAATTTAGCTACTAATTTACAAGAATCTAGTTCCAATATTCTTAGTTATAAAGAACAAGTGGATATGCTATCTAAAAACGTAAGCAAATTAAATGATATTTACGGAAATATGTTAGCTGCTATGAGCAACAGAATGTAAGATTTAAGTGATTAATTATTAAATATTTAAAAAAATATATAATATATGGGTGCAACAAATTGTCCGGAAACTCCCCGGCAACGAATGATTTCAATGATGTATTTAGTGTTAACTGCTATGTTAGCCTTAAATGTATCTAAAGATATATTGGATGCTTTTGTCGTTGTTAATGAAACATTGGAACAAACAAACATAAACTTCACCAGTAAAGTAGACCAAACCTATTTTTTGTTTCAAAAGCAACTAGAAGCTGAAGAAGCTAAGGTAAAACCCTTTTACGACAAAGCAATGAAAGTAAAAGCAGCTTCTGATGATTTGGTTAAATATTTTCAAGACGTTAAAAAAGAATTATTTTCCAAAGTTGATAATATTCCTATTGAACAAACCGAAGGTAAAACATTGAAAGATTTAGAAGGAAGAGATAATTATTCAACTCCTACTCTTTATTTTATGGGACAAACAGGTATACCTGGAAAAGCTAAAGAAATGAAGAAAAAAATCGATGATTATAAAGCAGAACTTATTAAAATTGTTAATAAAGAAAATTTTCCGCAAATAATCAAAAATTCTTTAGTTACTGACGGTGATTACAGGAATAAAGACGAAAAAAAGGAAACATGGGAACAACATAATTTTGAAGGTATTGTAGCAGCAGCAAGTTATACTATTTTAAATAATTTAATCGGTGAAATTAAAAACACAGAATATACAACAGTTAGTTACTTATTTTCTGCTATAGATGCCGGTTCTTTTAAATTTGACAATGTAGCTGCCAGAGTTATCCCAAATAGTCGTATTCTCTTTTCAGGAGACAGTTATGAAGCAGATATTATTGTAGCTGCAGTCGATTCTCGTCAAAATCCCTCTATTTATTGGGGAGCCGGACGTGATACTGCTACTGAAGCTGATATTAATAATCTAACCTTAGTTGAAGGTGAAAAAGGGATGGTTCACTTAAAAATTCCTACAGGAGGTGTAGGTGATCAAAAATATGCAGGTGTTATAAGACTTAAAAGTGCTGAAGGAGACAAATATTATTCTTTCAAAGATGCTTACACAGTAACAAGACCATCAGCGGCTATTGCTGCTGACAAAATGAATGTTTTCTATGCAGGTATTCCAAATCCTGTAAGTATAGCTGCTCCTGTTGCTCCCGAAAAATTGAGAATTTCTTGGGGTGGATTAAGCCCGAAACAATTAGGAGGTGGAAAATACGAAGTAACTCCCGATAAAACTTTAATTGGCAAAAAGGTTACAATCTCTGTTTCAGCTGATTTAGGAACAGGAAGATCGCAGAATATGGGAACACAAGAATTTAGAGTAAAGGGTGTTCCAAATCCTATAGCCTATATTGGGTCCAATATTGGTTCAGGTAAAGTATCCAAAGAAGTATTAATAGCAAATACATTTTTGACTGCGAGAATGGAAAATTTCGACTTTGCTTTACCTTGGAGAATTACCAGCTATAGAATTACTGTTGTTAAAAACGGACGTGAAGTAGCCAGTAAAACCAATTCCGGATCACAATTTTCAGCTGAAATACAAAATGCTATACGTTCAGCTACTTCCGGAACAACCTTTGAATTCACAGAAATTAAAGCACAAAGTATTGCCGGTGTTAAAAACTTGGACAATATTACAGTACGTATTCGATAATAAAATTAAATAATCAAAGTATTCATATTAAATTTAACAGATATGAAAAAAATAAGATTAATCATTGCAGTTTCCATACTTTGCAGCATTTCATTTGTACATGCTCAAAATATTGATAGTGAAAATAATCAAGGAGGTGTTAAGGATGCCCCGTCACAACCAGTACGTGATCCTATTGACAGACCTTATCAAAAGGATCTTCTTTTTCAAAATACTCCTGTTCCTCTACAAGCTATCGATGAAGAATATATCCATTTTTCCGCTCTTATCTGGCGTGTAATTGACTTACGTGAAAAAATAAACTTACCTCTTTATTTTCCAACGGAAGTTAAAGGAAATTGGAAAAGTTTTGCACAAATCATATGGGATGCTGTTGATTCAACTGAAAACAATACAATGCCTGTTAGAATTTATTCTACGGAATACTTTGATATACCCTTATCTGTTTCCGAATTCAAAGGAAAATTTAGTCTTGAACCAATGACTATTCAAAAATGGCTTACAGATGAATATGGTAATCAAGTATTTGATGAGGAAACAGGCGATCCAATTTCTATTGGAGATACTACGATTGCTCAATATGCCAGTCCGAAAGAAATATTACAATATGATATTAAAGAATTATATTATGTAGATAATCAACGTTCAATGCTTGATGTTAGGATTATGGGGATTTGTCCTATCCTGCAAAAAGGGGCATCTGATATGTTTGGAGACGTAGAAGAAGAAGAAGAACCTCCTATGGAAGGTGAAATATCAGAAGGTGAAGGAATGACCGAAGGCTTAGACCCTGTTGAAGAAGATATGGGTGAAATTGTTACTACAAAATTAACCCCATTGGGATGGCTATACTATCCTGAATTCAGACCCATTATGGCTAAAAACGAAGTATTTAACTTACATAACAATGCTAATCGTAGAAGCTATGATGATATTTTCATACAACGACACTTTTCCAGTTTTATCAGAGCTGAAGAAAATGTATATGATAATAGAGAAATCAACTGGTACATTGTGAATGGCTTGGATCAAATTCTTGAAGCTGAAAAAATTAAACATAAAATATTTGCATTCGAACACGATATGTGGGAATATTAGAATAATAAGTATATAGATTAAAAGGCTACCTATACAGTGTAGCCTTTTTTTATAAATGCAGAAAATGAACCAAATATTTCAAACAGATATTACCTATTTAAAAGGTGTAGGCGTTAAACGTGCCGAAATACTTAATAAAGAAGCATCCATTCTAACGTTTTTCGATTTATTGATGTATTTTCCTTATAAATATATCGATAAATCTAAATTATACAAAATAAATGAGATACAAAATAATATTCATTCTTATATTCAACTCAAAGGAACTGTCTGTGATATTAAAATTATAGGAGAAAAAAGAAGTAAACGTTTAGTTGCTACCTTACAAGATAGTACCGGTTATATAGATCTTGTTTGGTTTAATAGCATTCACTATATAGAAAAAAATATTATTAAAAATAAAGAGTATATAGTTTTCGGTAAAGCTAGCTTATTTGGAAATACCTTAAACATGACTCATCCCGAAATAACCGAAATAAACACTTACGAAGAAACACAACCTATCCCTATTCCCTTTCAACCATTCTACAGCTCCACTGAAAAAATGAAAAGAAATGGATTGGATAGTAAAGGAATTAGCAAACTAGTATTTCAACTTTTTAGCAGTTATATGGATAAAATAGAAGAGAATTTACCTATCTATATCCCTTCAAATTTAAAATTTATTGACAGAAAATCAGCACTTTTAAATATTCACTTCCCTCAAAATCAAGAATTATTAAAACATGCCCAACACCGACTAAAATTTGAAGAAATGTTTTTCGTACAATTACATTTAATACAAAACAAATTAATTCGTTCTTCAAAAAATAAGGGATTTCTTTTGTCAAAAATAGGAAAATATTTCAATGATTTTTATTATAACTATCTACCTTTCGAATTGACAAATGCTCAAAAAAAGGTTATTAAAGAAATTCGTTCCGATTTTATTTCCGGAAAACAAATGAATCGTTTATTACAAGGAGATGTAGGGAGTGGTAAAACAATTACGTCATTACTTATTATGTTGATTGCTATTGACAACGCTTACCAATGTTGTTTGATGGCTCCTACAGAGATTCTCGCCAATCAACATTTTGAAAGTATTTCAAAACTTTTAAAACAAATTGATATTAAAATTGAATTATTAACGGGAAGAACAAAACCAACTAAACGTAAAACGATATTAAAGGAATTAGAAGAAGGTAAAATTTCCATTTTAATAGGGACTCATGCATTAATTGAAAATAATGTAATTTTCAGCAAATTAGGATTAGTTATAATCGATGAACAACATCGATTTGGTGTAGAACAACGTGCTAAATTATGGAAAAAGAATGATAATCCTCCCCATATTTTGGTAATGACAGCAACACCCATTCCACGAACGTTAGCAATGACCGTATACGGAGATTTGGATTTATCGGTTATTGATGAATTGCCTAAAGGAAGGAAACCTATTGCTACTTACCATTATAGTCAACATAATCGTGATAAATTAATGATATTTCTACGAAACCAAATTCAAATGGGAAGGCAAATTTTTGTCATTTTCCCTCTTATACAAGAATCTGAAGCATTGGATTTAAGAAATTTATTAGAAGGATACGAATCTTTTTTGATAGATTTCCCCCTACCCCATTATAAAGTAAATTATTTACATGGGAAAATGCCGGGAGAACAAAAAGAAGAAACTATGAAAGATTTTGCCGAAGGAAAAACTAATATTTTATTATCAACAACTGTTATTGAAGTTGGAGTTGACATTCCTAACGCAAGCGTAATGCTTATTGAAAATGCAGAAAGATTCGGTTTATCTCAACTTCATCAGTTAAGAGGCCGTGTTGGAAGAGGTGGAGAACAGTCATATTGTATCTTATTAACCGGGAATAAACTAAGTAATGAAAGCAAAAAACGCATACAAGCTATGCTATCTACTAATGATGGATTTGAAATCGCAAACTTTGATTTAAAACTGCGAGGTCCCGGTGATATGGCCGGAACAAAACAAAGTGGCATGTTTGAATTCAAGCTAATTGATATTTTGAAAGACGAAAAATTAATTTCGTATTGTAGAACATTAGCAAATGAACTACTAAAAAGAGATCCCCAGCTAGAAAGAAGCGAGCATCATGAATTAAAACTACATCTTAATTATTTATATAAACAGGCTACTAAATATTATCAAATAAGTTAACGTATGCTTAAAGTAGGAAACATTCTTTTTGATAATACCAAACTATTATTAGCTCCTATGGATGATATTAGTGATTTTTCTTTTCGCAGTATATGTAAAGAATTAGGTGCCGACATAACCATTAGCGAGTTTGTAGCATCCGATGCACTTATTCGAAATGTTGAAAAGACCAAACGAAAAATGTTATTTTCAGAGAAGGAACGTCCATTTGGCATACAGATTTTTGGAAATAATAAAGAGAATATGTGTACTGCTGCTAAAATTGTTGAAACATATCAACCTGATTTCATTGATATAAATTGGGGATGTCCTGCAAAAAAAGTAGCTGGGAAAGGTTCAGGATCAGGAATGTTACAAAACATACCATTGTTAATTGAAATCACTAAAGATATTGTTAAATCAGTAAAACTTCCTGTAACTGTTAAAACCAGAATTGGCTATAATGATGAAAACAAAATCATTGTAGAGTTAAGCGAAATGCTGCAAGACATAGGTGTTCAAGCAATTAGTATTCACGGAAGAACAAAAGTTCAAATGTTTAAAGGAGAAGCGGATTGGTCAATAATTGGCAAAGTAAAAGCTAACCCTAAGATTCAAATACCTATCATTGGCAATGGAGATATTATTTCTGCGGATAATGCTATAGCCATGAAAAACAAATATCACATTGATGGAATTATGATAGGAAGAGCCAGCATTGGAAATCCCTGGATATTTAAAGCTTGCCGTAAATCACTTGATAATCTGAACGATTATACTGACCCAAGCATCTCAGAACGCGTTGATGTGTGTAAAAAACATTTTTTGTTTTCGATAGAAAATAAAGGAGAATATACCGGATTAATAGAAATGAGAAAACATTATAAAGCATATTTTAAAGAAATTAATGATTTTAAGACATTTCGCATTAAACTAATGAGCTTGAATAATGTTATAGAAGTACTGGATTTATTTAATGAAATTAAGATAAAATATGGAAACAGATGAGAAAAGAATTGAGACACTATCTATAGATGTTAGTCGTGTAATCTATGAAAAAAATAAAAAATTACATAATCTTTTACCAACTTTTTTTATAAATTATCTTCGACATATCATTCATGAAGAAGAGTTGAATGAGAATATATTAAACCATAAAGAATTGAAAAATATAGATTTCGTAAATATGGCTATCTCTTATTTCAATATTACGTATACTGCATTTAATGAGGAATATATACCTAAAAACGGGAGTTACATTATAGTTGGTAATCATCCACTCGGAGGATTCGATGGATTGATTATTACCAGTTTGTTACATAAATACAGAAATGACATATTACTAACGAGCAATGACTTATTGATGAATATTCCTAATCTTCGAGAGATGTTTATTCCAATTAATACGACCGGCACAAATACTACCGAATTAGCGCGTAGTATGGAAAAAGCTTTTCAAAAAGAAAATATAATATTATTTTTCCCTGCTGGACTGTGTTCCAGAAGAATAAAAGGAGAAATTGTAGATTTACCTTGGAAAAAAACATTTGTAAGTAAAGCCAAATTATATCAAAGAGACATTATTCCTTTTTATTTTGAGGGAAAAAATTCCAATTTTTTTTACAATCTGTCAAACATTAGAAAAAGATTAGGAATTAAAACGAATATCGAAATGATATATTTAGTTGATGAGTTATTTAAACACAGAAACAAGCATTTTAATATTGTTATTGGAGAACCCATATCATATAAATCACTTAGCAAAGATAAAAGTGATTATGAACATGCCAATGAAATAAAAAAAATAGTTTATAATTTAAAACAGAATTTATATTGATATTTTTTATAATATTGTAAAATAATTTATTTCTATAGTGGAAAAGATTTTAAAAAGGATACATCGACGATTAATTAAATCGGAACTTACTGATGATAAGTTGATTTGCGCAACTAATTATGGGGGAAATCTTATTTATTCCATTAATTGTTTTGATGCACCGAATACATTATTAGAGTTAGGAAGACTTCGAGAATTTGCTTTCAGAGATGCCGGAGGTGGTACAGGAAAATCGATAGATTTGGATGAATTTGATATCTCCAATCCTCCATTTCAACAATTAATTGTTTGGGACCCAAAAGAAAAAGAAATTATAAGCAGTTATCGTTACATTTTGGGGGAAAACATTAAAATAGACAAAAACGGTATTCATAGTCCAACTGCAAAACTTTTTAAATTTTCTGATAATTTCATTCAAAATTATTTACCGTATTCCATGGAACTTGGACGTTCTTTCGTTCAACCCCAATACCAAGCTTCACGTTCACGTAAAGGTTTGTTTGCCTTGGATAATGTTTGGGACGGATTAGGAGCCATTATGTATAAACACCCTGAGATAAAATATGTTTACGGAAAAATGACCATGTATAAAAGTTATAATTCTTTTGCAAGGGATTTAATTCTGTTCTTTCTAAACAAACATTTTTCAAAAGGTGAACTATTAATGGAAGCATATACTCCTCAAAAATACTATCACGATGTAAACAGTATAGCTGCATTATTTTCCTATGATAATTTTAAAGATGATTATAAATCGCTTGTACACGAAGTTGATAAACTGGGTTGTAAAATTCCTCCCCTTGTTAATATTTACATGAAAGTTGCATCTACCATGCAATGCTTTGGCACTTCTGATAATGAAGAATTTGGAGACACAGAAGAAACCGTAATATTAATAAAAATTGACGATATCTACGAAGAAAAAAAAGCCAGACATCTAAATCCTAAATCTTATAAAAGTTTGAATGATTATAAAAACCTCCTCTTTCGTAAAAAGCAGTCCTGATTGGATAGGATGTCCTGAAACTAATTTACCTGAATTTGCATTTATTGGACGCTCAAATGTCGGTAAATCATCTTTTATTAATATGCTTACAAATCGACAGCAATTAGCTAAAACCTCTTCAAAACCTGGGAAAACAAAATTAATCAATCATTTTTTGATTAACGACACATGGTACTTAGTAGATTTACCCGGATATGGTTATTCCCGAACATCAAAAGAACTACGTATTGAATGGGATAAAATGATTATGGATTATATCCGGAATCGTAAAAACCTTTATTATCTCTGCGTTTTGATAGACAGCCGATTACTTCCTCAGAAATTAGATATTTCATTCCTGGAAAAATTAGGGGAAATGGAAATTCCTTTTTTACTCATTTTTACTAAATCCGATAAACAAAGCCAAATTAAAACGATGAAAAATGTAAATTCTTTTATAGAAACAATATCTGAACAATGGGAAGAACTCCCTCCCTATTTTATTACATCAGCTGTAAGGGTAAAAGGCAAAGAAGAATTTCTAACATTTATTAATAAGACTATACATGAAATAAATTTATGATTTTCTATTTTAAAAACCTAAATGAAGACTAAAAAAATTATATCTTTGCAATCTTAAAAAATTAAATCTAAATTATTTATTTAAAGTTAATAAAAAATGAAATCAGTATCTATTAGCGGTTCTTTAAGAGAGAACGTAGGGAAAAAAGATGCGAAAGCAAAACGTAAAGAAGGTTTGACTCCGGCTGTATTGTACGGTAGTGGTAAACAACAACATTTGTATGTAGAAGAAAAAACAATCGAAAAAGTAATCTATTCTCCTGAAGTAAAATATATTGAATTATCAATTAATGATAAAAAACACAATGCCATAATTCAAGAACTTCAATTTCACCCTGTTACAGAAAAATTACTCCATGTAGATTTTCTAGAATATACGGAGGGCAAACCCATTACAATCGAAATACCCATATTAGTTGAGGGAGTATCACCGGGAGTATTGAATGGAGGTAAATTATCAAAAAAAGCCAGAAAAGTTAAAGTAAAAGGTTTATTAGAAAACATTCCTGAAAACATAAAAGTAAATATCAGCAATTTACAAATATCAGACAATATTTTAGTTAAAGATATTAACACCGATAATTATCAAATTATTGAAAATCCGGCTAAATTATTAGTAACTATTTTATCTTCCAGAAACGTAGAAATTGTCGACTCTGAAACTACAGAAGAAACAACAGAACAACAATAAGACAAGGAATTCATTTATTTTGATACAAAAAAAGAGGGTCTTACATAGATCCTCTTTTTTTAAAAAAGTCGGGGTGAAAAGACTCGAACTTTCGACCCCTTGCACCCCATGCAAGTGCGCTAGCCAACTGCGCCACACCCCGATTTTTTTCGTTTACAAAAGTACAAAAAAAAATCATTCCTTACTGTTCATTTATTAAAAATTATTCTTTTTTATCGTTTTATACTATCTAAATAAAGCGTTAAAAAAAGTGAAATCATATAAATTATTTTATTACATTTGTAACTTAATTTTCAAAATTAGGAATCAATGAATATCATTGAAACACATAATATTACAAAATCATACAGCAATTATAAGGCTTTAAACAATGTATCTATTGCTATAAAAGAACACCATATACTTGGATTGCTTGGTCCGAATGGAGCAGGCAAAACAACTCTTATTCGAATAATAAATAACATTACTACTCAGGACGAGGGTGAAATTTATTTTTTAGGAGAAAAACTTTCACAGAAACATGTTGCACAAATTGGATACTTACCGGAAGAGCGCGGATTATACCGAAAAATGAGGGTCGGCGATCAAGCCATTTATTTAGCTCGTCTAAAGGGAATGTCAAAGAATGATGCTATTAAAAAATTACATTACTGGTTTGATAAATTTGAAATTGGTTCTTGGTGGAACCGTAAAGTAGAAGAATTATCAAAAGGCATGCAACAGAAGCTACAATTCATAGTAACGGTTATACATGAACCAAAATTTTTTATTTTTGATGAACCTTTCAGTGGATTCGATCCAATTAATGTTAATCTCTTAAAAAATGAAATTTTGGAACTACAGAAAAATGGAGCCAGTATTATTTTCTCTACTCATAATATGGCTTCCGTAGAAGAGTTATGTGACGACATTGTTTTGATAAATAAAGCTGATAAAATTTTAGACGGAGACATAAAAGCCATTAAAAATCAATTTAAAGAACATTTATTCCAAGTACAATATGTGTCAAATGACAGTGATTTACGAGGCATACTTCCGCAAGATTTTACTATTCAATCTATTTCAAAATCGGAAGACGTTCATACTGCATATATTAAAGTCGAAAACAAATCATCGAACGAGTTATTAAGTGCTTTAATTCCTCATGTCAGTGTTCAGGGATTTCAAGAAATATTTCCCAGTATGAACGAAATTTTCATTTCACAAGTCAATAAAATAAAGGAGATTAATAATTAAGTGAGCTCTCTGTAAACATATGAATAAAATATTAATAATAATTAGACGAGAATACTTAGAAGCCGTTAAAAAGAAATCATTCATCATTATGACGATTTTAGGACCTTTATTAATGGCTGCTCTGATTCTTACCCCTGCTCTTTTAGCTAATTATGGGAAAGACGAAGTTACGATAACCGTATTAGACGAAACTAATTTATTTTCAAAGCTTAACAGTCCAAATGATAAAACCATACATTATACGTATACAAACAAACCCCTTCAGGAACTTAAAACAGATTTAATTCACAAAAAAATTGATGTTTTATTATATATCCCTGGTAATAAAACCACACTTGGAGGCATGGTGTATACAACCTCTTCATTAGGAACCGGCGTTATTTCTAATATCTTGGCTTCTATGAAGCAAAATTTATCAAACGAAATTTTATTACATGAATTTAAAATCAGTCAAGACTCATTGAATCTGTACATAGAAAGTCACACAAACAAAATCATGCTTGGGCAAACATTCATTGATAAAGACGGAATAGAATCGCATAAGGCTTCACATATTAAAGAAATTCAATTGGCAATAGGTATTATTTCCGGGATTCTGATTTATATTTTCATCTTTATGTATTGCTCTATGGTAATACGAAATGTTTTAGAAGAAAAAACAAATCGTATTGTCGAAATCATTATATCTTCTGTGAAACCAATACAATTAATGATAGGAAAAATTGTCGGAGTTGCATTGATAGGATTAACTCAAATAATGACGTGGATTATCTCCTTGATAATAATTTTAGGAATTGTTAGGATTAGTTTTCCGGAGGTTTTTACTTCAAATGTGCAAGAGATAACAGTTACGGAAAACATGCCTAAAGATTATTACGCATATATTCCTTCTGACACACAAACAAGCTTAGAAAGTGTTGACAATGGAGTTGATAACGAATTTATAAAATCACTTATAAGTATCAATTTCACCCGTTTAATTTTATTCTTTATCTTTTTCTTTATCAGCGGATATTTTTTCTATGCCTCTTTGTATGCTGCAGTAGCAGGGGCCGTTGATAATGACACCGACACTCAACAATTCATGCTGCCACTTTCACTGCCATTGATACTCACATTTATTGTTGCTCAATTTATTGCTGAAAATCCTGATGGGGCAATTGCTTTTTGGTTTTCAATTATTCCGTTTACTTCACCCATCGCCATGCTTATACGCATACCTTTTGGCATAGAAGCTGTTCAAACATGGGAAATCATTCTTTCATGCAGTTTAATGATAATCGGATGCATAGCTTCATCATGGATTGCAGCCAAAATTTATCGCACAGGGATTTTGATGTACGGCAAAAAAATCACTTACAAAGATTTATGGAAATGGATACGCAATTAAAATAATTAAAAATAATAAAATTTACATATATATAAAAAAATTACATTTGCAAAATTTTAAATTCATAATACTAATAATAAAATTATAATAAAATGACAGAAAAGATTCAACAAACTTTAAGAGATTCGAAAATTGCACGTTGGACAGCTTTAGCTATTGTTGCCTTCACGATGCTTTGCGGTTATTATTTAGCGGATGTAATGGCTCCTTTAAAGGGATTACTTGAACAACAATTATCTTGGAATAGCGAAGAATACGGTTTTTTCACCAGCGCTTACGGTTGGTTTAATGTTTTCTTATTCTTCCTTATTTTTGGTGGCATCATACTTGATAAAATGGGCGTTCGTTTTACAGGGCTAATGGCAACCATTATTATGGTTGTTGGTATAAGTATTAAGTATTGGGCTGTTTCAACTCATAGTCTTGACGGACAAGTTTGGAATTTGCTTTTATTTACTACAAAAGCTCAAGTCTTTATTGCTGGATTAGGTTTTGCAATTTTTGGTGTCGGTGTTGAAGTTGCAGGGATTACAGTATCAAAGATTATTGTTAAATGGTTTAAAGGTAAAGAAATGGCTTTGGCAATGGGATTGGAAATGGCAACGGCTCGAATTGGCACAGGCTTGGCAATAGGAACCTCATTGCCTATTGCCAAATATTTCGGGACAGTGTCAATGCCCCTCTTAATAGGTTTAATTATGGCTTGTATCGGATTAATATCATTTTTTATATATACATTCCAAGATAAAAAATTAGATGCCTCACAAGCAAAATTTGACATAGACAATGATGTCATTGATCAAGAAGAAGCTTTTAGCATTAGAGATATAGGTAAAATTATTACGAATAAAGGATGGTGGTTTATTGCAATTCTTTGCGTATTATTTTATTCCGCTGTCTTTCCTTTCTTAAAATATGCTACTGATTTAATGATACAAAAATTCAACATAAACGAAGATTGGGCAGGACTCATCCCTGCATTATTGCCTTTTGGAACAATAATACTTACTCCTTTTTTTGGAAATATATATGACCGAAAAGGGAAAGGAGCTACTATTATGATAATAGGCTCTTTGATTTTAATTTTTGTTCATTCAATGTTTTCATTACCATTTTTAAATCAAACGGGCATTGCAATTATTTTAGTAATTTTATTAGGTATAGGATTTTCATTAGTGCCTTCTGCTATGTGGCCTTCCGTTCCTAAAATAATACCTGAAAAACAACTTGGAACCGCTTATTCTTTAATTTTCTGGGTTCAAAATTGGGGATTAATGGGGGTGCCTGCTCTTATAGGATGGGTGCTGAACACGTATTGTATAACCGGACAAATTATTGTTAACGATACCGTTGTTAACACATATAATTATACTATTCCCATGCTAATCTTTACAGGATTTGGATTATTAGCTCTTGTTTTTGCTTTTTTACTTAAAGCTGAAGACAAGAAAAAAGGATATGGCTTAGAATTACCCAACATTAAAAAATAAAATAGCTATACGTATTTATATGTACTTATCAACGAAACGTCATCGTAAAACGATGACGTTTTTGCACTAAAATATTTTTTCAATAAAAAACTATTTCATAGCTAAAAATTATATATGTTTGTAATCAAAAAAATATCAATATGCGTTTAGAAAAATTTGCAGTCATAGGCATTGGACAATTCGGAAAATCAATTGCTTTAAATCTTTCGCAAAAAGGAGCAGAAGTAATGGCAATCGACATTAATACTGATAAAATCGAAAACATCAGTGACGAGGTTGCTTATGCAGTTACTTTGAATGCAACAGAAAGAAAGGCATTATTATCGCAAGATATTACCAGTTTTGATGCGGTAATTATCTCAATCGGACATCCTCTTGAACAACGCTTAATTTGTGCTGCACTCTTACTGGATTTGGGGGTCAACCATATAGTGTGTAGAGCAACCGGAAGAAATGAACGTTTTATCTTAGAAAAAATGGGAATTACTGATATCATTTCTCCGGAACAGGAAGTGGGAAACTCTGTAGCAAGACGATTAATGAATCCAAGTATGGTATCATATCTTGACCTACCTGATGACTATAGCGTTATGGAAATCATAGCACCAAAAAACATCTGTGGATTAGCTTATGCTAAAATAAATTTTCGAGATAAATATAAATTAAGCTTGATAACTATCAAAAGAGATTTTAGTGATGACAAAATCACAAATAACATAAACAATCAACATGTATTAGGCGTACCTGATACTAAGACGGTCATTTTATCCAAAGATACCTTGGTTGTTTTCGGAAAAAATAAAGACATTGAAAAATTTGTAGAAATCAATAATTAATCGTGAGAATCTTTCGAAAATTACGAGAAAATATCAAATTATTAGTTTGGGATTATATAGATATAGTTCATAATAGTTTACGCTATATCAGTATTTTTGTTTCCTTTTTTACCATAAGCATAATAGCCTATTTCTATGGATTTCAACAAACTGAACAAAGCATATATTTTTGCAATATAATAATTCACTGCAGTTTAATATTTTATGTATTAAAATATCTAATTAGTACAATATTCTCCATACATTCAACGGCATACATCAAACAACATAAGTTCCAAGGCATAATGATTTCGTTCATTATTGTATGGTTTCTTTTTAAATACGTTTTCTATTTAGATATTGAAAATAAAATTTTTAGCAATTTTGAGTTAACCAATATAAGCAATATTACCATCCTAATAATCCAGATATATTTCTTTGTTTTAATGTTATTTGACTTTTCCAGTATTGGTCAATTTTTTACAAAATTAAAATTTGGACCTGGAGGATGGATGATTGGTTCTTTTTTATTACTTATTTCGACAGGAACTGTTTTATTAATGTTGCCTGAAATGACTACCGATGGTATTCGCTTTATTGATGCACTATTTATTTCTGCAAGTGCAAGCTGTGTAACAGGTCTTACAACGTTAGAAGTAGCGACTGCCTTTACTTTAAAAGGACATTTTGTAATTTTAATGTTGATTCAATTAGGTGGAATAAATATTGTTTGTTTTGCTACCTTTTTAACTTCTTTTTACAGAGGTAAAAATTTACGTTATCAATTTGTAATGAAAGAAATGTTAAGCACGACTTTACGTGGCACTAATTCATTGATAAAAGAAATTTTTATTTATACTTTTGTTATTGAAATAATGGGTACAATTGCTTTCTTTTTATATTGGAATCACAATCAATTTTACAGTGACTCTATCATTGAAAATTTATTTTTGGCTATTTTCCAAGCAATTTCTGCTTTTAATAATGCAGGAATTAGCTTTATTGAAGGCGGCATGACCTCACCATTATTTAGGCATGAGCATTACATTCAATATATAACAGGATTTCTTATCTTTCTTGGTGGAATTGGCTTTATTACCATAAATGATGTATTTTATACTGTAAGTCATAATCCACATAAAAAACGTTTTTGGACTCGTTTACAAGTTATGTCTCGCATTATCGTTAAAATGTCTTTGATAATTATTGCTGTCGGAACTTTTGCTTTTTTTGTTTTTGAATTTAACAATGTAAGCCATGGAGCATCTTTAAGTGACAGAATCAGCACTGCATTTTTTTCAACCATATCCTGTAGAACGGCAGGTTTTTCTCTTCTTGATACTAATTTACTAAGCACTCCAACTATCATTATTTTCTTAGTTCTTATGTTTATCGGTGGGTCCCCTAGTTCTACTGCTGGTGGTATAAAAATAACTACTTTTTATATTTTAATAAAATCTGCTTTATCAACTATTCGAGGGAGAAAAGAAGTTAGTATTTGTAACCGAGCTGTTCCCTTTAGTTTAGTTGACCGCGCCTATGCCGTTGTTTTATTTTCACTTACTATTATCTTTTTTGGTTCTTTAATCATAGCCATTTCAGACCCTCAATGTAGTTTTAAAGAAATTATATTTGAAGTTATATCAGCCTTAGGTACAGTAGGATTATCAATGGGAATAACACCCGAATTAACGTTTGTAGGAAAATTTACATTAATTATAATAATGTTTGTGGGTAGAATCACTATTTTAACAATAGCCATATCGGTTGTTCGGAAAGCAATGTATACCAATTATTCATTAGCAAAAACGAATTTGAATTTATAATATGCAAACAGGATGTTTATTACGTATTGTTTTTAGTATCATTGGATTTGCTATTGGAGGACCCATAGGTTTATTTGCCGGCTTTGCATTAGGTGGTTTTTTTGATAATACTACTGCAAAAAAAAATGGAATTCCTGATACAGTATTACATGGCATAACTGCACTTTCAGCCATCGTTATGAAAGCTGATTACTCCATTCAAAAATCGGAATTATACTTATTTAAAAATTTCATGATTAGCAATTTTGGAAATGTGGCAGCCGCAAAATCCATTGATATACTTAAAGACATCAAAGATGAAAAAATATCTATCGAAAAAGAATGTTTAAATCTCAATAAAATTCTTAATTATACTGAGAGATTGGAAATATTGCGTTTTTTTATTCAATTAGCATATATTGATGGAAATTTAAATCAAAGTGAATCAAGCACAATTGAAAATATATCCTTGCTTTTACAAATCCGACAACAAGATTTTATGTATATAAAAAACACTTATTTTTATTATAATCATCAACAATCATATTCTGAAAACCGTCAATATCAAACCTCTAAAGCAAGTGCTTCCGAAAATGATTATGCTATTTTAGGCGTAAAAGAAAGCGACAGCAATGAAGAAATCAAAAAAGCATTTCGACGATTAGCGATTGAAAACCATCCTGATAAAATTGAACATTTAGGAGAAACTGCCCGAAAGAAAGCTGAATTAAATTTTTCAAAAATAAATGAAGCTTATCAACGCATAAAAAAACAAAGAGGAATATAAGCAGTGTCTAATTATTCTTTAAAAAACGCACCATTTCACTTTCATCCAAACCTGCATAATTAAAAGATTTAGTTATTTCGCCATTATTTGAAAATAAAATAATAGGCATTTGGCCATTGGTAATTTTTAAAAAATCATCAATAGGGAAAAAAGTATAACGAGAAAAATCAACTTTAGTAATTTTAAAAAACTCATTTACATCTGAACTATCTGTCGCATCCCAAAAAACACAAACAATTTGCTCAGAAGGAATTCCATTTTTAATTCGTATCTTTTCAATTTTTTGAGAGGCTCTTTTGCAATAAGTACAATGATGAGAAAAAAAACAAATAAGTTTTCTTCCTTCCGAATAGAAATCGTAAGACTCAGATTTTTTCAATGCATTATAATATCTTAATTTATTGATACGAATTTCTGAATGATATATTTTTTTATATAGATAATCAGGAGCATTTATAGCCATAAAGCTGGAAAGGCTAAAAAGAACAATAAGTATAAAAAATAAAAGTTCGCATTTTCTTTTTTTATAATACTTTATATTTATACACAACATTAGGATTATAAGTATTATATTTTTTGTAATGGACTGTTTATGATTTAAAATAATTTTATCTCCAAAACAAAAGCAATTATTTATTTGTACATCAAACAAATAAGGCTGCATAAGCAAATAAATGGTAAAAGCGATTAAAAAAACATAGGTAATAGTATAAGAAAAACGAATGAACAAATTAGCTATAAGAAAAATGCCCAAAGAAAATTCTGCAGCAATTAATAAGCGAGTCAATGTGGAAGAGATAGCAAAATTAAAAAGATTATGTTCATAAATATACAAATCGAAAGCTTCAATAGAAGCATATTTTAATACCGCTGATAATACAAAAACTACACCTATGCAAACACGAATAATGTTTGATATCGCACTATTATTCCTCAATAATTCAAGATAATTTCCCAACTTACTGTTTTTCATATTGTAAAACATCTTCATAAATAAATTCCAATTGTACATCACATATTTTAAACATCTCCTCAGATTCTTTACCCGCGTGATATTTTCTTTCACAAACGACACGTTTAATGCCACAATTAATAATCAACATCGCACAAGTTCTGCAAGGAGTCATTCGACAATACAAGGTAGAATCTTTTAGTGAAATACCTAATTTTGCAGCTTGACAAATAGCGTTTTGTTCTGCATGAACCGTACGTGTACAATGAATGGTACACTTTCCATCCTCATGTACTACTTGCTTTATTTGATGTCCAACTTCATCACAATGCGGCATCCCTATTGGCGACCCCACATACCCTGTTACAAGAATTTGTCTATCCCTCACAATTACACATCCACTTCGTCCCCTATCACAAGTAGCACGTTTAGATACCGTATTTGCAATCTCCATAAAATATTCATCCCAAGAAGGACGAACGTACTTATTATTTTCTTCACTCATTATTTATAGTGTTAATTTTGATAAAACTTTTTCAATTTGATTATACAAATCTTGTATGCTCAAATTGTTTAAGAATTTAAAATCCGATAATTCAATACATCTTTTCAAATTTTGATTATTAGGATTATTAGACGTAAATTCACGTTGCTCATTTTGAATAAAAGTTTGATAATTGATATGATCGGTTTCTGAAGACCTCAATACTATACGTTCATATCTTATTTCAGGAAGAGCATCAACAGCGAAAAGATAAAAGTTAGGATATTTTCTCAATGATAACACCTCCCCTTCAGTACGAATACTCTCAATTACACTATTAGTTTTTTTTTCAATAGCTTCTTTCATTAACTCATCAATTATAAAAGAAGACGTGTTTTTTTCACGTAATTGATTTGCAACCAATACCATTGAATCTCTATTAGGTTCAAGATTTCTTTTTTTTATTTCTTTTAGCAAAAATAAGCGAACAGAATAATGTTTAAAATTTTTCTTTGACGTTAAGTAATCTACAATTGTACCCTTTCCTGCACCTATCGTTCCTGTAATACCAATAATAACCATTGATTTTGAATGCAATTTTTTTTTTTTATTTGCATACAAAAATACATGATTTTTTAATACAGAAATACACGAATAAAAATAAGTAATAAAAAACAATTTTTATACTATTTTATTTATTATTTTTGTAAACAAAAACATTGCATAGAATGACAAATTTAAAGTTTACAGTTAAGCAAGTTGCGAATATTTTAGGAGGTCAAACAGAAGGTAATCCGAACACTATCATTTATAAATTTACTAAAATTGAGGAAGGTGAAGATGGCGGATTAGCTTTTTTGATTGACAAAAAATACGAATCTCATATTTACAGTACAAAAGCGAGTGCTGTCATTGTGAAAGAGGATTTCGTTCCTAAACAAAATTTAACCTGTGCTATAATTCGCATTTCAAATCCTCAATTAGCTTTTGTTAAACTTTTACAGTTTTATGAAAGCTTGAAACCTCAAAAAATAGGTATTTCTAAAAGTGCCTTTGTCTCGAAAAGCACAAAAGTTGGAAATGGAGTATACATTGGAGAAGGGGTTGTCATTGCAGAAAATGTAACTATTGGCAATAATGTAAAAATATATCCATTAAGTTATATTGGTGATAATGTTACCATTAATGATAACAGCATTTTATATGCCGGCGTTAAAATATATGAAGACTGCAAAATTGGTATGGACTGTATTATACATTCCGGAGCTGTGATCGGGGCGGATGGATTTGGCTTTATGCCCAATGAAAGTTATGTGTATGAAAAAATTCCTCAATTAGGCAATGTTATTATAGAAGATAATGTAGAAATTGGTGCCAACACATGTATTGACCGTTCTACATTTAGTTCAACAATCATAAGGAAAGGTGTTAAAATTGACAATCTTACTCAAATCGCACATAATTGTGAAATTGGAGAAAACACAGTAATCGCTGCTTGTTGTGGTATTGCAGGTTCAGTAAAAATCGGGAAAAATTGTATTTTAGCCGGACAAGTAGGTATTAAAGACCATATTGTGCTTGAGGATGGCGTTATAGCCGGTTCACAAGCAGGAATACATAAAAACATAAAACAAGGATTAAAAGTAATCGGCAGCCCTGCCCTCTCGATGGAAAAAGGTTTAAAAGCATTGGGTAGCATTCAGTTTTTACCTGATCTTATCCAACGCGTTAATGAATTAGAAAGAAATCAAGGCAAATAAGTTTCTAAAAGTTTGCAAACTCCATGAGGCTCAAAGACAGCATCTTCAATTGTTGCCGGAATAAGAATACACTCTCCTTTCGATAAAATTTCTTTACCTCCATGATAATGTATGGATGTTTCACCTTCCAAACAAATATAAATCACAAATGTATCCATGTCCGCATATATCTTCTCCACTTGTTTATCAAAATAAATATGATTGGTAACAAAAAAAGGCGAACATACTAATGTTAAGGTCGTATTTATTTCAGACACAAATCGTATCGGATTATTTTCTATATTTTCATAATCAATCGCTTGATAAGCCTCTTGAATATGTAAAGGACGTAGGTTCCCTTGAGTATCTTTCCTTTGATAATCATATAAACGATAGGTAATATCGGATGATTGTTGTATTTCAGTTAAAAGCACTCCCTTCCCTATTGCATGTACTTTCCCTGCAGGGATATAAAATATATCTCCGGCTTTAGCATCTACATAATTCAACACTTTTTCCAGTGAGTTAGATTGAATATGTTTTTCTAATTTCTCTTTAGTCATAGGAGTATTAAAACCTATATTAATTTTTGCATTTGCATCAGCTTGAAGCACATACCACATTTCCGTTTTCCCATAATCATTTTGAAATTTTTCTGCTAATGTATTATTGGGATGAACCTGAACCGATAAATCATCATTCGCATCTATAAATTTTATCAACAATGGAAAAGTTTCTCCATAGATTTGAAAAACTTTTTCTCCTACCAAATCACCCATATATACTGAGACTAATTCTTCGAGGGTGTTTCCTTTTAAAAAACCATTTTTAACTTGATTAGAAAAACCTTTGAGTCCGGAAATTTCCCATGTTTCTCCACAATTTGCTAATGGAGAATAATCTTTATTTAATATGGTTTTTACTTTATTCCCACCCCATATTTTTTCTTTATAAATGGTATTAAATTTTAAAGGATATAACATACTTATGGTTTAATGATTATCGTTTTCAATACAATAACAACAATTGTAAACATATATTGTTTAAATAAAAACAGTCTCTTACGTAAGAGACTGTTTTTTATTGTAACATATTATTTTATATTTCCCATGTATCTCCGCTATTAAGTAAATCATCGACACACTGAATAGTGGATTTCTCTTTTGAGACTATTATTTGATTTTCCAATAATTCATCATAGGTAGGAGATGGGACTGAGCGAATTACACCAAAAGCTACAGGATAATTTGGCAGTTGCATATCTACCAGCATATTATGAATTCCTGAATCTTTTTGAGTCATATCATGAACTAAAATATCTTTTTCGCTTATACCATTTTCCCCTATGGTTACTACTTCCAATCCCTTATTTCCCAATTTGATTCCTTTATTTCTATCTTTACCAAAAATCATAGGTTCTCCATGTTTTAAGATAAGTTGTTTATCTTGAGCTGTAGTTCTATCTGCAATAGTTTTATGTGCACCATCGTTAAAAATAATACAATTTTGCAAAATTTCAATTACTGAAGTACCATCATGCTTAGCGGCTTCAAACATTACATCAACCATTAATTTCGGATTATTATCTAAAGCACGTGCGAAAAAACTTCCTTGAGCAGCTAATACTAATTTCCCAACTGCAAATGGATTTTCAATAGTTCCATAAGGAGATGTTTTAGTTACTTGACCAAAAGGCGTTGTTGGAGAATATTGTCCTTTAGTCAATCCATAAATTTGATTATTAAACAATAAAATATTCAAATCTACATTTCTTCGTATTGTATGGATGAAATGATTACCACCAATAGCCATAAGGTCACCATCTCCAGCTGTGATCCAAACACTTAATTGACGGTTTGACACTCGAATTCCTGTAGCCAAAGGAGTAGCTCTTCCATGAATACCGTGAAATCCAAAAGTATTCATATAATAAGGAAAACGTGAAGCACATCCTATACCTGAAACGACACAAAAATTTTCTCTTTTATAGCCAATTTTAGGAAAAACATTTTCTACAGATGCCAAAATTGCATGTGAACCACATCCCGGACACCATTTAACCATTTGATCACTTGCAAAATCTTCTTTTGATAATGGAATCGTTGAACGTTCTATCATATTAAAACTCATAGTTTATTCCTCCTCTAAAATTTGATTAAAAGTATTCTTTAATTCTGTCGTCGTAAAAGGTATTCCCATTACTTTATTATATTTGCCATATGTAAATTGCGGATGTACGATTGATAAATAATTAGCAAACTGTCCATCACTCAATTCACAAACAATAATTTTTTTAAACTTAGAAAACACATTTGCTGTATTTTTTGGTAAAGGCATTATGTATTTAAAATGCGCTAAACTAATCTTCTTACCTTCTTTCTGCAATTCACGTACAGCAACATATGTTTGACCTTTTGTTCCTCCCCAACTAACTACGAGTAATTCACCCGATTCATCACCAATTATTTCTTGTTCAGGAATATAATCAGCAATACGTTGTACTTTTTCATTTCGAAATCTCACCATTTTTTCATGATTCATAGGATCTGTTGATACTGCACCAAAAACATCCGATTTTTCTAAGCCCCCTACTCTATGTTCAAGTCCTTCTGTTCCAGGTAATGCCCATTGACGAGCTAATGTTTTTTCATCTCTACGATAAGGTTTATAATTAGTATCATTTTTCTTTGCAATAGGTGGGTTAATTGGAGGTAAATCGGCAACTTTTGGAATTCTAAATAACTCAGTGCCTTGACCTATATATCCGTCAGTCATTAAAATAACAGGAGTCATATGTTCCATGGAAAGTTTAGCGGCTGTATATGCCGATTCAAAACAATCACTGGGTGATGTAGCAGCAATCACAATACATGGACAAGAACCATTACGTCCGTAAAGTACTTGCAACAAATCAGCTTGTTCTGATTTTGTAGGCAATCCTGTGGAAGGACCTCCTCGTTGGACATCAACAATTATCAATGGTAATTCTGTCATAACTGCTAATCCTATCGCTTCAGATTTAAGTGATAAACCTGGACCTGATGTTGAAGTAACAGCCATAGATCCAGCATAGGACGCTCCTATAGCAGAACAAATACCAGCTATTTCATCTTCACATTGCATCACTTTAGCATTTAGTGATTTTCGACTTGCTAATTCAACCAATATATCGGTTGCAGGAGTTATCGGATAAGAACCCAAAAACAAAGATCTTCCTGAGCGTTCGGATGCGGCAAGCAATCCCCATGCAGTAGCAATGTTACCACATAAATTACGATATCTTCCTTTTGGTAATTTAGCTGTTGGAACATGATAACGTGATTCAACACTTTCTATACTTTCTGCATAAATATATCCTGCTTTTAAAACTTCAATATTTACTTCAGCAATTACAGGATTTTTCTTAAATTTTAATTCAATTTGTTTTGATAAAATATCCAAATCTCTATCAAAAATAAATGCTACCATTCCCAAAGCATACATATTTTTAGTTCTTTCGGCAACCTTAAAGTCTAAACCTTTATCAAGAGCTATTTGTTTGGCTAAAGATGTAATAGGCGCTCTAATAATATTAAAGCTTGATAAAGTACCATCTTCAAGAGGATTAGTTGTATAGCCTGCTTTTTCAAAGGCTTTCTCAACAAATGTGTCTGAATCAATAATTATCGTTCCACCAAGCATTACCCATTGAATATTCGCTTTTAAAGATGCGGGATTCATAGCTACCAAAACATCACACTTGTCACCAATAGTACTTATTTCTCTACCAATATGGACTTGAAAACCCGAAACACCGGCAACTGTATTGTGCGGAGCTCTGATTTCAGCCGGATAATCAGGAAAAGTGGATAAATCATTCCCCGACATGGCAGAAGTATCGGAAAATAACGTGCCTGAAAGTTGCATTCCATCGCCACAATCTCCTGCAAATTTAATTACAACACTTTCCTTTTCAACAACTTCTATTTTTCTTTTCATCATAACTTATACTATATTTTTTTTAAGAATCTTTTAAGAATTTTGTTTTGCAAAAGTATAGCTTTTATTTTGAATAAACTAATTTTCTTTAAAATATTTTATTTAACATCTTTGTTCCTTAATAAATAAAAAAAATTAGTTTTTTTTATTTAACGTAAACGTAAATATTTGTTTCATTTTTGCTCGGACTAAGTAAATGCTATAATAATAGATAGCCAATAAAAAAAAAGAAATTAATAACACAAGAATATCATTCTTAATTAGAGTCATTCCAATTATAATACTGACTAAAAGAACAATAACAGGAATAACATACGCTAACAAAACGGCCTTTAACCCTATTGATGTCTTCATTTGAACATCAACAACTTCACCTATTTCATATGAATTAGTATTTGAAGAATTTATATCTATAATTCTATCTCGTGCATTAAAAATCATACATGCATTTTTGCTTTTACAATTTTGACATGCCTCATTAACTGTTATCTGAACATGTATACAATTATCAGAAAAACTAACAATTTTTCCTTCGTGTATTTCCTGATCAGTCAACATAACTTATCGATTTAACATATTTTCAATAACCGTACGCATGTCATTTTCAGACATCATGCCCATAGATGATTGTGGTTGACCATTTAATGGACAAAATAAGAAAAAAGGGATGGAGTTAATGGCAAAAGCACTTGCTATATCTTTATTATTATCAATATTGATTTTATAAATTATAATTTCCCCTTCATATTCTTTGGCTAATTTTTCCAGAATGGGATCCATCATTTTACAAGGACGACACCAATCTGCGTAAAAATCAACTATGCAAGGCTTTGACCCTTTGTATTGCCATGTGCTATTTGTATTAAAATCATGAATATATTTTATAAATTCATACGAGTTAATTTTAACAGGGGTCCCAACAATTTCAGGGGTGTCTAATTTTTCAGGAATAACAACAGCAACTTCTTCCGAAAGGATTTCTTCTGACTTTTGGTTGGTTTTCGAATTTGAATTGCATGAAATATACAGAAACACTATGCTTAATAAACTAAAAACTAATCTTCTCATTTTTTTATGTGTATTTATTTTTTAATTGCAAAATTATATTTTTATTACGTACGAATTCTCGATTTTTGTTATTTTATTACAAATTATTTTCTATTGGAAAATAATTTTATCTATAACGCAAATCTAACTTTCTAAAAGTGTTTAATTCTCTTTTACATCCATCACATCCCTTAAAACATTTCCAAGTAACATAAATGCTAATACTAACAACATAATAGCGATACCCGGAACAATAGCCAGATAGGCATAATCTAAAATAATATAACCGTAGTTTTCCTTTATCATTGTACCCCAAGACGGCATAGGAGGTTGAACTCCAATTCCTAAAAAACTTAAACCGGCTTCTGTTAAGATAGCAGAAGCAAAATTGGCAGCAGAAATTACAATGATAGTACCGGATATATTAGGGAGTATATGTTTAAAAATAATAGTCATATTTTTAAAGCCTAAGGATTTAGAGGCTTCTACAAATTCTCTTTCACGTAAACTGATTACTTGACCTCTTACTACACGGGCAATATCAACCCACATGGTGAGCCCAATAGCAACAAAAATCTGCCAAAAACCTGCACCTAAAGCAAAACTTATAGCTATAACAAGTAAAAGCGTCGGAATAGACCAAACAACATTAATAAACCACATGATTGCATCATCGATAAATCCTCGATAATAACCGGCAATAGACCCTAATAAAACACCTATTAATAAAGCAATGGAAACTGAAATAAATCCAACCGATAAACTGACTCTCGTCCCTATTATCAATTGACTCAGCACATCTCTTCCATATCTATCTGTACCTAACCAATATCTTTTTTTTACAAAGTGCTTCTCTTCGATTATCTTTTGCAGTGATATTACAGGAATGGCATATTTATTTGAATCTATATCGGTAAAATGTACAGTAGTACCATCATAATATGTTATCGAATGATTTAAAATAGGATAAACAACCTCTGCTAAAGAAAAGCCTGAAATATTATATGGTGGTAATTCTTGATAACGTTCCACAATTATAGAATCTCTTGAAAATCTATACGAAGATATAGGTATCAACCGATGAGTGCTTTGTTGACCAAACAACATTTTTTTTACGAAATTTTGTTTCTCGACAATTTGATTTTTCCTCACACATAACATGGATATTTGAGTAGTAGGTTTTTGTAATCTAATTTCCAATATCTGTTCATTAGCATAAGGAGTAGAATCGGGCACAATTAAATACCCTAAAATTGCAATAAAAGAAACAAAAAGCAAAAAAAACAATAAAATACTTCCTTGCTTATTTTTCTTAAATTTTTTCCATGCAATTTTGGATATTGACTGTGATGCAAATTCTTTTTTATTTTGAAAAAACAATCCCATAATTGCTTAAATATTAAATAAAATATTATGATAAGGCTTGATTAACTTCTGATGCTTCTTCTAAAATCTGATTATATTCTTCGGGGGTTAAATCTGCAAAGAAAAAATGAACCGGATTTACTTTTTGTCCGTTTTTAATCACTTCATAATGCAAATGCGTTGAAACAGATAATCCGGTACTCCCCATATATCCAATGACTTCTCCTCTTTTTACGTGTTGCCCTCCTTTTACGGCTTTTTTAGATAAATGAGCATATATGGTAACATAACCATATCCGTGATTAATAATAACTGTTATTCCATATCCTGATCCGGCTTTTTCATAACTAACGACACCATCGGCTGTTGCATAAATAGGCATTCCTTTACGACCTATCAGATCAATTCCGGTATGTCTTCGTAAAATTTTATATATAGGATGATATCGCATCCCGAACCCAGATACAACTTTAGGATTTTTTACCGGTGATATTGCAGGAATTGCAGCATAAATAGCATCTTTTTGTTGACTCAGTTCCCATAATTCTTTATATGAAGCTAATTGTACTTTCGAGCGAGAGGTTAAAATATCAAGTTTTCTGGATAAATCTGTCAATACCTTCGAATGATTTTGCAAATTACGATAGTCATAGGATAAATTAAGATTTTCAAGACTTGAATTTCTATTTTTTAAAGGTTCTGCTTCGAGTAAAACTCTATATAGATTATCATCTTTTTGTTCCATGCCTTGTAAGACATTGGATAAGATATTAATTTTTTTTTCTAATGAATTAATCTTAATTTCTGTAGCATCTAATTCCCGAATCAACCTTTTTTCTTTCGGAGAGGTAAAAAAATAAGAATAGATAAGTATGATTACCAATGCATAAGAAATTCCAACAAAAAAAAACGCAAGCATTTTCTGCAAACGCTTTTTGAGTGTTATTGTTTCTTTCTCAAACGAAAGAGATTTGTGATTAAATTTATATTTCATCTAAAATTGACTGAAATCTATACAGATACGTTTTAAAACGTTAAAGCATTTTAATTATTGCATTACCGTACTCTCAAGTTTCTACCTTCACGTATCATATCACTTTTTAATCCGTTTAATTTTTTAATTGTAGAAACGTTGGTGCGATATTTTCGTGCAATGCCTGATAATGTTTCTCCGGATTTAACTCTATGATAGGTTGCATTCCCGGATTTTTTTCCACTTTTGGCAACCTGACCATAAGGAGTTCTATAATTAAAAGTTTCTTTAGTGATACATAAGGTATCCATGCGTAATTTTTTTCTTTCAAAATCAATAAGTATTTCCGGATCAAATGGGTTTCCTTTATAACGCACTTCAAAATGTAAATGAGGACCTGTAGAGCGACCTGTGCTTCCAACTAAAGCAATAATATCTCCGGCTTTTACTTCTTGATTTGGTTTTACTAATAACTTGGAAGAATGCGCATAAAAAGTTTCTAAACCATTTTCGTGTCTCACAACTAATACATTTCCATAAGTTCTACTCCGTTTTGCAATACGTACGACACCATCAAACACGCAATAAATTGGCTCCCCATATTGATTTTTAGTATCTATTCCATAGTGATACCGATAACGTCTCCATCCGAATTTTGAAATAACTTCTCCAAAGTAAGGAAACATGTAACCTTCAACGACATCAAATAAAGGTAAAAAGATAGTATCGTTAAAATTTTTAAAATCGGTTTTGGGTATATGAATAGATACAGAATCCCAGTTTTCCAGCATCATTGCTAAAAGTTCATCAGATATCATGGTCGTATCATAGTCGTCGTACCAACCATCTACCAATGTATCAAAATCTAAATCTCCTTCATCCAAAAAAAACATGGTTGCGGGATCGTTAAAATAATAAGGATAAATAGAACTTATAAAATCACTATCATGAATACTCTCTATTATGGTAGGTTCAAAATTATAATCTTCGGAATAATTATTTTCAATATCTTCGATACGGAGGGAGTCGGCAATTTTCTGTTGGTGCAGTTTGCAACATATGTCGCTATTGACATAGGCATAAGCAAACATAATATCAGAAGCATTACGTTTATTTATTTTTGAAAAATAATGCATCGCCATGGAATCATTCTCTTCGTATTGATACAATTGCCCTAATACAAACTGTGTTCTTATTTTAAAAGCTTTATCAACCTGTTTAAGTTGTGAAATTTTTTCTAACAAAGGTATCGCATATGAGTACTTTCCATTACGGATATAATTATCTGCCATAATTTTCATCCATTCGGCATACAAATGTATTGTGTCTTTCAAGTTTTTCCTTGCAAAATCAAGGTAGTCTTCTGCTTTTTCAAATTCATTCAAACACATATTAATTTTTGCAATCCACAAATAAGCCTCAGCATAAAATACACTTTGTGGATATTCATCAATCAGCGTTTCAAAAACTAACTGAGATTGTTCGTACTGTTGTTGGCAATAATACGTTTTACCTAATAACACATAAATTTCATCCATATTAGGACATAGTATGGACGTATCTGTTTTTACATTATGTATTTCCTTATTAGCTTTGGTCTCCAAATCAGCTAAAAATTTTTGTTTTTTTATTGAAGAATCTTGTAAATCACAATTATATAGTGATAAGAAACAAGCATAATCATCAACAAAACGATTTTCTACAGCATTAATATACCTATTGATTTGTTTATGCTTGGAGGATAAATCAGGAAAACAACGCTGTTGTTTTTGTAATGATTGCGCAAGTGTATAACTGCCAAACATACATTGTGATAGAAATAATAATAAAAATAAATAGTTACTTTGTATTCCCTTCAAAAT